>NZ_JAMYLG010000005.1:0-314476 GCF_040317865.1 Mesorhizobium sp. M1365
ACGGACGGCTCCCTTGTTTGAGATCTCAACGAACTCATTCTGGCACATCCGATGCCGTCGGGCGCCGTCCACCCCATCATGCCGTAACCTCCACGCGCTGCTACGTTGAACTGCAGGGCAAGCTCGTCCTCGATTGGTCGCAGGGGGGCTAAAGGCCGGCGCTCTACGGCGCCCCCCTCTGCCCTGCCGGGCATCTCCCCCTCTTGGGGGGAGATTGGCAGCTTGACGGGCAGCGCGAACCTCGCAAACAGAACCTCAATCCGGCCCGAACCCCGGCGATGTCGCACTGCCGTCATCCAGCTTCGACAGCCATTCGACCAGCGTCGCGCGGTAGCGCGTCAGGCCTTTGTAGTTGGCGAGTTCCTCGGGCAGGTCGCGGATGACGCGGTGCAGGCGCCTTGCCCATTTCGGCTGCGTCACCAGCTCGTCCATCTTGATCAGGTAGCAGCGGATCGGGAAGACGATCGCATTCGAGCGCGGCAGCCGCCAGAAGCTCTGCAGCTCGACGCGCAGATGGACCTTGTCGCCGACGTTTTTGGGCGTCACCGTGGTCCGGTCCGGACCCCATTTGTGATAATTTTCCGGGCTGGTATCGAGGCGAGGATTGATTGTCATCGTCCAGTTCAGCCGGCGCGCCGGCTTGCCCTGCTGGATGTTGGTGAGGAATTTTAGCGCCCGGACGAAGATGCCCTTCTCATGCGCCAGCGGCACCGGCGCATGCCATTCGAAGAAGTTCATGCCGATGTCGAAATCGAGCGACCAGTCGGCCTGGGTGGTGACCATGCCGGCATCCATCCACAGATTGCCGTCGCGCTGGTCGAGAATGCAGAAATCGCCCTGGCTCTGGCGGGTGATGTATTCCATCGGCCCATAGGGCAGCGTCGAGACGTCGCCGAAGGTGAAGCTGTCGTCGATGCCGAGCGGTCGGTTGATCCAGCGCCAGCGGTCGCCATGGCGCGTCAGCGTGAAATGCTCGGGATAGCCCAGCGCCTGCTGCTCCATCAAAAGCTCGAGCAGATCCCAGCCGGCCAGCGTCATGTGCGGCAGCGACTGGCAGCGCAGCGGATCCTCGGCCAGCACCAAAGCGCGGTCCTGCATCTCGGCGACATAGTGCTCGTCGACGTCGATCAAATTCTCCAGCACGCTGCCCTTCGGCCCGGCGATATGCGGCTCGATGTTGACGGCATACATGTAGCTGTCTTCGTGGAACGGGAACGGGAACCGCCTGATGTGCTCGGGGCTGTTCCTGAAGGTGAAGTCGTCGCGGAACGTTTCCTTACGAAAGGTGATGCCCAAGCTCGCCTCCTATCTTTCCAGCACCAGCGACCTGCCCTCGAAGCGCGAGACGCAGGGCATGATCTTGCAGCCCGAACGGTGGTCTTCCTCGCTCAGCCAGTGGTCGTTGTGGATGAATTTGCCGTCATGCGAAATGACGTTGGTCTCGCACTGGCCGCAGACGCCGCCGCGGCAGAGATAGGGCGGATCGACGCCGGCCGCCTCGATCGCCTCGAGCAGGCTCTGCTGCTCGTCGACACGGATTGTCTTGCCGCTGAGCGCCAGCGTCACGTCGAAGGGCGCGCCGGGCTGGGGTGCGGCGAAATGCTCGAAATGCACGGTCTCCGGAGGCCAGCCGAGGGCCGCGGCACGCTCGCGCACCCAGCCGATCATGCCGGACGGGCCGCAGACATAGAGATGCGTGCCGAGCGGCTGCGACGACAGCAGCCGGTCGAGATCGACGCGCTCGTCGCGATCGTCGTGATAGAGCCTGACCCGGCGGTCGTAGCGCTCTCTCAACAGGTCGGCATAGGTGCCGAGCGAGGCGGTGCGGCAGGTGTAGTGCAATTCGAAATTGCCGCCTTCCGCCGCCAGCTGCGCGGTCTGCGCCATGAACGGGGTGATGCCGATGCCGCCGGCCAGCATCAGGTGCTTCCTGGCGCGCAGATCGAGCGAGAACAGGTTGACGGGGTAGCTGACCACCATCTCCGTGCCCGGCCTGACATGCCTGTGCATGAACAGCGAGCCGCCGCGGCCGGCGTCGTCGCGGCGCACCGAGATGGTGTATTCGCGGGTGTCGAGCGGCGAGCCCATCAGCGAATAGGGATTGAGCCTGGTGCGTTCGCCATCGCGCATCTCGACGACGACATGGGCGCCGCCGGAAAAGGTCGGCAAAAGCTCGCCGTCGCGCCGGCGGAAATGAAAGCGCGTCACCAGCTCGTTGACCGGGACGACATCGCTGACGACGACATCGAGCTTGGTGGTGCCGGTGCTCATCGAAAGACCTCCTCGATCGGAGGAATTTCGCTGCGGTCCTCGGCGTTGATGCAGACGCCCTGGAAGGCGGCGAGGCGCCGCGAATAGTGGTCGCGCACCAGAAGCAAGAGGCCGCAATGCGAACAGGTTGCCGGCTGCGTCGTCACGTTCTC
Organism: Mesorhizobium sp. M1365; assembly: GCF_040317865.1. Classification (NCBI taxonomy): domain Bacteria; kingdom Pseudomonadati; phylum Pseudomonadota; class Alphaproteobacteria; order Hyphomicrobiales; family Phyllobacteriaceae; genus Mesorhizobium; species Mesorhizobium sp. M1365. The sequence goes on from NZ_JAMYLG010000005.1 coordinate 2,424, forward strand.
GGTGATGCCCTTGCAGTGGACGCATTGCATGCGGCGCGCCAGCGAGCCGCGATGCTCGGTCTGGATCGAGGTGTGGTCGATGCCGGCTTCCAGCGCCGCCTGCATGGCCTGGCCGATCAGCCCCTCGGTGCCGGCAAGGTAGAGCCTGAGGCCCATATGGGCGTTGGCCAGCGTCTGCTTCAGCCGCGGCAGGGCGCTGGCAAAGGAATGGCCGAGGTAGAACTGTGCCGGCTTCAGGGCTTCGAGCGCATCGGCATATTTACCATCGCGTCCGGGAATGAAGATGATGTGGGCGCCACCGAAGAGATCCGCCGGTGCCTTGGCGGCCAGATCGGCAATCGCCAGCGCTCCCTCTGCATCCGCTATGAAAAGATGATGCTTGCCGGGCTGCGGAGACAGGGTCCCATAGACCGGGCGACTGATGATGCTTTTCGCTGCCATACCCGCAGTATGCCTCAGCCTTTCGCCGTGCGCTTGGTCTTCTTCGGATCATCGAAAGGAAGCGGCTCGGCGGTTGCGCTGATGGCGCCGCTCTTGTTGCGGATCTCGAGCCTGGTGCCCTGCACCGCGCAGTCGACGTCGAGCCGGGCAATGCCCATCGATCTTTTGACCAGCGGCGAATACATGGCGCAGGTCACCACGCCGACCTTTTTGCCGTCGCGATAGACCGGCGCGCCCTCGTCGGCCGGCTCCTTGCCTTCGAGCAGCACGCCGAAGATCTTGAAGCGCTCCTTGCCCTTGAGGCGGTAGTGCTCCTCGGCGCCGCGAAAGCCCGTCTTGCCGGGGCTGACGGTGAAGTCGAGACCAAGCTCCCACAGTGTGTCGCCGGGGCCTTCGTTCTCGAACGGGTATTTCTGAGAATTGTCGTAGGGGTAAAACAGCAGGTAGCTCTCGACGCGCAGCATGTCGAGCGTGGTGAAGCGGCACGGGATGATGCCGGCACTCTTGCCGTCGTCGAGGATCCTGTCCCAGATCGTTCCGGCGTCCTGGCCACGGCAGAAGATCTCGTAGCCGCGCTCGCCGGTGTAGCCGGTGCGCGAGATCATCACCGGAAAGCCGAACAACTGGGTCTGCATGTGGTGGAAATAATTGAGGTCGCGAATGCCGGGCACATGCTTTGCCAGATAATCGACGGCGGTCGGGCCCTGCAGCGAAAGATCGTGCAGATTGTCGTCGAAGCGCAGCGACACGTCGCGACCGACGGAAGCGCGCTGCAACTGTTCATGCCCGGTGCCCGAGCCATGCACGACCATCCAGGAATTCGGGCCGGTGCGGTAGAGGATGCAGTCGTCGGTGAACTTGCCGGCCTCGTTGAGCATGCAGGCATAGGCCGACTTGCCGGGATAGATCTTTTCGACGTCGCGCGTCGTCGCCAGATCGATCAGGTGCGAGGCGTGCGGCCCGGTGATGTGGACCTTCTTCAAGCCGGACACGTCCATCAGGCCGGCCTTGGTGCGGATGGCGATATACTCTTCGTCGGCGTCCTTGTCGTAGGTCCAGGCGGTGCCCATGCCGCTCCAGTCCTCGAGCTTCGAGCCGAGCGCGCGATGGCGGTCCGCAAGCGTCGAAAATCTCCAGGATGCCGTCATCCGCTGTCCTCCGTTCGAAAGAAACTTTTTTGCTTTCCCCTGCTCCCTGCACACAGGCGGGAGCGTTGGCTTGAATATTGATCGCAAACGCCGGGAGCCTGCAATACCCGTAAGCAAATAATTTCATTGTCAGGCAAATCCGGTGCGCCGAAACAAACGGTTAACGTCGCGTAAAATCGTCTTGACAATTCCAGAATTCGGCCGGATTTTATGAAAAAAATTTCACTCTCTTGAAAGAGGGCAATGACCGGCCAATCCGGACCGGCGTTGAAAAAGGGGAAAGCCGATGTCCGACCTGCAACAGCGCGTGGAAGCGTTGTACCGTTCCGACGTGCGTGGATCCGTGCTCCTGATCGTCTGCCTGTGGGCGACGATCCTCTTTGTCCTGTTCATGACATGGCCATACGTCCCCGACGCCGGCATCAAGCTCGTCGTCGCGGTCGCCGCCGCCGCGGTGCTGATCTTCAACACGGCCGCCATTCTGGCGATGGTCAACCACTACAAGGAAGACAAGGACTTCATCTACGGCCTCGACATCAAGAACGCCGACGCCTACCGCAACCGCAAGTCCTGAGGGGGGAGACGCATGGCCCGCTATACACCGCCCGAACAGAGCAAGGCCGGACAGGTTTTCGATATCGCCGTCGTCGTGGTCGCGATTTTCGTCGCGCTGTGGCTGCCGCTGAAACTAGGCCTGGCAGGGGCGGCAAAATCCATCGACGCGCTCGACGCCAAGACGTGGGAAGCGCTCGGCCAGAACCCGACCATGGCCTCGATCTGGGAAAAGCTCGGCTACACGCCGGAAACCGCGCACGACATCATCCAGAACCGGTTCCACTACATCATCGACTGGCCGACGCTGATCATCATGGCGGCGGTGCTGATCGGCTATTTCATCTTTCTGTTCCGCGCATCGGACCGCGAATACCGCGACGTCATCGACGAAAAGTTCGGCGACAAATAGATAGGAAGCATCGTCATGTGGGTGGCACTCTCTTACGCATGCTGGGGCATCTCGATCGTGCTCGCGCTGTGGATGCTCTACGACTGGTTCAAGATCGACACGACCTATTCCGAAGAGATGCTGACCTCGTCCAGGGAAGGCGAACTTGAAGCCGTGTCCGAAAAACACCGGATCTGAGTGGGGATTGAACGATGACGATCACGGCTGAACCAGCGGTGCAAGTGCAGGGCGACAGGGTTTCACTGCTCAGGGTGCTCGGCCCCGCCCATGTCTGGGCGCTCGGCGTCGGGATCGTTCTGGTCGGCGAATTCACCGGCTGGAATTTCGCGGCGGACAAAGGCGGCGCGCTGGCGGCGCTGATCGTCTGCTGGATCGTCGGGCTGCTCTACACCTCGGTCGCGATGATCGATTCCGAAGTGACCTCGACGGTTGCCGCCGCCGGCGGCCAATATGCGCAGGCCAAGCACATTGTCGGGCCGCTGATGGCCTTCAACGTCGCGCTGTTCCTGGTCTTTGCCTACACCATGCTCGAAGTGTCGGACGCGATCCTGCTCGGCGACACCATCGTCGCCAAAGCCGGCGTCGAGGGCCTCAACCACAATTCCTTCATCGCCGCGACAATCGTCGTGCTGGCATGGCTGAACTATCGCGGCGTGCTGATGACGCTCAACGTCAACTTCGTCATCACCGCCATCGCCTATGTCTCGATCGTCATCCTGTTCTTCTCGGTCAGCCCGTGGACGCAAGGCGCCGTGCTCAAGCTCAACGAGTTGGTGACCCCGGGCAACGCCCTGCCCTACGGCTGGATCGGCGTCATCGCCGCCTTCCAGTTCGGCATCTGGTATTATCTCGGCATCGAGGGCACCACGCAGGCCGCCGAGGAAGTGCGCTCGCCGGCGCGCTCGCTGCCCTACGGCACGATGGCCGGCATGATCACGCTTCTGATCGCCGCCGCCATGACCTGGTATGTCTGCGCCTCGATGATGCCCTGGGAATATCTCGGCATCACCTATTATCCGCTGTGGGATGCAGGCAAACTGACCGGCAGTGCGCTGCTGGAGAACCTGTTGTTCATCGCGACGCTGCTTGCCGCGCTCGCCTCCGCCAATGGCTGCATCAACGACGCCGCGCGCGCCTGGTTTTCGCTCGGCCGCGACCGCTATCTGCCGACCTGGTTCTCGGCGGTGCATCCGAAATACCGCACGCCCTATCGCTCGATCCTGTTTCTGCTGCCGATCGCGCTCGCCTTCGCCTTCATCGCCGACCTCAACCAGGCGATCACCTTCTCGATCCTGTCGGGCGTGCTGCAATACACTTTCATGAGCATCAACATCATCATGTTCAGGAAAAAGTGGCCGCTCGGCTCGATCCGCCGCGGCTACACCCATCCGTTCCATCCGCTGCCGGCGATCGTCTTGTTCTGCCTTTGCGTGGTCACCTTCTTTGCGATCTTCCTCGGCTTCGGCTCGCAGCTGATCGCCATGGTCGCCTTCTACTTCCTGATCTCGCTGTGGTTCCACTTCTACCGCTACAAATTCGTGCGCCGTGGTGCCCAGTTCACCATGCCGTGGCCGAAGCCGCAGGGCTACTGACGGCGCGCCCGGTCTGGGCGGGCATTTGCGTGACGAGGTGCGTTAGGTGATCTCAGCATTGCTCGCCGGGGCGGTTGCCCTGGCTCTCGTCCTCCATATAGCCTGGCTTGCGCGGGCCAGCCGCGCCAAGGCTTCGACCGGGCTTGCCGCCGACGAAGCTGGCGTCCGCGTCGTCGTCCCCGACGCGGCCAACGTCTCGGACGGCACTGCCGGCGTCGTCACCTTCGCCGGCTCGTGGAACGGCCGGCGGGTCCAGGTGCGGACCATCGTCGACACGCTGGCGATAAGGAAGCTGCCGGCGCGCTGGCTGAGTGTTTCGATCACCGAAAAGGTCGCGATACCAGGCACTTTCGATATGATGATGCGGCCCGGATCGCCGACGACTTTTTCCAATTTCGATCATCTCGTCCATCCGCTGCCGAAGGCGGCGGGGTTTCCGGCCGAGGCGGTGCTGCGGAGCGACCGCAAGGGCGTGCGCTTCCCCGAAGCCATCATCGCCGGCCACCTCGATGTCTTTGCCGAGGAGCGCGCCAAGGAATTGCTGATCACGCCGAACGGCGTGCGCATCGTCTGGCTGCTGGCCGAGGCCGAGCGGGCGCGCTACGGCGTATTCCGGCAGGCCGAATTCGGCGCGGTCAGGCTCGATCCGGTGCTGATCGAGAGGCTGCTGTCGTCGGCTTCGGCGCTGCGCGATGCCATCAATCAAAGCGAACGGCAAGCGGCATGATCAGCCAGATCACCACCTCCCCCGCACCACCGAGCCCCTATCTGGTTCTGGGCGCTGCGATCGTTTTGCCGGCGAGCGGGCATGTCGTGCTCGGCGTGCCGGTGCGCGGCCTGCAATTCCTGTTCTTCATGGTGATCCTTGCCTGGGTCACCGCCAAGATCGCGCCGCCCGACGCCAGCTTCGTCGGACGCCATGCCGGCGGCTTCCTGATCTATGCCCTGTCGATCCTGGATGCCTACAAGGTCGCTCGCATCCGCTATGCCAAATGGGTTCACAATGGCGGCCAGCGCAGCGATAGTGCGGCCGGCGGCGCCTCAGCCGATATATAACGACAGGAAAATTTTTTTCATACCAATTGAATTCCCGGGACTCATTCGATACATCTCGGAGGGAACAAACTCGCGGAGGCTGACATGTGCGGAATCGTCGGACTGTTTTTGAAGGACAAGTCGCTCGAGCCCCAGCTTGGCGCGATGCTGTCGGAGATGCTGATCTCGCTCAGCGATCGCGGTCCCGACAGCGCCGGCATCGCCATCTATGGCGCGCCCTCCAATGAAGCCAAGATCACCATCCAGTCGGCCAAGCCGGAGCGCGATTTCCGCAGCCTCGACGCCGAACTCGCCAAGGCAATCGGCGCGCCGGTGAGCATTGCTGCGAAGTCGACGCATGCCGTGGTCCGGACGACGCCTGCCAAGATCGACGAAGCACGCGAGACGATCCAGGCGCTGCGCCCCGACATCCGCATCATGGGCGCCGGCGACGTCGTCGAAATCTACAAGGAAGTCGGGCTGCCCGAAGCGGTCGTCGACCGTTTCGGCGTCCGCGAGATGACCGGCACGCACGGCATCGGCCATACCCGCATGGCGACCGAATCGGCGGTGACGACGATGGGCGCGCATCCGTTCTCGACCGGCGCCGACCAGTGCCTGGTGCATAATGGCTCGCTGTCCAACCACAACAATGTCCGCCGCGAGCTGATCCGCGAAGGCATGACATTCGAGACCGAGAACGACACCGAGGTCGCTGCCGCCTATCTCTCCTCGCAGATGGCGCATGGCAAGAACCTCGGCGAGGCGCTGGAAGGCACGCTGAGCGATCTCGACGGGTTTTTCACCTTCGTCGTCGGCACCAAGAACGGCTTCGGCGTGGTGCGCGACCCGATCGCCTGCAAGCCCGCAGTAATGGCCGAAACCGACCAGTATGTCGCCTTCGGCTCGGAATATCGTGCGCTCACCAAACTGCCCGGCATAGACAATGCGAAGGTCTGGGAACCCGAGCCCGCAACCGTCTATTTCTGGGAGCATTGAACCAATGCCGGCAAGCAATGCCTTCAATACGGGCAACCTCTCCAAGGCCGCGCGCGAGCCGGGCCATGCGTCACGGGTCTTCGATCTGGCCGAAATGTCGCTGCGCGAGCTCAACCAGGCGCTGCACGATCTGGCGCCCGGTTCGAACGAGACCGCCTGGGAGGTGCTCCACCCGCGAGGCAGCCATTCGGTCGCCGTCGGCGTCGACCAGCCGGTCGCCATCGATGTGCGCGGCAGCGTCGGCTATTATTGCGGCGGCATGAACGACGGCGGCACCATCACCGTGCATGGCTCGGCCGGGCCCGGCGTCGGCGAGAACATGATGTCCGGCCAGATCGTCGTCAAAGGCGATGCCAGCCAGTATGCCGGCGCCACCGGCCGGGGCGGGTTGCTCGTCATCGAAGGCAACGCGTCGTCGCGCTGCGGCATCTCGATGAAAGGCATCGACATCGTCGTCCATGGCAATATCGGCCACATGTCGGCCTTCATGGCGCAGTCCGGCAACCTAGTGGTGCTGGGCGACGCCGGCGATGCGCTCGGCGATTCCATCTACGAGGCGCGGCTTTTCGTGCGCGGCAAGGTCGAAAGCCTCGGCGCCGACTGCATCGCCAAGGAGATGCGGCCCGAGCATCTCGAATTGCTGCAAGGCTTGCTCGACCGCGCCGGCGTGACCGGCGTCAAGGCGGCGGAGTTCAAGCGTTATGGCTCGGCTCGTACCCTCTACAATTTCAATATCGACAACGCCGACGCGTATTGAGGCTCAATGACCTATCGCAACCCGCCGACGACGCCGCGCAAATCCGCGACCTTCGACGACTACACGCTTTCCGAGATCCGCCGCGCGGCGGCGACCGGCATCTATGACATCCGCGGCGCCGGCGCCAAGCGCAAGCTGCCGCATTTCGACGACCTTCTGTTCCTCGGTGCTTCGATCTCGCGCTATCCGCTCGAAGGCTATCGCGAGCGCTGTGACACCAGCGTCGTGCTCGGCTCGCGCTATGCGAGAAAACCGATCGAATTGAAAATCCCGATCACCATTGCCGGCATGAGCTTCGGCTCGCTGTCCGGCCCGGCGAAGGAAGCGCTCGGCCGTGGCGCGACGCTGTCGGGCACCTCGACGACCACCGGCGACGGCGGCATGACCGAGGAAGAGCGCGGCCATTCGAAGACGCTGGTCTACCAGTATCTGCCGTCGCGCTACGGCATGAACCCGCGCGATCTGCGCCGTGCCGACGCGATCGAGGTTGTCGTCGGCCAGGGCGCCAAGCCCGGCGGCGGCGGCATGCTGCTCGGCCAGAAAATCTCCGACCGCGTCGCCGAAATGCGCACGCTGCCGAAAGGCATCGACCAGCGCTCGGCCTCGCGCCACCCCGACTGGACCGGGCCGGACGACCTCGAGATCAAGATCCTCGAATTGCGCGAAATCACCGATTGGGAAAAGCCGATCTACGTCAAGGTCGGCGGCGCGCGGCCGTATTACGACACCGCGCTTGCGGTGAAATCGGGCGCCGATGTCGTCGTCGTCGACGGCATGCAGGGCGGCACGGCGGCGACCCAGGAAGTGTTCATTGAAAATGTCGGCCAGCCGACGCTTGCCTGCATCAGGCCGGCGGTGCAGGCGCTGCAGGATCTCGGCATGCATCGCAAGGTGCAGCTGATCGTCTCCGGCGGCATACGCAACGGCGCCGACGTCGCCAAGGCGCTGGCGCTCGGCGTCGATGCGGTGTCGATCGGCACGGCAGCGCTTGTCGCGCTCGGCGACAACGACCCGCGCTGGGAGGCGGAATACAACGAACTCGGCACCACCGCCGGCGCCTATGACGACTGGCATGAGGGTCGCGACCCGGCCGGCATCACCACGCAGGATCCCGAGCTAATGAAACGGGTCGATCCGATTGCGGCCGGCCGACGGCTGGCGAATTATCTTAAGGTGATGACACTTGAGGCGCAGACAATCGCCCGCGCCTGCGGCAAGAACAGCCTGCACAATCTCGAGCCCGAGGATCTTGTGGCCTTGACGATCGAAGCCGCCGCCATGGCCGGCGTGCCGCTGGCCGGCACCAACTGGATACCGGGCAAGAACGGCTTCTAAAACAAACCAAATGCCAGTAAGCGAGGAACTATAATGGGGAACGATCTCGCCGCCTTCGCCAAGGAAAAGGGCGTCAAATATTTCATGATATCCTACACCGACCTGTTCGGTGGGCAACGCGCCAAGCTGGTGCCGGCGCAGGCGATCGCCGACATGCAGCGGGACGGTGCCGGCTTTGCCGGCTTTGCCACCTGGCTCGACCTGACGCCGGCGCATCCCGACATGCTGGCGGTGCCGGATCCGGCCTCGGTGATTCAGTTGCCTTGGAAGCCGGAAGTCGCCTGGGTCGCCGCCAACTGCATCATGGACGACAAATCGGTCGAGCAGGCGCCGCGCAACACGCTGAAGCGGTTGATCGCGGAGGCCGCTGGCGACGGCATGCACATCAAGACCGGCGTTGAGGCCGAATTCTTCCTGATCTCGCCGGATGGCAAGACGATTTCCGACGAATATGACACGGCGTCGAAGCCCTGCTACGACCAGCAGGCGGTGATGCGCCGCTACGATGTGATCGCCGAGATCTGCGACCACATGCTGGCGCTCGGCTGGGGCGCCTACCAGAACGACCACGAGGACGCCAACGGCCAGTTCGAGATGAACTGGGCCTTCGACGATGCGCTGGCGACCGCCGACAAGCATTCCTTCTTCAAATTCATGGTGAAATCGGTCGCCGAAAAGCACGGCCTGCGCGCAACCTTCATGCCTAAACCCTTCCAGGGCCTGACCGGCAATGGCTGCCATGCGCATATCTCGGTGTGGGACAAAGACGGCAAGACCAATGTCTTTGCCGACAATGCGATGGAGCTCGGCCTGTCGGCCAAGGGCAGGAATTTCCTCGGCGGCATTATGAAACATGCGTCCGCGCTTGCCGCCATCACCAACCCGACGGTCAATTCCTACAAGCGCATCAACGCACCGCGCACCATCTCCGGCGCCACCTGGGCGCCGAACACGGTGACCTGGACCGGCAACAACCGCACCCACATGGTGCGCGTGCCCGGCCCCGGCCGCTTCGAGCTGCGCCTGCCGGACGGCGCGGCAAACCCGTATCTGCTGCAGGCGGTGATCATCGCCGCCGGCCTTGACGGCGTCCGCTCGAAGGCCGACCCCGGCCGGCGCTACGATATCGACATGTACCAGTTCGGCCATACGGTCGAGGGCGCGCCGAAGCTGCCGCTCAACCTGCTCGACGCGTTGCGCGAGTTTGACAACGACAAATCGCTCAAGGCGGCGCTGGGTGAGGAATTCTCGTCGGCCTATCTAAAGCTCAAGCAGCAGGAATGGAATTCCTATGCTTCCCACTTCACCCAGTGGGAGCGCGACCACACGCTCGACATCTGATCCGGAATTGTTGCACGCCCGGCGCGAAACAGGTTCATGAAATACTCGATCTTCTCCCTCGCCCGGGCGGCATTTTCCGGCCATAAGAACTGGCAGCGCACCTGGCGCGACGCCAGCCCGAAGAGCCACTACGACGTGGTGATCATCGGCGGCGGCGGCCATGGCCTGGCGACGGCATGGTTCCTCGCCAGCGAATACGGCATCAGGAATGTCGCCGTGCTGGAAAAAGGCTGGATCGGCTCCGGCAATGCCGGCCGCAACACAACCATCATCCGCTCCAATTACGGGCTGCCCGGCAATACCGGCTTCTACGAGCTGTCGATGAAGCTGTGGGAGCGGATGGAGCAGGACCTCAACTACAACACCATGGTCAGCCAGCGCGGTGTCATCAACCTCTACCATTCCGACGCGCAGCGCGATGCCTATGCGCGGCGCGGCAACACCATGCGCATCAACGGCATCGATGCCGAACTGCTCGATCTGACGGCGGTCAGGAAGATGATGCCGTTCCTGAACTTCGACAACGCACGTTTCCCGGTGCAGGGCGGGCTTTTGCAGCGGCGCGGCGGCACGGCGCGGCACGACGCCGTGGTCTGGGGCTATGCGCATGCGGCGAGCGCGCTCGGCGTCGACATCATCCAGAACTGCGAGGTGACCGGTTTTGTCCGCGATGGCAGCGGCAAGGTGACCGGCGTCGAGACGAGCCGCGGCAGGATCGGCGCGGCCAAGGTCGGCATGGCGGTCGCCGGCTCCTCGTCGCGCGTCGCGGCGATGGCCGGCATGCGGCTGCCGATCGAAAGCCATGTGCTGCAGGCCTTCGTCTCCGAGGCGATCAAGCCGCTGATCACCAACGTCATGACGTTCGGCGCCGGGCATTTCTACGTCAGCCAGTCCGACAAGGGCGGCCTGGTCTTCGGCGGCGACATAGACGGTTACAATTCCTATGCCCAGCGCGGCAATCTGCCTGTCATGGAAGACGTGTGCGAGGGCGGAATGGCGCTGATGCCGATGATCGGCCGGATACGGCTGCTGCGTCAGTGGGGCGGCATCATGGACATGTCGATGGACGGCTCGCCGATCATCGACAAAACACCGGTCAACGGGCTCTATCTCAACGCCGGCTGGTGCTATGGCGGCTTCAAGGCGACGCCCGGCTCCGGCCTGGTCTTTGCCCATCTGCTGGCGCGCGACGAGCCGCACAAGGAGGCTGCCCGCTTTCGTCTCGACCGCTTCCGGCGAGGTGCGATGATCGACGAAAAGGGCCAAGGCGCCCAACCGAACCTGCATTAAAGGCTGGCTGAAGAAGCATGCGCATTGTCTGTCCCTTCTGCGGCGAACGCGAACTCGGCGAGTTCACCTATCTGGGCGACGCCAAGCCGACGCGTCCGGCGGCCGGCGCCACCGAAGACGAGGTCTTCGACTACGTCTATCTACGCGACAACATCGCCGGGCCGATGAGCGAATACTGGTACCATGGCGGCGGCTGCCGGGCCTGGCTGAAGGTCGCCCGCAACACGCTGACGCATGAGATTTCGGCGGTCGAACCGGCTGCAGGCGTTGGTGCCGCCGAGGTTGGGGCCTGATGGTTGGCCCCGCGCAAACACACCGGCTGGAGAGCGGCGGTCTCATCGATCGCGCCGCGCCGCTGGCCTTCCACTTCGACGGCAAGAGCTTTGCCGGCTTCCAAGGCGACACGCTGGCCTCGGCGCTGATCGCCAATGGCGTCAAGCTGGTCGGCCGCTCGTTCAAATACCACCGGCCGCGCGGCATCCTGACCGCTGGTTCGGAGGAGCCCAACGCGCTGGTCGAACTGCGCAGCGGAGCGCGGCGCGAGCCGAACACCAAGGCGACCACGGCCGAACTCTATGACGGGCTCGAAGCCGCCAGCCAGAACCGCTGGCCGTCGCTGCGCCACGATCTGATGGCGGTCAACCAGCTGTTCGCGCCGATCTTCGTCGCCGGCTTCTACTACAAGACCTTCATGTGGCCGGCGAAATTCTGGGAAACGATCTACGAGCCAACGATTCGCCGCGCCGCCGGCCTCGGCCGCGCTGCAGGCGTCGCCGATCCCGACCATTACGACAAGGCGTGGGCGCATTGCGACGTGCTGATTGCCGGCTCCGGCCCGGCCGGGCTTGCGGCGGCATTGGCGGCCGGGCGCGGCGGCGCCCGCGTCATCCTGTGCGAGGAAGATTTTGCGCTTGGCGGCCGCCTGCTCGCCGACGGCGGCATGATCGACGGCGCGCCGGCGGCCGAATGGATTACGCGCACGCTGGCCGAACTCGCCACACTGCCCGATGTCCGCATCATGACCCGCACGACATTGTTCGGCGTCTATGATGGCGGCACCTATGGCGCGATCGAGCGGGTCAACGACCACCTGCCGTCGCCGCCCGAGCACCAGGTGCGCCAGCGGCTGTGGCGGATCGTGGCGAAGCGCTGCGTCGTCGCCGCCGGCGCCATCGAGCGGCCGATCGTCTTTGCCGGTAACGACACGCCGGGCGTGATGATGGCTTCGGCGATGCGGACCTATGTCGCGCGCTACGCGGTTACCCCTGCCAGGAGGATCGCGCTGTTCACCAACAATGAGGATGGCTGGCGCACGGTCGAGACCGCGCTTGGCGCCGGTTTGCAGATCGCGGCGGTCGTCGATGCGCGCCCGGACGTCTCCGCCGCGCATCGCGCGCTTGCCGCCAAGGGCGGCTTTGCCGTGCTCAACGGCTCGGTCAGCGGGGTCGAAGGCGGCAAGGACGGGGTCCGGAAAATCGTGGTGGCGCTGACCGGCGGCGCACGGGCGGAAGTCGAAGCCGACGGGCTTGCCGTGTCCGGCGGCTGGAATCCGGCGGTCGGGCTGACCTCCTATCATCGCGGCCGGCCGAAATGGCAGGACGATATCGCAGCCTTCGTGCCGGATGGTGCGCCGCCCGGCATGATGGCCGTCGGCGCCGCCAACGGCGCCTTCGGGCTGGGCGACTGCCTGCGCCAGGGCTTTGCCGCGGGTGCTGCGGCAGCGCAGAGTGCTGGACGCGGCGGCAATGCCGGCACATCGCCGGTCGCCGACAGCGAGGCGTTTTCGCTGACGCCGCTTTGGTATGTGGCCGGCAAAGGGAAAGCCTTCGTCGATTACCAGCATGACGTGACCGCGTCCGACATCGAGCTGGCGCAGCGCGAAGGTTTCGAATCGGTCGAGCATCTCAAGCGCTATACGACGCTCGGCATGGCCACCGACCAGGGCAAGACCTCGAACGTCGCCGGTCTCGCCATCATGGCGGCAATCAGCGGCAAATCGATCCCCGAAACCGGCACGACGATCTACCGCCCGCCCTATGTGCCGGTCGCCATCGGCGCCTTCGCCGGCCATCATCGCGACGAAGACTTCCATGCGACGAGGCTGACGCCGTCGCATCACTGGGCAGCCGAACAGGGCGCGGTGTTCGTCGACACCGGCCTGTGGAAGCGCGCGCAATGGTATCCGCGCGCCGGCGAAAAGGACTGGCTGGAATCGGTCACCCGCGAGGTCAAGGCGGTGCGCTCCGGCGTGGGCTTCTGCGATGTCTCGACGCTCGGCAAGATCGACGTGCACGGCCCGGATGCCGGCGCCTTTCTCGACCGCGTCTACATCAACACCTTCTCCAGTCTCGCCGTCGGCAAAGCCCGCTACGGGCTGATGCTGCGCGAGGACGGCATCGTCTATGACGACGGCACGACGTCGCGGCTGGCCGAGGACCACTATTTCCTGACCACCACCACCGCCAAGGCCGGGCTGGTGATGCAGCATCTCGAATTCTGCCGGCAGGTGCTGTTCCCCGAATTCGACGTGCAGCTGACATCCGTCTCCGATCAATGGGCGCAGTTCTCGATCGCCGGGCCGAAGACCCGGGACCTGCTTCGGGAAATCGTCGATCCGGCGGAGGATTTGTCGAACGAGGGCTTTCCCTTCATGGGGGCGCGGGAAGTCGCGCTTCGCGGTGGCATCAAGGCGCGGCTGTTCCGCATCTCGTTTTCGGGCGAAATGGCGTTCGAAATTTCGGTTCCCGCCCGCTATGGCGAGGCGCTGTTGCGCAATTTGATGCTGGCCGGCAAGCCGTTCGGCGTTACGCCCTACGGTACCGAGGCGCTCGGCGTCATGCGCATCGAAAAGGGCCATGTCGCCGGCCCGGAGTTGAACGGCACGACGACCGCCGCCGACCTCGGCCTCGGCAAGATGATGTCGACCAAAAAAGATTTCATCGGCCGCGTCATGGCCGGGCGCGAGGCGCTGATTGCCCCAGACCGGCAGGTCGTGGTCGGCATCAAGCCGGTCGACAAGACGCGCCGCCTGCGTTCCGGCGCGCATATTATCCCGAAGGGCGAGACGCCCGGTCCCGGCAACGACCAGGGCTATGTCACTTCGGTCTGCTTCTCGCCCATGCTCGACCAGTGGATCGGGCTGGCGCTTGTTGAGCGTGGCCGCGAGCGCATTGGCGAGATCGTCCATGCGCATGACCCGCTCCGCGGCGAAGACTACGACGTCGAGCTGTGCAGCCCGGTCTTCTACGATCCGGATGGAGGGCGCCAGCGTGGCTGAGTTTTCCTGGATTGCCCGCAGTCCGCTGGAGAAAGCGCTTGTTGTCGGCGCGTATGGCGCGCGCGGCACGGCGGCCGGCGTATCGCTCACCGAGATCCGCAATTTTGACCTGATCCAGGTGATGGCGCGGCGCGGCAAAGCGGCAGAACTGGCGAAGGCCGCCGAAACCCGCTTCGGCGTTGCCGCCCCGGAAACGCCCAAGGCGACCCGAACTCCCGACGCTACGCTGATCTGGTCGGGACCGGATCAGTTCCTGGTCCTGTCCAATGGCGGCAAGCACGCAAGCGAACCGCTGAGCCAGGCGTTTGCGCAATCCGCCTCGTTGTCCGACCAGTCGCATGCCCGCGCGCTGATCAGCGTTTCCGGAGAAAAGGCGCGCGCGATGCTGGCCAACCTGTCGTCGCTAGACCTGCACCCCGCGGTGTTCCCGGCCGGCACCGCTGCGGCGACCTCGCTCGATCACACCAGCATCAATCTCTGGCGCGCCAATGACCGGCCGGACGGACAGGCGGTGTTCAATCTTCTGGTGTTCGCCACCTTCGCGGAAAGCCTGTCGCATACGATGCTGGACACTGCCGCCGAGTATGGCGTCGAGATCGGGCATTCCGAGGAATTGGGGTAGGATTGTGCGCCACCTTCCCTTCTCCCCTTGTGGGAGAAGGTGGATCGGCGCGCAGCGCCGAGACGGATGAGGGGTGTTCCAGCGGAGTGAGAGGCTGGCGTGCCCTGGAACACCCCTCATCCGTCGCCTTCGGCGACACCTTCTCCCACAAGGGGAGAAGGGGGAGCTTGTGCCACCTTCACCTTGCCAAATCCGATCCCCCTGCTATTCTTCCCGCTAAAATAATTTCACACACAGGCAAACTTGTTTCTCGAAACCAAGGTTGAGATGAGCCAGTCGCCCTACCCCGCCGTCGTCGCCGGACCGCCCCGGCCGAGCCTGATCCTGCGGCCAGGCCAGATTACGCTGCCGGCCGGGATGGAGCGCTACTCGGTTCAGGGCAATGGCGCGGTGCTGATCGAGGTCGAGGCCGGCGACATTGTCACCGTGCGCGATGTCGAGGGCGGGCAGGCCTGCGAGCTGCTGGCATGGGACAGCAGCGACGCGACCGATCCCGGCATTCTCGGCCAGAAATCGAACAGCAATGCCGCCGGCATCAAGGCGCTGCTGGCCGAAGGCGACGACAGCCTCGCATCCTTGCGCCGGGGGCTCGAGCGGCGCCAGGTGCAGCTCGACCAGGCGAAGGCGGTTCGCGTTTTCGGCGGCGCCACCCCTGCCGGTACCGAACAGGCTTTTACCGTCGCCCGCGATGGGTCGATGCTGATTGCCGCGCCCGGCGGGCCGATGCTGGTCGACGGCCACGATACGGCGACGCCGCTTAGCGTCATCGTCCGCCGCGCCACCATCCGCCCGGCAGCGAAATCCAGGCTTGTCGACCCGCTGGCCGATCCCGTGCTCGACCTGCGCGTCCATTCGGCGACGGCGGAGGCCTACTTCGTCAAGGCGGGCGACTATCTGCAGATCATCGATGTCGACGGGCGCCAATGCACCGACTTCCAGTGCTTTTCGGCGCGCAAGCTGGACAAGGGCCGCGATCATCCGCTCGACGTGACGACGACGCGCACGCTGATGGGTTCGAGCTATCCGATGCCCGGTCTGCACTCAAAATACTACGACCAGGACATGGAGCCGCTGGTCGAGGTTGTGCAGGACACTTGCGGCCGCCACGATGCATTCGCGCTCGCCTGCGCGGCCAAATATTACGACGACATCGGTTATCCCGGCCATCCCAACTGCTCGGAGAATTTCAACCGCGCGCTGGCCGACAAGGGTGTCACGCCTCGCGCCGGCTGGATGGCGATCAACTTCTTCTTCAACACGGCCATCGACGCGCATGGCGTCGTGGTATCGGACGAGCCGTGGTCGCGGCCGGGCGACTATGTGCTACTCAAGGCGCTCACGGACATCGTCTGCGTCTCGTCCGCCTGCCCCGACGATACGACGCCGGCCAATGGCTGGAACCTGACCGACATCCATGTGCGAACCTATCCCGGCCAGCACAAATTCTCGCGAGCGATCGCCAGACGCATGACGCCCGATTCGGAACCGAAAATGACCCGCGAGACCGCCTTTCATTCGAGCTTTGCCAAGCACACCCGCAACTTCGTCGAGTACAAGGGCTATTGGCTCGCCAATTCCTTCGCCAGGCAAGGCCCGATCGATGAATACTGGGCCTGCCGGCAGGACGCCGTGATCATGGACCTGTCGCCGCTGCGCAAGTTCGAGGTCACCGGGCCGGACTCCGAGGCGCTGCTGCAATACACGCTGACCCGCGACATCAAGAAGCTCGGCGTCGGCCAGGTCGTCTATTCCGCCATGTGCTACGAGCATGGCGGCATGATCGACGACGGCACGCTGCTCAGGCTCGGCAAGGATAATTTCCGCTGGGTCGGCGGCGACGATCTATCCGGCCAATGGCTGCGGGAAACGGCGCAAAAACTCGGCCTCACCGTGCTGGTGCGCTCCTCGACCGACCAGATGCACAATGTTGCCGTGCAGGGACCGAAAAGCCGCGACGTCCTGCGGCAGATCATCTGGACCTCGCCGCTGCAGCCGTCGTTCGACGAACTCGAATGGTTCCGTTTCGCCGTCGCCCGCGTCGGCGGCGGCAACGGCATTCCGGTCGTTGTCTCGCGCACCGGTTACACCGGCGAGCTCGGCTACGAGATCTGGTGCCATCCGCGCGACGCCGAAAAGGTGTTCGACGCGATCTGGCAGGCCGGCCAACCGCACGGCCTGAAGCCGATGGGGCTGCAGGCGCTCGATATGGTGCGCATCGAGGCCGGGCTGATCTTTGCTGCTCACGAGTTTTCCGACCGGACGGATCCGTTCGAGGCCGGCATCGGCTTCACCGTACCGCTGAAGACCAAGAGCGACGATTTCATCGGCCGCGAGGCACTGATCCGGCGCAAGGAAAACCCGCAGAAGAAGCTGGTCGGCCTCGACGTCGACGCCAATGTCGCCGTCGGCCACGGCGATTGCGTGCATATCGGCCGGGCGCAGATCGGCGTCGTCACCTCCGGCATGCGTTCGCCGGTGCTGAACAAGACCATCGCGTTGGCCAGGCTCGACGTCACGCATTCGGCGATCGGCACCGAGGTCGAGATAGGCAAGCTCGATGGTCACAGCAAGCGGCTGCCGGCGCGCGTCGTCGCCTTCGCCCATTACGACCCGCAAAAGACCAGGCCGCGCTCCTGACCGACGCTGCCTGGTTCTTCCCTTCTCCCTTGTGGGAGAAGGTGGATTGGCACGCAGCGCCGAGACGGTTGAGGGTGCTGGACGAAGTGCGGTTTTGCCAATCTGGAACACCCCTCATCCGACCGAGCTTCGCTCGGCCACCTTCTCCCACAAGAAGGGGAGAAGGAAAGACCGCACCCGTTGGCAGCGCCAGCGAAGCTCGACTGTTTCACAAACGCAATGTGCACAGCGTCACAAACCACTTGACGTGAAAGCGCCTTGGGTCAATCTTCACTGCTAAGAAAAAAATACTACTGAGCGGAAAACGCCTGAGGCCGTTCAACGTGAGCGTCGATGACGCCTCGCGAGATTGCGGCTGTTGCCGATGGGAACATCAAAAATGGGGAATCCACGTAAATGAGCACGATAGTCACCACCTTGGTGCCGCCTGCCGAAGGGCAGCTGCACCGGAACATCGATTGGCGCGGCGCCTTCTGGGTGGCAAGCGGCGTTCCGGCCCTTGTCTTGTTTTCGATCGGCGGCATCGCCGGCACCACCGGAACACTGGCCTTCCTGATCTGGGCCGTATCCATGGTCATGGGCTTCCTGCAGTCCTTCACCTATGCGGAGATCGCCGGGCTGTTCCCGAACAAATCCGGCGGCGCCTCGGTCTACGGCGCCACCGCGTGGCTGCGCTATTCGAAATTCATCGCGCCGCTTTCGGTGTGGTGCAACTGGTTCGCCTGGTCGCCGGTGCTGTCGCTCGGCTGCTCGATCGCCGCCGCCTATATCCTCAACGCACTGGCGCCGGTGCCGCTGTTCACCGACACGTCGCCGGAGGTCGCCGCCTATATCGCGGCCCATGCCGGAACCAGCGCCGCCGACGCCATCACCGCGGTCACCGCGGCGGCGACGCCGGCGATCCGTAACTGGACGCTCTACGGTCACACGCTTGGCCCGGTTTCCTTCACCTTCAACGCCACCTTCTTCATCGGCGCGGTGCTGATGCTGATCATCTTCTCGATCCAGCATCGCGGCATCCTGGGCACGGCCAACGTGCAGAAATATATCGGCCTGCTGGTCATCATCCCGATGCTGATCGTCGGCGTGGTGCCGATCGTCACCGGCCAGATCAACTGGGCAAACTTCTCGCCGCTGGTGCCGCTCGCGGCAGCCTATGCGCCGGAGCCCGGCGCGTGGAACATCGCCGGCTGGACGCTGGTGCTCGGCGGCATGTTCATCGCGGCGTGGTCGACCTACGGCTTCGAGACCGCGGTCTGCTACACCTCCGAGTTCAAAAACCCGGGCACCGATACCTTCAAGGCGATCTTCTATTCCGGCCTGTTGTGCATGCTGCTGTTCATCCTGGTGCCGTTCACCTTCCAGGGCGTGCTCGGCTTGAACGGCATGCTGGCGACGCCGATCGTCGACGGCTCCGGCGTTGCCGATGCGCTGGCCGGTATGGTCGGCGGCGGACAGCTGATCCACAGCCTGCTGGTGATGCTGATGATCCTGGCGCTGGTGCTCTGCATCATGACGGCGATGGCCGGCTCCTCGCGCACGCTCTATCAAGGCTCGGTCGACGGCTGGCTGCCGCGCTATCTCAGCCATGTCAACGAGCACGGCGCCCCGACGCGGGCGATGTGGACCGACCTGATCTTCAACCTGATCGTGCTGGCCATCGCCTCGGCCGACGCAACAAGCTTCTTCTTCATCCTCGCCGTGTCGAATTGCGGCTACATCATCTTCAACTTCCTTAACCTCAATGCCGGCTGGATCCACCGCATCGACAATGGCCACATCGCGCGGCCATGGAGGGCGCCGAGCTGGCTGCTCGGCCTCGGCGCCATCTTTGCCTACGTCAACGCGGTCTTCATGGGCGCCGGCGCCAAGGTCTGGAACCCGATGGCATTGTGGGCCGGGCTGATCACGGCAGCCTTGATCATCCCGGTGTTCTGCTTCCGGCACTACATCCAGGACAAGGGCAAATTCCCCGACCACATGCTGGCCGATCTCGGCATGAGCTCGTCCGACCTTGCGGTGAAAAAGGCGGGGATGCTGCCCTATCTGACGCTGGTCGCCGGCGTCGTGGTGATGCTGCTCGCCAACTGGCTGTTCGTCATCTGACGGCTGCGTTGAGGGATCGGGCACGCAAGGCGCGCTCGATTCCTGCATTTTGTTCTTGCTTTGTGCCGGCAGCTATGCTACTAATTGTGGCATGGTGCTGATTCGCCCCGAGACCCGCCGCTGAGGCGGGTTTTTCTTTTTAGGGGCTATTCGGCAGCGGTGCCGGCGCGGGAGCGACCGCCAAGCGCTGCACCGATATCCTCGAGGACCTGTCCGACGCGCGCCTGGATCGTCTCGGACGCAAGCACGCCGTCGATGAAATCCCTGTCCGAAGCGTAGATCGCGGTCGGCAGCGTAAAGGCCTCGAAGAAGCCGAACAGCGGTCTCAGCTGGTGCTCGATGATCAGCGCATGCCGGTCGCCGCCGCCGGTCGCCAGCAGCACCACCGGCTTGCCCCTGAGCGCCGTTGGGTCGACAAGATCGAAGAAGTGTTTGAACAGGCCGGTATAGCTGCCCTTGTAGGTGGGCGAGCCAACGACGAGCACGTCCGCCGCGACGACGCGCTTGAGGATATCGCCCGCTTGCGCATCCAGTTCACGCGCCCATTTGGCGCCACCGAGGCTGGGGCCGAGGTCGACGACGTCATGCGTGCTGGCGGCCAGGCCATATCTGCCGGCTACCTCGTTCACGATACGATCGACGAAGCCGCGCGTCTTGGACGGCCGGGTGAAATTGCCTGAGAAACCGACAACGGCCGGATTGGTCATGATGCAAAGCCCTCGCGATGATTTCGGGCTGCCAGCCCGCTGCTGACCCTATGGACATTCGGGCCGAACGAAAAGAACGGATGCTTGCCACGGTCTAAAATCATTACCGGTTCTAGCCAGCTTTGCGGATCGCTGCCGTCTCAGGTTGGAAGAACCGGTTTGGCGGCCGCTTCAGGCCAAGATTTTCGCGCAGGGTCGATCCTTCGTATTCGCTCCTGAAAATGCCGCGCCGCTGCAATTCGGGCACGATTTTCTCGACGAAGTCATCCAATCCGGCGGGAAGATAGGGGAACATGACGTTGAACCCGTCCGAGCCTTCGGTGACCAGCCATTCCTCCATCTCGTCGGCGATGGTTTTCGAAGTGCCGACGAAGGCAAGACCGGAATAGCCGCCCAGCCGCTGCGCAAGCTGCCTGACGGTCAGGTTTTCCTTGCGCGCCAGTTCGATGACGCGCTCGCGGCCGCTCTTGCTGGCGTTGCTTTCCGGGATTTCGGGCAAGACTGAATCCGGATCGAACCGCGACGCGTCGTGGCCGAGCGCGATCGACAGCGAGGCGACGCCGCTCTCGTAGTAGACGAGGCTGTCGAGCTTGGCCCGCTTCGTCTGCGCCTCCTCGACGGTCTCGCCGACAATGACGAAGGCGCCGGGCAGGATCTTGATGTCGTCGCGCGACCGGCCAAGTTTTTGCGCACGTCCCTTGACGTCGGCAAAGAAGCGCTGCCCCGAGGCGAGATCGGCATGGGCGGCGAAGATCACCTCGGCCGTTTCCGCCGCGAGCTGCCGTCCGGCCTCCGACGCGCCGGCCTGCACGATGACCGGCCAGCCCTGCACCGGCCGCGCGATATTGAGCGGTCCCCGCACCGAAAGATATTCGCCCTTATGGTCGAGCACATGCAGCTTCGCCGGATCGAAATAGAGCCCGCTTTCGGCGTCGCGGATGAAGGCATCGTCGGCAAAACTGTCCCACAGGCCGGTGACGACATCGTAAAACTCCCGCGCCCGGCGATAGCGCTCGTCGTGCTCGACATGCTCGTCGAGGCCGAAATTCAGCGCGGCGTCGGGATTGGATGTGGTGACGATATTCCAGCCGGCGCGCCCGCCGCTGATATGGTCGAGAGAGGCGAAACGACGGGCGATGTGGTACGGCGCGTCGAACGTCGTCGAGGCGGTTGCGATCAGCCCGATACGATCGGTGACGGCGGCAAGCGCCGACAACAGCGTGAACGGCTCGAAGGACGTGACCGTGTGGCTGCGCCGCAGCGCCTCGATCGGCATGTTGAGCACGGCCAGGTGGTCGGCCATGAAGAAGGCGTCGAACTTTGCCGCTTCCAGCCTTTGCGCGAAGTGCTTGAGATGCGCGAAATTGAAGTTGGCGTCGGGATAGGCGCCCGGGTAGCGCCAGGCGCCGGTATGAAGGCTGACGGGCCGCATGAAAGCGCCAAGCCGCAATTGTCGATTTTCTGCCATGGAAAAACGCACCGATGACGACGAGCGTAACGCTCCAATTGCTCGAGCATGGGATGGCTTTGCGGCCATGGGAAGGAATTCTGTTTTGCAAAACCGGCGTCGGGGAGCATTTTTTGTGCGGGCGGCGGACAAATCAATCGATCTTGATGAACACGCCCTTGGTGTTGAGATATTCGGCGAGGTGCTCGGCGCCGCCCTCGCGGCCGTAGCCGCTCATCTTGTAGCCGCCGAAGGGCACGGCCGGATCGATGGCGTGATAGGTATTGACCCAGACCGAGCCGGCGCGGATCTTGCGCGACAGCTGGTGGGCGGTGGCGAGATTTTGGGTGAAGACCCCTGCAGCCAGGCCGTAAGGCGTGTTGTTGGCCCGCTCGACCGCCTCGTCCAGCGTATCGAACGGCAAGGCTGAAATCACCGGCCCGAAGATCTCCTCACGGGCGATCTTCATGTCGTCCGAGACGCCGGCAAAGACAGTCGGCGCGACGAAATTGCCGGCGCCAAGCGCGCCTTCCACAAGCCGGGTGCCTCCGGTGACGAGTTTCGCCCCTTCCGCGGTGCCGGCCTCGAGGTAACCGGTGACCCGTTGCAGCTGCTTTTCGGAGACGAGCGGACCGATCTCGGTCGCCGGGTCGATGCCGTCGCCGACCCTGAGACCCTTGGCGTATGCCGCGAGCCGCTCGACGAACTCGTCATGGACGGCGCGTTCGACGAAAAGGCGCGAACCGGCGATGCAGATCTGGCCGGAATTGGCGAACACCGACATCGCCGCCACCGGCACCGCCTTGTCGAGATCGGCATCGGCGCAGACGATGACCGGCGACTTGCCGCCGAGCTCCAGCGAGACGCGCTTGAGGTTGCCGGCCGAGGCCCGCACGATCGACTGGCCGGTCGCCGTCGAGCCGGTGAAGACGATCTTGTCGACGCCCATATGCTCGGCGAGTGCGGCACCTGCCTCGGTGCCGGTGCCGGTGACGATGTTGACGACGCCTTCCGGAACGCCGGCCTCGTTCATGATGTCGGCGATCAAAAGCGGCGTCAGCGGCGCCTCTTCCGATGGTTTCAGCACGATGGTGCAGCCGGTCGCCAGCGCCGGGCCGATCTTCCAGATCGACGCCGCCGTTGGCGCGTTCCAGGGAATGATGGCGCCGACGACGCCGACCGGCTCCTTGCGGGTGAAAGAGACGATTTCGCCGGGCAGCGAGTTGTCGATCGTCTCGCCGTGCAGCGCCGTCGCCACGCCGGCATAGTAGCGCAGCATGCCGATGACCCGGTTGCGATTGGCGCGGGTGCGTATGATCGGCATGCCCATGTCGGTGGTGTCGGAGCGGCTGATCTCTTCCCAGTGCTTTTCGAAGAGGTCGGCGATCCTCAGCAGCAGCACCTGCCGCTCGTAAGGCTTGAACCGGCTCCACGGGCCCTCGAACGCCTTGCGCGCAGCAGTCACCGCCAAGTCGATGTCCTGGCGGTCGGCGCGCGGCACCGTGGCGATGACCGCGCCGGTGGCGGGATTGCGGCTCTCCGTGGTCCGACCGGAGCGGGCATCGACCCAGCCGCCGCCGATGAACATCCGGCGATGGCGCCCGTCGATCGGCAGCCGCAGCGGTGCCTTTGTCTGAGCTATGGTCATGACTGTCCTCCAACCACGCGCTAGTCTTAATAGCGGTGTCGTCCTGTGTTCGGTAGCGAATTTGTCACCACCCAACGGGCGTCAATGGCATGCCGCTTGTTTATTGACGTTCAGCACTTATGTAAGGTATCACCATGATAGATGATGCACCGGAAGGAATGCCATAGAAGGGGGATTTGTGACGATCACGCAACCTTGGGATGCCGGCCGTGCGACGATTGAAATAAGATCTATCGCGAGAAATCTGAAACTAAACATCTCGTACAAGCTGCATGCGCAGGATCGGCTTTCCGAACGCGGCTTGATCATGTCTGATGTGCTGCATGCGCTCAAGTTTGGAAATGTGTACCAACCACCTGTGCCCGCAACCCGGCCGGGTCATTTCCGTTATCGCGTGGAGTGCAAGACACCGAACAGCGGGAGTCGATCCATCGGGGTCGTTATCATCCCTTCCAAGAACGGATGTCTCGTCAAAGTTATTTCGGTCATGTGGATCGATGAGTTCGAGCGAAAAGCGGGCTCGATAATTGGAGTTGAAGCTGATGAATAACGCACACCACTACACAGAAAGCGGTCTGCTCAACGTTTACATCGAAGGCATCGCCGTTGAGGTGGATGACGATGGCGACGACATCATCACGATTCCTGCTGTGAATGAACTGCATCAAGTAATCGCGCTTGGGATCGTAAGCCATGCCAAGGGCATGAGCGGGGACGAGCTTCGTTTCCTGCGCTCCGAAATGGGTCTGACCCAAGCTGAATTGGCCGCCATGGTCCACCGTGACAAGCAGTCGATTGGCCGATGGGAGCGCAACGAAATCGACATTGACAGCTCGGCTGAGGCCCTGGTGCGTCGTTTGGCAATCGAAAAGCTGGGGCTGCCTGTTGACGCGGGAATCGATGAGTTGTCGCGTCGGAGCGTTCCTACCGCGGACGAGCAACCGATCAAAATACAGAAAATGAATAACGATGCTCGGCCGTACGAACTGATTGCGGCCTGACCCGACCCTGATAACCCCGCCTCGGCGGGGTTATCTATGGAAGACGTTCGCTCGACCGCTATTCGGCCGCCAGGGCCAGTTGCGGCCTTTCGTTCTTTTCTTCCGTCTCGGCCGGCTGCTCCACCACCTTCTTGGGCTCCCTGCCGAAGAACAGCGCATAGGCTGCCGGCAGGACAAGGATGGTCAGCACCGTGGCGACGAGAATGCCGCCCATCATGGCGTAGGCGAGCGGCCCCCAGAAGACGCCACGCGAGATCGGGATCAGCGCCAGCACCGCCGTCAGCGCCGTCAGCACGATCGGCCGGAAGCGGCGCACCGCCGAGCCGATGATGGCCTCGGAACGCTCCACGCCGGCGGCGATGTCCTGGTCGATCTGATCGACCAGGATGATCGAGTTGCGCATGATGATGCCGAGCAGGGCGATGACACCGAGGATGGCGACGAAGCCGAACGGCGCGCCGCTGATCAAAAGTGCCGCCGCCGCGCCGATGATGCCGAGCGGACCGGTCGCCAGCACCAGCATGGCCTTGCCGAAATGCTGCAGCTGGATCATCAGCAGCACGACGATGACGGCCAGCATGATCGGCGCTTTCGCCGCAATCGAGGCCTGGCTTTCGGCCGCATCCTCGGCGCCGCCCTGGATCTCGATCTTGTAGCCGGGTGCGAGGCTGGCGCGCAGGCCCTGCATGTCGCTGTACATCTTCATGGCGACATCGTTCGGCTGCACGCCGTCCGGAAGCGTGGCGCGTACGCTGATGGTCGGCAAGCGGTCGCGCCGCCATTCGACGCCTTGCTCCAGCACCGGGACCACCTTGGCGACCTGCGACAGCGGCACGGAGCCGCCGAAATCGGTCGGGATGTAGACGGAGTCGACCGCCGACAGCAGGTGACGGCTTGCCTCCGGCTCACGGGCGACGATCGAAACCGTCTCCTCGCCGTCGCGGAAGTCATCGAGCGGCGCTCCCGACATGGCCGCCTGCAGCGTCTGGCGGATGCGCTGCGAGGTGACGCCGAGCGCACGGGCGCGATCCTGGTCGATCACCAGCTTCATCGTCGGCACCGGCTCCAGCCAGTCGTCGTGGATGGCGCCGAGCAGCGGATTTGCCTGGAACTTCGCCTTCACCTCGTCGGCGATGCGGCGCACCTCCTGGCGATCCGGACCCATGACGCGCATCTGCACCGGCCAGCCGGTCGGCGGACCAAGGAACAGGCGGTCGACCTTGGCGCGGATCGATGGGAAATCATTGGCCAGGATGGTGCGCAGCTTGACAATCAGCCGCTCGCGGGCCGGTTCGTCATTGGCCATCACCAGAAGCTGGGCGAAATTCGGGTTGCGAAGCTGCTGGTCGAGCGGCAGGAAGAAGCGCGGCGCGCCTTCGCCGACATAGGTGGCGATGAAGCGCTTGTCCTTGTCGTCCATCATCCTGGCTTCGAGCGCCTTGGCTTGGGTCTCGACTTCCTTGATGCTGGTGCCTTCCGGCAGCCAGAGGTCGACAAGGATTTCCGGGCGCGACGATTGCGGGAAGAAATTCTGCGGGATGAACTGGAACGCCCACAGGCTGGTGGCAAACGTCATCAGCGTCATCACCAGGACGATGATGCGGTGGCGCACCGCCCATGCAACGGTCGAGCGAAGACGGCGGTAGAAGCGCGTGTCGAAGACATCGTGATGGTTGCCGGCGTGCTTGCGCTGCTTCAGGATCATGTGGCCGAGCCATGGCGTGAAATAGACCGCCGCGAACCAGGACACGACCAGCGCGATGCCGACGACGTAAAACAGGGTGCGCACATATTCGCCGGCCGTCGAGGCCGCGAAACCGACGGGGATGAAGCCGGCCGTGGTGATCAGCGTGCCGGTCAGCATCGGGAAGGCGGTCGAGGAATAGGCGAAGCTCGCCGCCTCGACCTTGACCAAGCCTTCCTCGAGCTTTCGCTCCATCATTTCGACGACGATCATCGCGTCGTCGACCAGGAGGCCAAGGGCGATGATCAGCGCGCCGAGCGAAATGCGCTGCAGGTCGATGCCGAGCTCGTACATGATGGCGAACGTGGCGGCCAGGACCAGCGGAATGACGATCGCGATCACCAGGCCCGAGCGCCAGCCGATCGACAGGAACGATACGAAAAGCACGATCAGCAGCGCTTCGCCGAGCGCTTCCATGAACTCGCTCACAGCCTCCTTCACGACATGCGGCTGGTCGGAAATCTGATCGACCGAAACGCCATAGGGCAGCGCCTCTTCGAAGCGCTTATAGGTCGCTTCGACGTCCTTGCCGACGTCGGTGACGTTGAAGCCCTTGGCCATGACGACGCCGAGCTGGACGCTGTCGTGACCGTTGAAACGGTATTTGCGCTGGTACGGATCCTCGAGGCCGGAGGTCACGGTGGCGATGTCGCCGAGGCGCGTCACCTGGTTGCCGGCGCGCAGGCGAAGCTCGCGGATGTCGGCCGCCCTGGTAACATCGCCCTCGACCGAAATGCGCACCGAACGCTGGCCGGTGTCGACCGAACCTGCCGGGTCGACATTGTTCTGGCCTTGGATCGCATTCTGCAGGTCGGTCAACGTCAGGCCGCGTTCGGCAAGCACCTTGGATGAAACGTCGATGTAGAGCTTTTCCGGCTGGTCGCCGATGATCACGGCCTTCTCGACACCGGGCGTCGTCAGCAGCATGTCGCGCGCCTGGATGGCGAATTTCTTCAGCTCGGGATAGCTGTAGCCGTCGCCGCTGATCGAATGCAGGGTGATGAACGTGTCGCCGAATTCGTCATTGAAGTAAGGCCCGAGCAGCCCCTGCGGCAGCTCATTGGCGATATCGCCGACCTTCTTGCGCACCTGATAGAAAGCATCGGCGACCTGCGCTGGATTGGTGTCGCCCTTGACCTGCAAGGTGATGATGGCGCTGCCGGCGCGGGTGTAGGAGCGGACGAAATCGAGGTGCGGCGTTTCCTGCAGCTTGCGCTCGATCTTGTTGACCACCTGGTCCTCCATCTCCTTGATCGAGGAGCCTGGCCAGATCGCCTGGACGACCATGACGCGGAAGGTGAAATCGGGGTCTTCCTTCTGGCCCATGCGCATCAGGCCGAGTGCACCGGCGACGATGATCAGCCCGAACAGGAAGCGGGCAATGCTCGGATGGCCGATTGCCCAGCGCGAAAGATTGAAAGACCGCTTTTCATTGGTGTCGATGGTCATCGGCGTCAGTCCGTTTCAATTTGATCAACAGAGCACGCGCTTTCGCATGCCCAAGGAACTTCCGATGTGGGCTTCCGGGCGGCGTGGCTTTCCGAGTTGAGAGATCTACATCGCGGTGGGACGCGAGGATCGACGTGGGGGTTACATCGACCTGAGATCTCGAAAATCGGGGGCGCCTGCCGCCCGGAAACCGTGAATTGCCTGGCCGTCAGCGCAAGCGCCTTGCAGCGTCATCGGCCGACGCCGACTGTTGCGCTGCATCACCGGTCAGCTTGACTTTCAGATTCTCGGTCATGAACTGCGTGCCGGCGGCGACGACGACGTCCCCCGGCTTCAGCCCATCGGCGACGCTGACGCCGTCGGGGGTGAAGGCGGCGACCTTGACCGGATGCGCATGGACGGTCCCGCCGTTGCGGTCGACTGTCCAGACGATCGATTGGCTGTCCTTTTGCGCCAACGCGGCCAGCGGGATCGACACCAGCTGCTGCCGGTTGTCCACCGCGGCTTCGATGGAGGCGGTCATGCCTAGCAGCACGCGAGGATCGTTGGGCAGGCTGACGCGAACGGCAAAGGTGCGCGACTGCGGATCGGCGCTGCCGGCGACTTCGCGGACCTTGCCGTCGAGCGTCAGCGCCTCATCGGACCAGAAGCCAGCCTTGACGGTCTTGCCCGGCTTGAATTCGGCGATATCGGTTTCCGGAACAGCGATCAGGACTTCCTTCTCGCCGTCGATGGCAACGGTCACCACCGGCGTGCCGGAGCCGACCACCTGGCCGACATCGGCGGCAACTGATGTGACGATGCCGTTCTTGTCCGCCTTGAGATCGGTATAGCGGACCTGGTTCTGTGCCTGGGCAAGCTGCGAGCGGGCGGAGTCTCGCGTGGCGACCGCCTGATTATAGGCGAGCGTCGCCTGCTCGAGCTGCGACTTCGGGGCGAAATTCTTGGCGTAGAGCTGTTCGGCCCGCTTGCGCGTAAGCTCGACTGTCTCGACCTGACGGTCGGCAGCATCGAGGCTGGCCTGAGAGCTTCTCACCGAGAGCTCGTAGTCGGTGGGATCGACGCGGGCGAGAACGTCACCCGGCTTGACGCGGTCACCGATGTCGACAAGGCGCTCGGTGATCTTGCCGTTGATGCGAAAGCCGAGATTCATCTCGGTGCGGGCACGCACCGATCCGGAATAGGAAAGCTGACGGGTATCGCTCGCCTTGGCGATCTCGACCACCTTGACCGGGCGGATGATCTCGGTGACCTCGGCTTTCTCCTGCGAGCAGCCGGCGAGGCCGAGAGCGGCAACGACAATCAGTGCCAGGCCGGCGGCCGGTCGCCTGTAGGTGATGGACTTGGACAAAGACACTTTTCGTACTCCCGAACTGTGGAGATGAATTGCCGACATCACCGCCCGACGGGCGGCAATGGTCATTTCTTCAAGGCTCTGATGGCAAACTCGGTAAGCTCGTCCGGCGTCGCCCGGTTCTTCTTGGCGAGGCACTGGGCCATTATCTGCGGATGAGAGAGGCTGATAATGGCAGCGCCGAAACACCGGGAAGCGATCACCGGATCCTGATCGATGAACTCGCCGGTAGCGATTCCCTCGCGGATCACTTCCGCGACCAGTTCATGGATGCTGTCGATGTGCTTTTCGATGACGTGCCAGTCGCGCTCGATGGCGACGATGACCATCTCGTGCACCTTCTCCTGGTCGATCATGGTTTCCAGCGTCCACTGATAGTGCGTATGCACGTAGCGGCGGAGCTTCTCGCTGGCGGTGCCGGAACCATGGCAGGCCTCGTAGCTCAACCGGTAGCAGGTCTCGAGCATGCGGCCGCAAACCGCCTGGTGGATTTCCACCTTGGAGGCGAAGAAGCGATAGATATTGGCAGTCGACATGCCGAGTTCGCGCGCAATGTCGGCGACGTTGGTCTTGCCGTAGCCGTAGTGGCGAAACAATCGCTCCGCGCAATCCAGGATGCGCGTGACATTTTCCTGGCGGGCGGAATCGGCGGTGGTGTCTAGGGTTTCAAGCATCTCGTTGGCCAATCTACGACTGACGAATTTATAATTTCGTCACTCGTAAATTGAAAACCATCATCTGTCAAGGCGCGATTTCGGCTGCTGATGACAGATGGTGACATCCCTGGACGGAGTTGGCCCATGAAACGCATGTGGTTTCCGCCACGCGCGCCTGCAACGCCGCCCCGTGTTTTTTTGCGAAGGATCTTGAAAAGATGCTTTCCGAAATCGGTTCCGTTTTCGGATCAGGCCCTAAGCCCGCTTTGCCATCTCCCGCAGCCGGAACTTCTGGATCTTGCCCGTCGAAGTCTTCGGGATTTCCGCGAAGATCACCGCTTTCGGCACCTTGAAGCGGGCGAGCAGCGCGCGGCAGTGCTCGATTACCTCCGCCTCGGTCGCCGCCTTGCCCGGCTTCAGCTCGACATAGGCGACCGGCACCTCGCCCCATTTGTCGTCGGATCGGGCGACAACGCCGCAAGAAGCGACGGCGGGATGCTTGTACAGCGCCTCCTCGACCTCGATCGAGGAGATGTTTTCGCCGCCGGAGATGATGATGTCCTTGGAACGGTCCTTGAGCTGGATGTAGCCGTCCGGGTGCATGACGCCGAGGTCGCCCGAATGGAACCAGCCGCCGGCAAAGGCCTCATCGCTCGCCTTGCGGTTCCTGAGATAGCCCTTCATGACGATATTGCCGCGGAACATCACCTCGCCGATCGTCTCGCCGTCGGCCGGCGTCTCTTGCATCGTCTGCGGGTCCATCACCGTCAGGCCTTCGAGCGCGGCATAGCGTACGCCTTGCCTGGCCTTCTTCGCCGCCCTCGCCCCTTTCTCCAGCAGGTCCCACTCGCCGTGCCATTCGTTGACGACGGCCGGCCCATAGGTTTCGGTCAGGCCGTAGAGATGGGTGACGGCAAAGCCCGCATCGGCCATGCCCGACAGCACCGCCTCAGGCGGCGGCGCTGCGGCGGTGTTGAAGGTGACGGTCTGCGGGAATTGCCGCTTGTCCTCGTCCAAGGCGTTGATCAGCACCGACATGACGATGGGTGCACCGCACAGATGGGTGACGCCGTGATCGGCGATGGCGTCGTAGATCGGCTTCGGCCGCACCCAGCGCAGGCAGACATGCGTGCCGGCCTGCACGGCAAGCGTCCAGGGAAAGCACCAGCCGTTGCAGTGGAACATCGGCAGCGTCCACAGATAGACCGGGTGCTTGCCCATCCCGGCATGGATGGTGTTGGCATAGGCCATCAGTGCCGCGCCGCGGTGGTGACAGACGACGCCCTTCGGATTGCCTGTCGTGCCGGAGGTGTAGTTGAGCGAAATGGCATCCCATTCATCGTCCGGCATCGACCAGGCGAAATCCTCGTCGCCGTCGGCGACAAACGCCTCGTAGTCCAGCGTGCCGATCCGCTCGCCCTTGGCATAGGGCGCATCGGCGGCATAGTCGGGATCGTCGTAATCGATCAGCAGCGGCCTGACCTTGGCCAGCGTCAGCGCTTGCCGAACCACGCCGGCGAATTCGCGGTCGACGATCAGCACCTTGCTTTCGGCATGATCGAGCTGGAAGGCAATGACGGCTGCGTCGAGGCGGGTGTTGAGCGAATGGAGCACCGCCTTGGTCATCGGCACGCCGAAATGCGCCTCTAGCATCGGCGGTGTGTTGGACAGCATGACGGTGACGGTGTCGCCCTTGCCGACGCCGCGCTTCGCCAGCGCCGAGGCAAGCCTCAGCGAGCGCTTCCAGAAATCGCGATAGGTCGTGCGCTGGCGGCCATGGATGATGGCGGTCCGGTCAGGAAAGGTTTTTGCCGCCCGCTCAAAATAGGTTAGCGGCGTCAGCGGCTGGTGGTTGGCCGGGTTCCTGTCGAGATCCTGTTCGTAGGGATTGCCCATCCCGTCCTCCGAATGTCTGGTCGAGCCTTCTTACCACCAGATCCTGAGCGCGTACTGGATTCGTGCACCGCCATCAGACCCTTCGCCCATTACTTGGGACGCCCCTCCCCGCCCTCACCCTCCGGCCACAAAGCGTCGATGTCCCGATGCCCTTCCACGATATTCGCCACTTCGAAAAAGTCGCCATTATAGCGGAAGAAAATCACGTATCCCCTGAAAGCGAAACTTCGGACGTCCGGCCGGAGTTCGGGACGAGCACGACCAATCGTCGCCGGCAAGCTCGCCAGATCACGGCATTTCTGGCGCAGAGCATCCACAAAACGCCCGCCAATCAACAGGCTGCCGCTTTCACGAGTGAGGTATTCAAGGATATTGACCAAATCTGCTTGTGCCGACGGCAGCATGCGCAGCCGTGGCACTCCTAAAAGCCTTCCCTTGCGAGTTGCTTGGCCTTGGCTTCCAAGGCGGCGTCAATATCCTGCTCGGTGGCTTCGCCGCCTTCAGCAAACGACTTGTCCACCATGGCACGGAGCGCCTTCAGCTTTTCCTCGCGCTCTTCGACAAGGCGCAGGCCCTCGCGCACGACTTCGCTGGCAGAACCGTAGCGGCCGCGCTTGACGATGTTGGAAACAAAGGTTTCCCAACGCTCTCCCAGTGATACGTTCATTGTCGGACCTCCTGATCGGTTTATTGTACCGAGATAACAATAAATGCGCAATTACTGACATCCGGGATGCCAAGTGTCGGATCAGGTGCGCAGCCTAAGGTTTGACTTTTGTCGAGAGCCGTGAATAATGTCAGCGAGGAGATGGCATGGCGATCCGACCGGCAGAACAGCTTATCCACAAGGCCGCCTGGCTTTACTATGCACACGGCCTGCGCCAGGACCAGGTGGCCAGCCAACTCAAGATTTCCCGTGCCTCGGTGGCGATGTATCTGC
The DNA here is from genome assembly GCF_040317865.1 of Mesorhizobium sp. M1365. Classification (NCBI taxonomy): domain Bacteria; kingdom Pseudomonadati; phylum Pseudomonadota; class Alphaproteobacteria; order Hyphomicrobiales; family Phyllobacteriaceae; genus Mesorhizobium; species Mesorhizobium sp. M1365. The sequence goes on from NZ_JAMYLG010000005.1 coordinate 34,810, forward strand.
GCAAGGCGCGCGAGACCGGCATCGTCAACATCTCGACCTCGACCCAGCTTTTCACCGACGACGTGCTGGCGCGCAAGCTCGAAGACGCACTGCAACTCGACGCCGTCTGGATAGCGCCGGAAAACGGCTATGTCGCCGACCCGTCCACTGACATCGCGGTGCTGGCGGCAAGCGTCTTTCTCGAGCTGGTCAGGAAGGGCGACCGCATCGGCGTCGCCTGGGGGCGGACCATCTACACCATCGCCGACATCATGTCCTATGCCGATCTGCAGGACGTCACCGTGGTGCAGCTCTGCGGCAATCTGGGCGCCCCCTATTCGTACCGGCCGGACCAATGCACGATGGAAATCGCGCGCCGGCTCAATGCCAAGGGGCTGAATTTCTACGCGCCGCTGGTGCTGACGACGGAAGAACTGGCACGCGGCCTGCGCGCCGAGCCGGTGATCCGCGAGCAATTGTCGGGCATCGGCGAATGCGACCTGGCGCTGTATTCGGTAGGCTCGGTGGACACCGACAGCCATCTGGTCAAATGCGGCGCGCTGACCGAGAGCGAAATGGCTGCATTGCGCAAGGTGGGTGCGGCCGGCGTCATTGCCGGGCAGATCATCGACGCCCGAGGCCAGGCGCTTGACTGCAGCTACAACCGCCGGCTGATTTCGGCAGAGCTGTCATCGCTGCGCAGCATCGAAAAGCGCCTTGTGGTGGTGCAGGAGGACAGCAAGTTCGAACCGCTCGTCGCGGCGATCGCCGGCGGGCTCTGCACCCATCTCGTCGTCGGCGCGCGCATGGCGCGACGGCTGCTCGACCATGCCGGAGCAGCAGCAAAAGAGGTCGCCTGATACCTAGAGCCGCCGACGCATTGTCATTAAGGCGTCGCGGTATTCCTGTTCACAACAAAAGAGAAATCGGACGAAGCTGACATGAAGAACCTGTGGAATGACGGCGAGGCGGAGAAGCTGGTCGCCGACTATGCAAAGAAGGGTGTGGCCCGCGACCTGGCGCTGCGCGTCTATACGACCAGGCTGCTGGGCGGCGAGCCGCGGCTCGTCCTCCATGGCGGCGGCAACACATCGTGCAAGACCAAGGCCATTGATCTCGTCGGCGACGAATGGGACGTGCTCTGCGTCAAGGGCAGCGGCTGGGACATGGGCGTCATCGAGCCGCAGGGCCTGCCGGCGGTCAAGCTCGGCGCGCTGTTGAAGGCGCGGTCGCTCAAGAAGCTCTTCGACGAGGACATGGTCGCGCTGCAGCGGGCGAACCTCATCGATCCGTCCTCGCCCAACCCTTCGGTCGAGACGCTGCTGCACGCCTTCCTGCCGCACAAATTCGTCGACCACACGCATTCGACGGCGATCCTGGCCATCGTCGACCAGGAGGACAGCGAAGCGCTGAGCCGGAAGGTGTTCGGCGCGAAAATGGGATTCGTGCCTTACATCATGCCGGGCTTCGATCTGGCCAAGGCGGCCGCCGATGTATTCGACGCCGATCCGACGGTCGAAGGCCTGATCCTCGACAAGCACGGCATCTTCACCTTCGGCGACGATGCCAGGCAGGCCTATGACCGGATGATCCATTATGTGAACGTCGCCGAGGATTTCATCGCTGGGAACGGCAAGCCGCGCACCGAAAAGGTGGCACTGCCGGCCAGGCTGGCGAAGCCCGCGGAGATTGCGCCGATGCTGCGCGGCGCAGCGGCGGTGGCACGCGGCGAAGGCCGCTTCGACCGCATGATCAGCGATTTCCGCACCTCGGATGCGATCGTCGATTTCACCAATTCGGCAAAAATTGCCGACTATGCCGGACGCGGCGTGTCGACACCCGACCTGTCGATCCGCATCAAGACCGGACCGATGGCACTGCCGGCGCCGGACGCGGACAAGGTCGGCGACTACAAATCCGTCATCCGCCAGCATGTCGAGAAATTCGCCAAGGACTATCGCGCCTATTTCGAAACCAATGATGCGCTCGACGACGTGAAGCGCACCATGCTCGACCCGATGCCGCGGCTGACGCTGGTGCCCGGCCTCGGCATGTTCGGCCACGGTCGCACGCTCAAGGATGCGAAGATCGCCTCCGACGTCGGCGAAATGTGGATCGAGGCGGTACGCGGCGCCGAAGCCGTCGGCGATTTCCGCCCGCTCTCCAAAGCCGACCTGTTCCCGCTCGAATACTGGTCGCTGGAACAGGCCAAGCTCGCCGCCAACAAGCCGAAGCCGCTGACCGGCCAGGTGATGCTGGTCACCGGCGGCGCCGGCGCGATCGGTGCTGCCACGGCAAAGCTGTTCGCCGACAACGGTGCCCATGCCGTCGTCGTCGATCTCGATGGCTCAAGGGCTGCCGAGGCGGCAAAAAAGGCCGGTAACAATTCGATCGGCATTGGCGCCGACATCACCGATCCGGTGCAGATGCGCGCCGCCTTCGACAAAGCGGTCGACGTCTACGGCGGCCTCGACATTCTCGTCTCCAATGCCGGTGCTGCCTGGGAGGGCCGGATCGGCGAGCTCGACGACGCCACCTTGCGCAAGAGTTTCGAACTCAATTTCTTCGCCCACCAGTCGGCGGCGCAGAATGCCGTGCGCATCATGCTGGAACAGGGCACCGGCGGCGTGCTGTTGTTCAATACCTCCAAGCAGGCGGTCAATCCGGGGCCGAAATTCGGCGCCTATGGCATTCCCAAGGCGGCAACGCTGTTTTTGTCCAGGCAATATGCCCTCGACTACGGCGCGCATGGCATCCGCTCCAATGCCGTCAACGCCGACCGCATCCGTTCGGGGCTGTTGACCGACGCCATGATCGCCAGCCGCTCGGGCGCGCGCGGCGTGTCGGAGAAGGAGTACATGTCGGGCAACCTGCTCGGGCAGGAAGTGACGGCAGAAGACGTCGCCCAGGCCTTCCTGCATCAGGCGCTGGCCGAGCGGACCACCGCCGATGTGACGACGGTCGACGGCGGCAACATCGCGGCTGCGTTGAGATAGCCCCTGATCGGGATCACTCTTGCGAAATTGGTATTTTGTAGCTACATTGTGGCTCAGACCTCAAGGAGTCACAACATGGCAACGGATACCGTGGTCCGCGCTCGGATCGATACGGCGACAAAGGATCAGGCAACGGAGGCCTTGGCGGCAATGGGATTGTCCGTTTCCGACGCCATTCGCCTGCTGCTGGTCCGCGTCGCCGCCGACAAGGAATTTCCCTTCCCGGTGAAAGTGCCGAACGCAACGACTCGAAAGGCCATGACCGAATTGGAACGTGGCAAGGGCAAGCCTTTCGCCTCGGCCGATGAGTTGTTCAAGGATTTGGGAATGTGACGTGCTGACGCCCGTTCGCTCTGGGCAATTCCGTCGCGACGTGAAACGTGCGGAGAAGCGGGGCAAAGATCTTGGCAAGTTACGCGAACTGCTAGGCCTCCTGCTCGCCGGAGATGAGCTACCGGCGAGCTATAAGGACCACTCGCTGAAAGGCGATTGGAAAGGCTTTCGTGACGCTCACATAGAACCGGACTGGCTCTTGATCTACCGAGTTGCCGGCGATGAACTCCAGCTAGCTCGCACCGGCTCCCATTCCGATCTGTTCAACGAATAGCCGAAGCTGTCGCGAAACTTAGGAATTCTGCGACTGGAAAGGGAACGAGAAGCGATACACGTTGCTCTCCCGCCGCTCGAAACCAAGTTTCTGATATAAAGCGTTGGCAGCCTTTCGCGACGGGCGGGAAGTTAAGTCCACTGTTCTTGCGCCAGCCTCTTGTGCCTGCCTCAGCGCTTCTCGTGTCAGGGCTTCCGCGAAGCCCTGACCTCGACGGCCAGCGTCAACAACGACATCTTCAATTATAGCCCTGATCCCCGTAGGGATTTCGAAGAGCACGAGCGTCAACATGCCAACGTAGGCACCCTCTTCCGAACGGGCTACGAGAAGAATAGTAGCAGGCGATTTTACGACCCTAGTGATGCTGTCGAATGTTGGGGTGGCTGCCGTCGTTGATAGTTGAGACACCAATTGGGAGATCGCTTCCGTCACGGTCGGAGTCGCCTCTGTCAAAACCTCAATCTTCACAAGCTACCTCTCCGAGGTTCGCAAATATCCGAAACTGACGACACATACGGAACAATCGTTCCTTGATGGAAGAGCATCTGCCATCGCCCATCAAAAAGCTTCCAGATCGAACTCCGAAGAGTCCTCCTCTCAGGCGTCCCCCCATCTGATCGGCGGATACTACGATATAGAACCAAGACAGCATCCGCCGCGATGGGCTTGACGGCGAAATCACGGATTTCAGGTAGAGTGGCTCTGCCCGAGTGCGTTTCTTGGAACAGAGAATCAATCACTACAGCTTTGTCATAAACCCGCCAGAACTGCCAAAATCCAAGAAATTTCCCCCAAAAATGGGGAGACGGCGTCCCGGGAAGAACGAACCTCTGGCCAGTGCAATTGCTGTTCGATCTGCTTAAAGACTTCAACATCAATCTCATTCGCTGACATCATCAGCCTTTCGCAAAACTCCCGATAAACCGATACTTTCGCGTATGATTTTTGCAACGTTGCAAAATCGGAACTGGCGACAATTAAATCCGGCAAACCCGCGGTGAAAACATCTTCGGCAAGACAAGAAGAGCCGCCTGCAACACCCTGCAGCAGGCGGCTCTTGGTTCCGAGTACGCGTCTAGTTCCACATGTCCGCCAAAGGCTTATAGCGTTGTCCGCTCTTTCCTTTTGCTTGAAACGCTACTTCGCGTTCGGGTTCGGCATCCAGGTCGGCATCGCGACATCGGCATGGGCGAATTGCGGCAGCTTGGCCGAGAGGTCCTCCATGTTCTTAATGTCCTTGTCGAGCAGATCCTTCTGGGTGATCAGCGTCGGCGGCACGATGACGTTGTGGCCGGGATCCTCGCCGGCCAAGAGCTGCGCCAGCGCACGCACCGAGACCTGGCCGACGACGGCCGGGTTGGTGGCGGCGGTTGCCGCCCAGGCGCTGTCCGGCTCGCGCATCGCGGCGATATCCGAGGTTGAGATGTCGGCCGAATAGATCTTGATGTCCTTGTTCAGCCCGGCCTCGTCGACCGCGATCTTCACGCCCTTGGCGAATTCGTCATAGGGCGCGAACATCACCTTGATGTCGGGATGGGCCGATAGCACCGAACGGGCCTGGTTGGCGACCGAATTGGCGATCGGATTGTCGAGCGTGCCGAACATGGCGGCTTCGTTGATGCCCGAATATTTCTTCTTGAATTCGACCCAGGTCTCGTTGCGGCGGTCGAGCGGCGCGATGCCGGCGACATAGACATAGCCGGCCTTCCAGCTCTCGCCATTGTCCTTGACCGCCTGTTCGAGCGCCAGGCGCGCGAGGTCGCGGTCGGACTGTTCGATCTGCGGGATCTTGGGGTTTTCGACATTGACGTCGAAGGCGACGACCTTGATGCCGGCGTCGACCGCACGCTGGGCGGCATCCTTCATCGATTCCGTCAGTCCGTGCTGGATGATGATGCCCTGGACGCCGAGCGCGATAGCCTGGTCGACCATGTCCGCCTGAAGCGCCGCGTCCTGGCGGCTATCGAGCACGCGCAGGTCGACACCGAGCGCCTTGGCCTGCGCCTCGACGCCGGAAAGGTAGGCCTGGAAGAAGTCGCCGGTCGAGAGATAGCGGACCAGCGCTATCTTGACGGCACCCGGCTTGTCGAACGGCGCCGGCCTGTCCTGCGCTATTGCCGGCATCTGCATCAGCAATGTTGCGCCGGCAAGCCCGAGCGCTGCCTTCCCCAAAAGCCTTCTTGTGATGTTCACGTCGTTTCCTCCACTTGTTGAACCCAAAATATGACCCGGTCGAACCCTATCTCCTGCCCCTGCCGGAAAGGGCGAAGGTAAAGACAAGGGCGACCACGAGAACCACGCCCTTGACGAAATCCTGCGTGTAGTAAGGCGCGTTCATCATCGTCAGGCCCTGCAGCAGCACGCCGACAAACACCGCGCCGACAGCCGTGCCGAAGGCGTTCGGCTTGGCGGCGCCGAGAACCGCGTAACCGATGAGTGCCGCAGCCACCGCGTCGAGCAACAGATTATTACCCGAGGCGATGTCGCCGCGTCCAAGCCGGGCAGCGAGCAAAATGCCGCCGATCGAGGCAAAAACTCCCGAGATAACGTAGGCCCAGATTTTGTATGCCTTGACAGGCGCGCCGGCGAGTTCTGCGGCGCGTTCGTTGCTGCCGACCGCATACATCATGCGCCCGAAACGCGTGTATTCGAAAAAGAACCAGATCAGCACCGCCAGCACGAGCAGAACGACGACCGACACCGGAATGAGGTTCGGGATGAAGAAATCGAAGCGATGGCGGCCAAGCGCCAGGAACGCGGCGCCGAAGCTGCCGTTGGCGACCGAGCCGTCGGGCATGGTCATGCCGGTGGCGATCGAACGGCCTTCGGTCGGGATGCGCTGCAGGCCGACAAGCAGGAACATCATGCCGAGCGTCGCCAAAAGGTCCGGAACCCGCATATAGACGATCAGCCAGCCATTGATCAGACCGACGACGGCGCCGATCACAAGACAGACGACTACCGCCACGACGGCGTTCTGCCCCAGCACCACCATGACATAGGCAGCCGCCATCATGGCGCTGGTGGCGACAGAGCCGATCGACAGGTCGAAGCCGCCGACGACCAGCGTGGCGGTGACGCCGAGCGCTAGAACGCCGGTGATGGCGACCGACTGGAAGATGAATACAGCACTTTGCGGCGAGACGAAACCATCGGCAGCGACGGCGAAATAGGCGATCAGCCCGAACAACAGAACGATGAAGCCGTAGCGAATAGCATTGTCGCGCAGGATCATTCAGCGCTCCCGCACGCCGGCACCGTCTTTATCCAACCCGAATTCATGCCCTCTCCATTCCAATTCTCATCGTCATCCCGCCGTCAGGCTGCGCTGTGCAACGGCCCGCCCGCCACTTCGGCCAGCAGACGCTCGAGATCGACATCGGTATTGCGGTGCTCGCCGACGATCGTCTGCTCCGACATCACCAGGATGCGATCGGCCGTCTCCAGCGCTTCGTCGAGTTCGGTGACGAACAGCAGCGTCGCGCGGCCGTGGGCGCTGGCCCGCAGCTTGGCGGCGATGTCGCGCCTAGCCGAAATGTCGACGCCCTGAAAGGGCTCGTCGAGGATGAAAAGCCTTGCCGCCTGCGACATCCAGCGGGCGACCATCACCTTCTGCTGATTGCCGCCGGAAAGCGACGCCATCTCGTCCCTCTCCGAGCGGCAGACGATGCCGAGCTCCTGGATCTGCTGGCGGGCAATGGCGCGTTCGATACGGCGTTTGAGAACACCGAGACGCGACATGCGGCTGTGGAACGGCAGGCTGATATTCTCCTGGATGTTGAAGTCGCCGACGATGCCGTTTTCGCCCCGGTCCTTGGCGACGAGAAACACACCGGCGGCAATCGCTTCGCCGGTCGATGCCGGAGCATAGGGTTTCCCGTTCAGCACCATGGTCCCGGCCAGCGGCTGGCGCAGGCCGAACAGCGTCTCGGCGAGCACGGTCTTGCCGACACCGACAAGGCCGGTGATGGCAACGACCTCGCCATCGCCGAGGGTCAGCGAGATCGGCCTGGCGCCTTCAGCAATCCGCAGCGCGTCGGCAGTGAAAATTGCTTTGGCCGAATTCCTGGCGACGATCCGCTCGAGCTGGATCTTGCGGCCGAGCATGGCGTTGACCGCACCTTCGTAATCCAGCGGCTTCTTGTCGAAGATGCCTGAGATGACCCCGTCGCGCATCGAAATGATGCGATCGGCAAGCCGTCTTATATCCGACATACGGTGCGAGATGTAGAGGATGGCCACGCCTTGCTGGCGAAGCCGGTCGAGCAGCGCGAACAGCCGGTCGGCTTCAGAGCTGGACAGCGAGGAGGTCGGCTCGTCGAGGATCAGCACTTTCGGCCGGTGCGCCATGGCGCGGGCGATCGCCACCATCTGGCGGTCGGCCAGAGAGAGATCGCTGATCCGGGCCTTGAGGTCGATGGCCAGTCCCATGCGGTGGGCCACCGCCTTTGCCTCGCGACGCACCCGGCCTGGATTGAACAGGGTCGGCACGCCGCTGCCGCTCAACCTGTCGAGGGTAAGGTTGGTGGCGACGTCGAGGTCGGCGACGACACCGTCATTGATGTTCTGGTGGACGGTAACGACGCCGGCGCGGATCGCCCCCGCCGGCGTTTTCGGGTCGAACACGTGACCGGCAAGCGACATCGTGCCGCCGCCATGATCGTAGACACCACTGATGATCTTGACGAGGGTGGATTTGCCGGCGCCGTTGGCGCCCATCAGCACGGTCACTTCGCCGGCACGCAATTCGAGCGAGACGCCGCCAAGCACCTCGATATGGCCAAAGGATTTCCTCAGGCCGTCGACGCGGAACACGGCATCATTGCCCATTCGTTCCTCCCTGAACATGACGCTATGGGCTATATCGGCAATTGTCAACACGATTGACAATTGCCAGCAGGCTTCCTAGCTTGGCCCGACCGCGTTGGCTCCGCTATCATCGGAGCACATGAGCGGGAGGTGAGGATGACTGGGAAATCGCCGTTCGAAGCACTGTCGGTCGAGACACTGGCGGGCCGTCTCGGTGCCAACGAGGCCCTGTGTTCGCAGATCGGCAAGGATACGAGCCAGTGGAAGGTTCGTGAAGTCGGCGACGGCAATCTGAACCTGGTGTTCATCGTCGAGGGTGCTGAGGGTGCGGCCGTCGTCAAGCAGGCCCTGCCCTACGTCCGGCTGGTCGGCGACAGCTGGCCGCTGCCGCTAAAACGCTCCTTCTTCGAATACCATGCGCTGACGCGGCAACAGGCGCGGGCGCCGGGTTCGGTGCCCTATATCTATCACTTCGACGAAGGCCAGGCGCTGATCATCATGGAGTATCTGTCGCCGCACATTATCCTGCGGCGGGCGCTGATCGAAGGCCGGCAATTGCCCAACATCGCGACAGACATCGGCTTGTTCATGGCCCGCACGTTGTTTCGCGGCTCCGACCTGCATATGGCGACCAAGGACCGCAAGGCCGATCTGGCGCTGTTCGCCGACAATGTCGAACTCTGCGACATCACCGAGAACCTGGTTTTCTCGGATCCGTATTTCGACGCCAAGATGAACCGGCACACCAGCCCGCAGCTCGACGGCATTGTTGCCGAGCTGCGCGCCGACCGCGACCTCAAGGTCGAGGCGCAGCGCATGAAGCACATCTTCGCTGCCAATGCCGAGACGCTGCTGCATGGCGACCTGCATTCCGGCTCGATCATGGTCACCGACACCGAAACGAGGATGATCGACCCCGAATTCGCCTTCTACGGGCCGATCGCCTTCGACGTCGGCATGCTGCTCGCCAACTTCTGGATGGCGTTCTTCTCGCAGCGCGGCCATGAACAGGACGGAAGCCGCGACGCCATGCGTGACTATCTGATCGGCGTTACGGTCGAGACATGGTCGGTGTTTCGCGCCGAGTTCTCGCATCTGTGGCGAACCGAGCGTACCGGCATGCTCTACCAGAAGAGCCTGTTCGAAGATCAGGGCGACAGGCTTGGCGCCGAGCAGGCGCTAGACCACATGCTGCATTCGATCTGGACCGATCTGCTCGGCTTTGCCGGCGTCGAGGTTCACCGGCGAATTCTCGGCCTTGCCCACAATGCCGATTTCGAGACCATTGCCGATCCGGATCTGCGCGCCAGATGTGAGGCAAAGGCGCTGAAATTCGGCCGTCACCTCGCCGTCAGCCGGCGCCAGATCCACAGTATCGACGAGGTCAACCGGTTGGCCGCGCTGATCGAACGGGAGAGCAGGATTTGAACGTCGGCGACCGCCACTACCGCACCATCTGGCCGAGTGACGACGGGCGTTCGGTGGAGATCATCGACCAGCGCTGGCTGCCGCATGATTTCCGTATCGAAAAGATCGATACCGTCGTCGGCATCGCCACGGCAATCCGCGACATGTGGGTGCGCGGGGCGCCGCTGATCGGCGTCACCGCGGCCTATGGCGTCGCCATGCAGATGGCCGACGATCCGTCGGACGCAGCACTCGACGCCGTCTGGGCAACCTTGCACGAAACGCGCCCGACGGCGATCAATTTGCGCTGGGCGCTGAACGAAATGCAGCGCTTCCTGCTGACGCTTCCGCTGGCAGAACGTGCCGCGGCTGCCTATCGGCGTGCCGGCGAGATCGCCGACGAGGATGTCGGCCTCAACCGCGCCATCGGCGCCCATGGGCTCGAAATCATCAAGGCGATCGCGGCGCGCAAGCAGCCGGGCGAACCAGTCAATATCCTGACCCACTGCAATGCCGGCTGGCTGGCCACCGTTGACTACGGCACTGCCACCGCGCCGATCTATCTGGCGACGGAAGCCGGTATTCCAGTCCATGTCTATGTCGACGAAACGCGACCCCGCAACCAGGGTGCCCAATTGACCGCCTGGGAGATGGCCGGCCACGGCGTGCCGCATACGCTGATCGTCGACAACGCCGGCGGCCATCTGATGCAGCGCGGCCAGATCGACATGGTCGTCGTCGGCACCGACAGGACCACCGCCGACGGCGATGTGTGCAACAAGATCGGTACCTATCTCAAGGCACTGGCGGCCGCCGACAACGACGTGCCGTTCTATGTCGCGCTGCCGTCGCCGACGATCGACTGGACCGTGGGCGACGGGCTGGCCGACATCCCGATCGAACAGCGCTCGCCCGACGAGGTCTCACTGGTCTGGGGCAAGACCGCTTCCGGCGAGATCGCCCAGGTCCGCGTATCCCCGGAAGGCACGCCGGCGGCCAATCCGGCCTTCGACGTGACGCCGGCGCGGCTGGTCACCGGCTTGATCACCGAACGCGGTGTCGCTACGGCCTCGCGCGAAGGCCTGAGGGTGATGTTTCCCGAGCGCGGATGATCGGCTTTTCCGGGAGGGTGCTCCGGATTTGCCTGATCTCACGATTTCTTGAACACGGCACGGTTAAAAACGCCCGTTGCCGGTCCCACATGGACGGCCGTATGCGTAGCGGCGGGGCGGCGCCCAACGCTCGAAGCCGGGGCTGCCCACGGCTCGGCGAGTGAACCAGCGGGATACCGCGATGTCATTCAGACCGTTGCTTGGTGACGGACGGGTTCGGAGCCAGGACGAGAAGTCGGAGCCCCTGCAAACCGCGTCATGGGTCAGCTCCTCGATCGTCTTCGACAACCGGCGGTGGGCGTGCCGGGAGGCGGAGCTCCGCTGGACAGCCCCTCATCATCTGATCGTGCTGACCGAAGAAGGCGGCACGTCCCATACATCCATCCGGCACGAGGCACGATCCCTTTACGACGGAATGGACCGTCCCGGAGCCCTCACCTTCGTCCCGGCAGGCGCGGAACGACAGGGCTTCTATCGCGATGTAAACCTCTCCTATTCAGCCCTGTGGATCGATCCCGATATCGGGCTTCCCGGATGCGAACGCCTGAAGAACCTGCCTATACTGGTAAACAAGAAAGACGCGGTCGTCGCCACGCTCTTGAGTTCGCTTCGTGACGAGATGGCACTCGGCCACAAGCCAGACACTGCCTATGTCGAGCATCTGGTCGCCCTCGTCAGTCTCCGCGTGGCCAACCTGAGCCGGGAGCAACCGCGGTTTGTACGTCACGGCTGTCTCAGCCGCCGGGCACTTGGTCGCGTTCGGGATTACATCGATGCGCATATGAATTCCGACATTTCGCTAAGCGAGCTGGCAGCCGCCGCGGGCATGGCCGTCGACAGTTTTGCGCGTCGCTTCAAGGCGACGACCGGCCTTGCACCCTACGCCTATGTGATCGAGGAACGGGTGCGGCGAGCGGAGGCGCTGCTGCGCGAAACGGGTTTGTCGATCGGTGTCATTGCCTTTCGGCTCGGCTTCTCAAGCCAGAGCCACTTCACCACGACCTTCCGACGTCTGAGGGGCATGACGCCTCGTGCCTATCGGGTGAATTCTTCTCCAGAATCCTGATAGTGCCGCCGGTTTCTTGAAAGAAAGCCGCCGCCCGCACTCCCACCTCCAGTGTCGTTGGGTGACAGAACCCGAGGGTTCGCTCGGGTCAAGTTGCCGTCTGCGCTTCATTGCGGCTGGGAGATCATGCATGGCCAAAACGGACAACAGGAGCGGGCCGACGCGTCGGATGGTATTGGAAGGCGGTGTTGCGACCGGGGTGCTCCTGGCTACCGGACTACCGGTTGACGCCGAGCCGGCCGAGACCGTCACGGCGGCTGCATCGTCCTCGCCGCTACCGACGATGACGATGTCGTTACGGATCAACGCGAAGGATCTTGCCGTCGAGCTCGACCCGCGGACGACGCTGCTCGACGCCCTGCGCAACCATCTCGGCCTCACCGGCTCGAAGAAGGGCTGCGACCACGGCCAGTGCGGCGCATGCACGGTGCTCGTCGATGGGCGCCGGATCAATTCCTGCCTGACGCTTGCCGCAATGCATGAAGGCGACGAGATCACCACGGTCGAGGGCCTTGCCGAGGGTGACCGGCTGCATCCGGTCCAGGCCGCCTTCGTCGCCCGCGACGGTTTCCAGTGCGGCTACTGTACGCCAGGCCAGATCTGCTCGGCGGTCGGCATGCTGGGCGAGGCGCGGGCCGGCTGGCCAAGCCATGCGAGCGCCGACGTGGCAGCGGCTTCCGTCGCTCTCACCGATGCCGAGATCCGCGAGCGGATGAGCGGCAACATCTGCCGTTGCGCCGCCTATCCGAACATTGTCGCTGCAATCCGCGACGCGGCAGAGGAGGCATGAGCAATGCAGTCCTTCACTTATGAACGTGCGGCGAGTGCTGAGCAGGCGGCGGCCGCGGTTGCGGCCCGGCCGGACGCCAAGTTCATCAGCGGCGGCACCAACCTGCTCGACCTGATGAAGCTCGAGATCGAGCGCCCAGCGCATCTCGTCGACATCAGCCGGCTGCCGCTTGATCGGATCGAGGAGACGGCGGAAGGCGGACTTCGGATCGGTGCCCAGGTCCGCAATAGCGATCTTGCCGCCGACCCGCGGGTAAGGTCGCGCTATCCGATGCTCACGCAAGCGCTGCTGGCGGGAGCGTCCGGACAGATACGCAACAAGGCCTCGACCAGCGGCAATCTCCTGCAGCGCACGCGCTGTCCCTATTTCTACGACCGCAACATGCCCTGCAACAAGCGCCAGCCGGGTTCGGGCTGCGCGGCACTTCAGGGCTTCAATCGCATGCACGCCGTACTCGGCGCGAGCGAAGCCTGCATTGCGGTCCATCCCTCCGACATGGCGGTCGCCATGTCCGGGCTCGACGCCAGGATTGAGACCGTCTCGCCCGGCGGCGAGACCCGCACGATCCCGATCGGCGATTTCCATCGGTTGCCCGAGGCGACGCCCCAGGTGGAGACCGTGCTCGGCCACGGCGAAATAGTCGTCTCGGTTGCCCTGCCGCCGCCGCCACCCGGCCGACAGGTTTACCGCAAGGTGCGCGACCGTGCTTCCTACGCCTTCGCGCTGGTGTCGGTGGCAGCAATCGTCGAGAAAAGCGGCGACCGTATCCGAAGCACTCGGATCGCCATGGGCGGCGTGGCAGCGAAACCCTGGCGCGCGACGGAGGCGGAGCGCGCGCTGGCAGGCGCGGCGGCATCCGACGGTGCCTTTAGCGACGCGGCCGAAGCCGCGCTCGCCGGAGCCGTCGGTCATGGCGCCAATGGTTTCAAGATCCCGCTGGCGAAACGGACGATACGGCACACGCTGGCTGCTGCCGCCGAGAGTGCATGAGGCGATGCGATGACAGAGACGACGACCCCGAACCGCTGTTTCCAGATGCCGGCGCCGAGCAGGAGATCGATATGAAACTCACGCGACGCGCCGTTGCGGCCGCGGGTGGCGGCCTTCTCGTCTCTGCCGCCACAGCCTGGGGCGCCACATCCGACCCGGGAGCTCGTCACGGGCTCGAGGCCGCCGTAGACGCCTTCTTTGCCGGCTGGGCCTCTGGCGACTGGACGGCATTCCTTGACTGTTGCGATGAGACGATGACCTTCCAATTCCCTGTCGGCGAGCAACGAGGCCGACACCGACCGCCAGAGGGCAAACGGGCACTCGCAGCCTGGACCGCCGCGCATCAAGCGCAGGGGAACAGGATCACGAAATCGACCGTCGATCTCAAGCTCTTCGCCGCCGACTGGGTCATCGTCTGCGATCGCGGGAGCGGGACAATCGGTGGCGCGCCCTACACTGGCCTGCATGCGATCTTCATGCGAGCCGGCCCAACAGGGAGGCTGGTCGAGTTTCGCGAGTATTTCGGCGAGATCGCCGCGTGAGCTCCGGCCGCCGCGCGACGAACATAAAGGTGCGAGGAAGCGCGTCGTCGCGGCCTCGATGCCTCCGAACTCCAGATGAAAAATCTTTAGGTGACTTATGAACGAGACCATACCCGGACTGCCCGGCTCCGCCACCCATTCAAGGGTGAAACCTCGTGCCGATGCTGGCATCATCGGGCGGCCGATCGACCGCATCGACGGTCCGCTCAAAGTGACGGGCGGCGCCACATACGCTTACGAGAATGAGCTGGATGGTACAGCCTATGGCTACATTCTCGGCGCCTCCGTCGCCAAGGGCCGCATCGCCGAGATCGACACGGCCGAAGCCGAACGGGCGCCGGCAGTGCTGCTCGTCATGACGCACCGGAATGCGCCGGCCCAGCCGGATTTCGGCCCAACGGTCACGCCAACGGTGCCGGAGGTCTTCGCGCGCCCCCGGCCCGCGCTCAACAGCGATCAGGTACGGTATTACGACGAGCCGGTCGCGCTGGTCGTTGCGGAGACGTTCGAGGCGGCGCGCGCTGCTGCGGGCCTCATCAGAGTACGCTACGACGAGGAGCCGGGCCTCTACGATCTACCGGGACATATCGCCGACGCCTACGCGCCAAAGCGGACCAATGCCGGCTTCGAGACCGACAGCGTGGTCGGCGACTTCGAGCGCGCCTTTGCGACGGCGCCGATCAAGATCGATTCCACTTACGGGACCCCCTTCGAACATCACAATCCGATGGAGCCGCATGCGACGCTTGCTGCCTGGTCAGGCAACGAGCTGACGATCCGAACATCGGCGCAGACCCTCGCGAACTTCCGGGCCGGGGTCGCCAGCACGCTTCGCATCCCGCTCGAGCGAGTGCGCATCGTCAGCCCCTTCATCGGCGGAGGCTTCGGCTCCAAGCTGATTGCCCATGCCGACACGATCCTGGCCGCACTTGCAGCGCAGGTGCTGCAGCGCCCCGTGAAGATCGCGCTGACGCGACAACAGATGTTCGCCAATGCCGGTCATCGCGCAGAGATGGTCCAACAGGTACGTCTCGGCGCGGACACTGACGGGCGGCTCACCGGGATCGCGCACGATGTCTGGTCGGCAACGTCCAGCTTCGAGGAGTACTGCGAACAAACGGCAGTTTTTGCGCGCTCGCTCTACGCGGCGCCGAACCGTCTCACCCGCCATCGCCTGGTTCCGCTGGACATCAACCGCGGCGAATGGATGCGCTCGCCCGGCGAAGCGCCCGGCATGCTGGCTTTCGAATGCGCCATGGATGAGCTCGCCGAGCGCGCCGGTCTGGACCCGATCGAACTCAGGATCCGCAACGAGCCGGCACAGGATCCCGAGCGCGGCGTGCCGTTCTCCACCCGCAATCTCGTCGCCTGCATGGAGGAAGGCGCCCGCCGTTTCGGCTGGGAGCGGAGAAACCCGACACCGGGCCGAACTCGGGAGGGCCGCAAGCTTATCGGTCACGGCATGGCGGCGGCGATCCGTCCGAACTATATCGGCGCGGCGACGGCGCGGGTTGCGATCGACCGGGACGGTCGGGTGACGGCGCGGCTCGACATGACCGATATTGGGACCGGCACCTATACGATCCTGACTCAGATTGCCGCCGAGAGCCTCGGCCTGCCGATCTCGTCCGTCAAGGTGGAGCTCGGCGACAGCCGCTTCCCGCGTACCGCCGGCTCCGGCGGATCCTGGGGCGCAGCAAGCGCGGGTTCGGCCTTGCATGATGCGTGCAACATCCTCAAGAAACAGATCCTGGAGGCGGCGCAGTCGAACGAAGCCTCGCCGTTGCGCGGCGCGAACGCCACCGAGGCAAGCTTTGCCGACGGCGAGGTCAGGGTCGGCCAGCGATCGGCGAGCCTGGCCGATCTTATCCGAGGGATCTCTCCCGACGGGCTCGAAGCCGAAGGCTCCGTAGCCGCGGGCGCCACCACCCAGTCATACAAGACCTATTCGCAGCATTCCTATGGCGCGCATTTCGCAGAGGTCGCTGTCGATTGCGATACCGGTGAAATCCGCATGCGCCGGATGCTGGCTGTGATCGGCGCGGGCCGTATCCTCAACGCCAAGACCGCGCGCTCGCAAATCATCGGCGGCATGACCTGGGGGATCGGTGCAGCGCTGATGGAGCAGACGGTGCTCGACCCGCGCTACGGCCACTTCGTCAATCACGATCTTGCCGAGTATCATGTGCCGGTCAATGGCGATGTCCCCGATATGGAGGTCGCCTTCCTCGAGGAAGACGACGACAAGGCCAACCCGCTTGGCGCAAAGGGTCTCGGCGAGCTCGGCGTGTGCGGTGCGGGGGCTGCTGTCGCCAACGCCGTTTACAACGCGGCCGGCGTGCGAGTGCGTGAATTTCCCATCACCTTGGACAAGGTGCTGCCTGCCTTACCTGTGATCGCTATTTGACGCTCTCCTCCCTCGCCCTCAACGGTGACCAGGTCGAAACGGATCGCTATTTCTGCGCCATCGACGACGACGCCGGTGGTTGACAGCGCTTTCCGACCCTTCCATACAAACGCCGTCAATGTTCTCAGGGCGGGGTGAAAGTCCCCACCGGCGGTAAGGGTCTCGGCCCAAGCCCGCGAGCGCTTTCCGGTTAGCCGGAGAGGTCAGCAGATCCGGTGTGATTCCGGAGCCGACGGTCACAGTCCGGATGGAAGAGAACGAAATGGAAGACGGTCCGCTTTCGCGGTTCAGACTCCGTATCGTGCGTCCTGATTCTGGTTCGAAACGGAAGGATGGACCCATGAATCAGCATTCCCACAACGACTATGAAGCGATCCGCGTTGCCGTCATTCGCGCGCGTTGGCATGCCGATATCGTCGACCAATGCGTTGAAGCATTCGAGGCGGAACTGGCGGTTCTCGGAGAGAAACGCTTTGCCGTCGATGTCTTCGATGTGCCTGGCGCTTATGAGATTCCCCTGCATGCAAAGACGCTTGCCGTGACCGGCCGCTATGCCGCTATCCTCGGCGCCGCGTTCGTCGTCAATGGCGGCATCTACCGGCACGAGTTTGTTGCAAGCGTGGTCATCGACGGTATGATGAATGTGCAATTGTCGACTGGCGTGCCGGTGCTTTCGGCGGTGCTGACGCCACACAACTACCATGACAGCGCGGACCATCACCGCTTCTTCTTCGAGCATTTCAGGGTCAAAGGCAAAGAGGCGGCCAGTGCCTGCGTGCAACTGCTGGCAGCACGCGAACGCATCGCGGCGTGAAATCTCCGTCGCGGGTGGAAATCCCGGTAAGGCGCTGTAGTATCTCACGAAAACCAGGGAGGATGCCGGTGCAGACCAAGAAGATCATCAATGACGGTAACCGCTCCGTCGATGAGATGCTGGAGGGCATCCTGGCCGCGCATCCGCGCCATCTCAGAAGTGCGGACGGCAGCCGGCGCTCCATCATCGCCCGCGACGGCCCACGCCCAGGCAAGGTCGGTCTCGTCATCGGTGGCGGCTCGGGCCACGAGCCGACCTTCCTCGGCTTCGTCGGCAAGGGGCTGGCCGACGCCGCCGCGATCGGCAATGTCTTCGCCTCGCCGCCGCCGGACCCGATCCTCGAATGCGCCAAGGCGGCCAGCGGTGGCGCCGGCGTGCTGTTCATGTACGGCAACTATGCCGGCGACGTGATGAACTTCGACATGGCCGCCGAAATGGCGGCAATGGACGACATCGAGGTGCGCACCGTGCTGACCACCGACGATGTCGCCTCGGCGCCGCGCGACCAGAGGCAGAAGCGGCGCGGCGTCGCCGGCAATTTCTTCATCTTCAAGGCCGCCGGTGCCGCATGCGACCAGATGCTGTCATTCGATGAATGCGAGCGTATCGCCAGGAAGGCCAACGATCACACCTTCACCATGGGCGTGGCGCTGTCGCCCTGCTCGCTGCCGCAGACCCGCCGGCCCAATTTCGAGATCGGCCCGGACGAAATGGAGATCGGCATGGGCATCCACGGCGAGCCAGGCACCGCGCGTGGAAAGTTGAAAACGGCCGACGAGATCACCGACGAAATGCTGGACAAGGTCCTCGACGAGATGGCGCCGGCGCGCGGCGATAAGGTCGCCGTTCTGGTCAATTCGCTCGGCTCAACGCCGTTGATGGAGCTCTACATCATGAACCGACGCGTCAAGCAGAGGCTGGATGACGTCGGTATTTCCGTCCATGCGACCTGGGTCGGCAATTACTGCACCTCGCTCGAAATGGCCGGCGCCTCGGTGACGCTGATGCATCTCGACGGCGAGTTGCAGGCGATGCTCGACCATCCTTGCGACGGCGCCATGTTCCGCGCCGGCTGAGAAAGCATCATGACCTCGATCGATTCAGTCGGCTTGAAAAGAATGTTCGATGAGATCGCGGCGGCGATCGACGCCGACAAGGACAGGCTCTGCCAACTCGACGGCGTCATCGGCGACGCCGACCATGGCATCGCCATGGCACTAGGCTTCACAGCTGCGCGCGATGCACTAGCGCAACTCGACCTCGCGGCGACCGAGCCGACGGCGCTGCTCAACACTGCGGCGAAATCCTTCCTCAACGCGGTCGGCGCCTCGTCAGGCCCGCTCTATGCGACCGCCTTCATGCGCGGTGCCGCCGCCGTCAAAGGCAAGGCAATTCTGGAGGACGCTGACACCATCGCCATGCTCCGGGCGATGGCGCAAGGCATCCAGGATCGCGGCAAGGCCGAGCTCGGCGAAAAGACCATGGTCGACGCCTGGCTGCCGGCTGCGCAAGCAGCGGGTGCCGCGCAGGAAGCCGGCAAGAGCCTGTCCGAGAGCCTGGAGGCTGCACTTGCAGCGGCCGAACGAGGTGCCGAGGCGACCAAGGACATGATCGCCGCCAAGGGCCGCTCATCGCGGCTCGGCGAGCGCTCGCTCGGGCATATGGACCCCGGCGCCGCATCGGCCGTGACGATTATCAGAGCGATGTGGAACAGTCTGGCTTAACCCCGCTTCGCCGCGTCGAGCCTGTCGATCGCCTGGACATTGCCGGCCGACGGTCCCTTCTCATCGAATTCCGATGCAAGCCATGCATCGACGATCGACTTGGCCAGTTCCGGGCCGATGACGCGGGCGCCCATGGTGATGATCTGGGCGTTGTTGGATTTTGCCGCGCGCTCGGCCGAATAGGTGTCGTGGGTGAGTGCGGCGCGAATGCCGGGCACCTTGTTGGCGGATATGGATACGCCGATGCCGGTGCCGCAAAACAGGATGCCGCGATCGTTTTCGCCGTCCAGGATGGTCTGGGCGAGCTTCTGTGACAGGTCGGCATAGTAGCCCGACTGGCTGAGGTCGCTAACCGTGAGGCCGGGCTTGGTAGCGAGGTGAGCGGCAATGACGTCGAGCAGCGGCTTACCGGCGCTATCAGCTCCAATGGCAATTTTCATGTTCCGTTTCCTTCCTGTTTGGTGATTCAGATCGCCGCCGAGGCGCGCTTGAGGATGTCGATATAGCCGTCCGCCTGCCAGGCCGAGCGGCCGATGAACAAGCCGTCGATGTTGGGCTGGCCGACCAGTTCGGCGGCATTTTGCGGATTGACGCTGCCGCCATAAAGCACCGGCGGCACCACCGGCAGCAGGTCGCGTGCGATTTTCTTGATTAGCGCCTGCTGCCTGTCGGCATAGTCCGAACTGGCCGGCACGCCCTTGTCGCCGATCGCCCAGACGGGCTCATAGGCAAACAGGATCGTCGCCGCCTTCGCCGCGCCTTCGAGAAACTGCAGCGCGCCGTGCACCTGCAAGGCCAGCACCGCAGCGGCCTGCCCGCTGTCGCGTTGAGCCAGGGTCTCGCCGACGCAGATGAGTGGCACGAGACCGTGCTTCACCGCCGCCGCAGTCTTCAGACCGACGGCGTTGTCGGTCTCGCCGAAATGCTCGCGCCGTTCGCTGTGGCCGAGCTCGACCATGTCGAGGCCGCAGTCTTTCAGCATGACCGGCGAGATCTCGCCGGTCCAGGCGCCGGCGTCGGCCCAATGCATGTTCTGCGCGCCGACCTTGATGCGCGTCGGCGACAGCGCTTTCTTGACCTCGCGGATCGCCGTGAAGGGCGGGATGACGAAAGGCTGGATGCGCTCGTCGAAACCGGGGACGAACTCCGCCAGCGCCTCGGCGAAAGCCATCGCCTCGGCGAGCGTCTTGTTCATTTTCCAGCTGGTGCCGACCCAATAAACCATACGTGCCCTCCTATTCTGCGATCACTGTCAGCGAAACGCCGGCACCATCCAGCGCGGCGCGCATCTGCGGCTGCGGCTCGCGGCCGGTGAAGACCGTGTCAAAGGCCTTGAGATCTGTCAGGAAGTGCAAGGCAGTGCGGCCGAATTTCCCATGATCGACCAGCAGATATTTGCGCGCTGCTGCGGCCATCATCAGCCGTTTGGTCTGGACCACTTCCTGATCCTGGTGAAAGGCAGAGGCACCATGGATGGCCGATGACGACAGGAACGCGACATCGGCGCGCAATGATTTCAGCGTGTCCTCGGCGAGCAGGCCGAAGAAGCCGTGAAACTTCTTGTTGTATTGGCCGCCGAGCGCAATCAGGTTGATGCCGGCAACGCCCGCCAAATCCTGGATGACGGCCAGATTGTTCGAGATCACCGTCAGCGGACGCAGATCGGCAAGATGCCGAGCAACGCCGCCCGCGGTTGAGCCATCGTCGATGATCACCGTCTGACCCGGTTCGATCATCGTCACGGCAGCGGCGGCGATGCGCTTCTTCTCGTCGCCGGCCAGCCGCTGGCGGTAGCGGAAATCGCTCTCGAAAAGGCTGCTCGGCTGGATCGAGGCGCCGCCGCGCACCTTGCGCAGGAAGCCGCTTTCCTCGAGCTCGTCGAGGTCGCGGTGGACAGTCATCTTTGACACGCCGAAGCGTGAGGCAAGATCGTCGACACTGGCGGTGCCGATGTCCATCAGAAAATCCATGATGCCTTGCCGGCGGCCGTCGCTCTTCATTTCCGCGGCATCCTTGTGCAATCCGGTTCCGAGATATAACAGCAAACGTCGCACAAGCCACCAAATTTTTGTGATAATGTTATATCTCTTTGGGATATCATGACGCTTCTGGTCGCGTCCTGTAACAAGAATTGCTGCCGGCCGAGCGCCCAGCGGTTGCGGTGCCGCGGAAATCCGGCCAGAAGCATCAGGGGCTCGTCGACAACCGAACGGCCCGCAAACACTGGCTCGAAACCGGATACGGGAGACTACTGAGTGGCTCGCATCACACTGAGACAATTGCTCGATCATGCCGCCGAATACGGCTATGGCGTGCCTGCCTTCAACATGAACAATATGGAACAGGGCCTCGCCATCATGGAGGCAGCCGAGGAGACCAAATCGCCGGTTATCCTGCAGGCGAGCCGCGGCGCCCGAGCCTACGCCAACGACGTGGTGCTAGCCAAGCTGATCGACGCGCTGGTCGAAATCCATCCCGATATCCCGGTCTGCATGCATCTCGACCATGGCAACAACGAAGCCACCTGCGTCACCGCGATCCAGCACGGCTTCACTTCGGTGATGATGGACGGATCGCTGAAGGAAGACGGCAAGACGCCGGCCGACTACGCCTATAATTCCGGCATCACCCGCCGCGTCGTCGACATGGCGCATTGGGGCGGCATCTCGGTGGAAGGCGAGATCGGCGTCCTTGGATCGCTTGAGATGGGCGGCGGCGAGCAGGAAGACGGCCATGGCGTCGAGGGCGTCATCAGCCACGACCAGCTGCTGACCGATCCCGTGCAGGCCGAACAGTTCGTGCGCGACACCCGTGTCGATGCGCTGGCAGTCGCCATGGGCACCAGCCACGGCGCCTACAAGTTCAGCCGCAAGCCGGACGGCGCTGTACTGGCCATGAACGTCATCGAGGAAATCCACCGCCGTCTGCCGAGTATGCATCTCGTCATGCACGGCTCGTCCTCGGTGCCGGAGGAGTTGCAGGAGATCATCAACAAATATGGCGGCCAGATGAAGCCGACATGGGGCGTGCCGGTCGAAGAGATCCAGCGCGGCATCAAGCACGGGGTGCGCAAGATCAATATCGATACCGACAACCGCATGGCGCTGACCGGCGCAATCCGCAAGGTGCTGACCGAGAACCCGAGCGAATTCGATCCGCGCAAATATCTGACGCCGGCAATGGCCGCGATGCGGAAGCTGTGCAAGGAGCGCTTCGAGCAATTCGGCACCGCCGGCAACGCACCGAAGATCAAGCCGCTGCCGCTGTCGGAAATGGCCAAGCGCTACAAGTCCGGAAGCCTCGATCCGAAATTTGGCTGACGTATTCCGGCTCTGAGCAGGAGCTGCCTCAGCTCCTGCTCATCCGATCATGCTCGCGGCAAGAGATCGGCCCTGCCGGTCTCGATAAAGGGTGCCCAGTAGTCGACCGACTCGCGGATCATGGCGATGACCTGGTGGTCGACGGGCTCGCGCTCGCGGAACGACAATTCGAGGCAGATCTCGTTGTCGACGCCGCCGCCACGGCGAACCGTCTCCAGCAGCTTTTCCGGCGTGATGCGGCCGTCCTTGTTGTGAGCGGCAATGAACGGCCAGTGACCACCCTTATTCATCGACGACTGCTTGACGTGGATGATCGGCGATTGCCTGGGAAAGGCTTCGGCCCAGGCATAAGGGTCGGTGTCCGCCGGATTGCTCGAGGTCACGTCGCCATGGTCGATGTCGACCATCATCTTGAACGGGACGGCCATGCCGGCCGCTTCGATCTCGCGCTGCAGTGCCCGGCAGCTTTCGATCGTATGGCCGAATTCGCGGCCGACCGACATCGGCTCCCAGAACAGGTAGGTCAAGCCGGCTGCTTTGGCATGCTCGGCGACCTCGCGCCAGCATTCCAGCGCGATGTCGAAAAGCCGCGCGCGACGTTCAGGATTGTCGTAATCCCGGTGAGTGAAGATCGCGAATTGCGTGCCCATGCCTGCGGCGCCGAGCTCGGCCGAAACTTCTGAAAAGGTCTTGAACCAGTCGACGTAGTAGCGCCGCACGTCGGCATCGGGATGGCCGAAATGATTGAGCCGGCCGTAAGGGCCGGTCATCGCGGAGGTCACGCGCACCCCGGTGCGGTCGAGCGCGGAGCGGAACAGGCGGACGAATTTGGCGATCGTCGCCGCCGGCCAGCCGGGATTGACGAATTCATGGGTGAGTTGGACGTCCCTGATACCGATCTGATAGGCGATCGCGTCGATCAGGTCGTCCGGCTCCGCAAAGCGGTTGACCAGCGGATTGGTGTTGAGCGAAAGCGTAAAGGCCATCAGCCGGCCTTTGCCAGCCGGCTCGAGCACCAGTCCTCGAAGGCGGTTCTTTCCGCGGCGGACAGATGCAGGCCGTGCTTGGTGCGCCTTTCGAGAATATCGGCGGCGGTCTCGGCCCATTCATGCTCGAACAGGTAATTGGCTTCGCGCTCGAAAAAATCCTTGCCGAAGCGCCGGCCCAGTTCGGCGAGCGAGGTGGCCGCGCCGACCAGATCGCGCGTCCTTGTGCCGAAGAGCCTGCCGTAATGCTTGACCAGCGATGCCGGCATCCAGGGAAATTCATGGCCGAGGTCGCCGAGGAACTGCTCGAAATCGGCATTGGCGATATCGCCGCCCGGCAGGTGCCCTTTCGAGGTCCACGGCTTGCCCATTTTCGGAAAGAACGGGGCGATACGGTCGAGCGCGTGCTCGGCCAATTTGCGGAAGGTGGTGATCTTGCCGCCGAAGACCGAAAGCAGCGGCGCCTGCCCAGCCGGTGCGTCGAGTTCGAATATGTAATCGCGGGTCACCGCGCTCGGATTGTCGGCATTGTCGTCATAGAGCGGCCTGACGCCGGAAAACGAGTAGACGACGTCGCTTCGTGCGAGCTGGCGCTTGAAGTAGCGATTGACTGCCTTGATCAGGTAATCGATCTCGCTCGCATCGGCGGTCACGTCCTCCGGCCGCCCTTCATAGGGAATGTCAGTGGTGCCGATCAGCGCCAGATCGTCCTGATAGGGATTGATGAAGATCACCCGCTTGTCGCTGTTCTGAACGAGATAGGCCTGCCGCCCTTCCCAGAATTTCGGCACAACGATGTGGCTGCCCTTGACCAGGCGCACGTTGCGCCTGGAATTCTGGCCGCCGACGCGGTTGATGACGTCGTTGACCCAGGGTCCGGCGGCGTTGATCAGCGCCCGTGCCCGGACTGTGGTCCTGACGCCGGTTCGACCGTCGCGCATCTCCACCGACCACAGGCCGTTTTCGCGGCGGGCAGCGGTGCAGGCAGTGCGGGTGAATATCCTGGCCCCACGCTCCGCGGCGTCGAGCGCATTGATGACGACCAGGCGGGCGTCGTCGACCCAGCAGTCGGAATATTCGAAGCCGCGCTTGAAGCTGTCCTTGATCGGCGCGCCTTCTGGCGCGGTGCGCAGGTCGAGCGTGCGGGTGGCCGGCAGTCGCTTGCGGCCGCCAAGATGGTCGTAGAGGAACAGGCCGAGCCGCACCAGCCAGGCCGGCCGATCATCGGGGCTGTGTGGCAGCACGAAGCGCATCGGCCAGATGATGTGCTGCGCGGATTCGAGCAGCACCTCGCGCTCGATCAGCGCCTCCCGCACCAGGCGGAACTCGTAATATTCGAGATAGCGCAAACCGCCATGAACGAGCTTTCCCGATCGCGAACTGGTGCCCTCGGCAAGATCGTCCTTTTCGCAAAGAATGACCGACAGACCCCGGCCCGCCGCATCGCGCGCGATTCCGGCGCCATTGACACCGCCGCCGATGACGAAGAGGTCGACGATTTCGGTTTCACCGTTCATCTCGCTCTATGCCCTGTCGTCAGCATGGATTGACCGGAGGCAGCCCGGCGATGTAGCGGCGCACTTCCTCGGCCGCCTGCTCGGCCGCGTAGGTCACGGTGCGTACCGACGCGCCGGCGATATGCGGCGTCAGCGTCACGTTCGGCAGTTGCAACAGCGGCCAGTCGGCAGGCACCGGCTCGATGGCGAACGTCTCCAGCATAGCGCTGCCGATCTGCCCCGAGACGAGCGCATCGTAGAGCGCATCGTAGTCGACCAGCGGTCCGCGCGCGGTATTGACGAAGATTACGCCGGGTTTCATCCGGGCGATGGCGTTCTTGCCGATCAGGCCGCGCGTCTCCTCGGTGACCCGGGAATGCAGCGTGACCACATCGGAGCGCGACAGCAGATCGTCCAGCGCAACCAGTTCGACGCCGGCATTGCGGTCCTCGGCGCTCAATTGCACATAGGGATCGCAAACCAAGATGCGGCAGCCGAAGGCGCGCAGCAGGCGAACCAGCCTGGTGCCGATATTGCCGTAGCCGATGACGCCGACGGTCATTTCGTTGAGCTCGCGGCCGGTGCGATCGGCGCGGTAGAGATCGCCGCGCCATTCGCCCTTGCGCAAGGCTTCGTGACCGACGCGGATCAGCCGCGTTTCAGCGAGAATGGCGCCGATGGTGAACTCGGCCACGGCGCTGGCGTTGCGGCCGGGCACATTGACCACGGTGATGCCGTGGGCCTTGGCGGCGGCCATGTCGATGTTGATCGGTCCGCCGCGCGAGACCGCAACCAGCTTGAGCGTGGGCAGGCGCTGCATCATGCTTTCGGAGAGCGGCGCAAGCTGGGTGACGAAGATTTCGGCGTCGCCGATGAAATCCACCACCTCGTCGGGATCGCCGAAATACTCCTTGACCTTGTCCAGACCAAGCGCGGCATTGCCGAATTGCATCGGCTCGTCGGGCCAAGCGGTCTCAATGCTGCGGATGTCGAGATTGTCGCCGCAGGCCGCCTCGATTTTCTCGCGAAACACTTCCGGAAGCATGAAGCGGTCGCCGATGATCGCAATTTTCTTGGGCATGCTCTTCTCAATTCACGTCGGTTTGCCTGGACGCGGCCATCGAGCGCCAGACCGGCCGCAGCGCCTCATGCGCCAATGTGTAGGACGGAGCCATCGCCTCATAGGCAGCGGCAAGTTTCCGATCGCTGGGTTCGGCCGTACGGAGCAAAGGCGTGACCCATTCGCTGACGCAATCGTCCATCGATGCGTATTGGCCGACGCAGACCGCAGCAATCATTGCGGCGCCCGCAGCACCGGCCTCCTCGCGCTCGCTGGTGCGAATGTCGGCGCCGACCGCAGCACCCAGGATCTTGCGCAGAGCCGGGCTCCTGGCCGCTCCGCCGGTCAGGCGGATTTCCTTGGGCAGGGGCCCCATGGCGGCGTAGCAATCGCGCGCCGCGAAAGCCAGCCCCTCGAACACCGCGCGGACTATGTCGGCATAGCCGTGCCTGGACGAAATGCCGATGAAGCCGGCCCTGGCATTGGCATCGACGAACGGCCCGCGCTCGCCGGCCTCCGAGACATAGGGCTGGTAGAGCAGCGCGCCTGGCTCGGACGACGATATCCACTGGTCGACCAGCGCGATCATCTCGCCATTGGTCCGCGTAATACCTTGCGAGGCGAGAATGCCGGAGGCGAGGCCAAGGACCCAGTCGATATTGAGCGTTGCCGCCATGTTCGACTGCATCTGCGCAAAGACGCCGGGTGCCGGCATCGTCATCGTGTAGCCGGTTGCAGCCTCGTTGAGCAGAACCTGGTCCGGCGTTTCGGCAAGCCGCATATGCATTCCGGTGGAGCCGATGATCGAGCATCCCGGCTTGCGTTCGCGATCGAACAGGCCGGCGCCGAGCGCCGTGCAGGCGACATCGACATAGGCCAGAACGACCGGTGTGCCGGCGAGCAGGCCGGTCGCATCGGCTGCTGCCGCCGACAGCGAGGTGCTTTGCCTGGTGCCATCGACGATGGGCGGCAACAGATGCCGGAGATCGGTGACGCCGAGTACCTCGAGCACATCATCGCAATAGCCGCGCGTGCGGAAGTCGCCGAAGGTGAAGGTGCCCTCGGACGGGTCGGTGGCGCGGTGGCCGGTCAGCTTGAAATAGAGCCAGTCCTTGCAGTGGAACGCCGTCGCTGCATTGGCAAGCATCGCGGGCATGTGGCGCTTCATGAACACGAACTGCGATCCCTGCTGGCAGGCAGCGAGCCCGCTGCCGGTCTTTTCGAAGCGCAGCCGGTCCTCCGGCCGCGCGCGGATCTCCTCGACGACCGCGGCAGCGCGCGCGTCGAGCCACAGCCAGCCCTTGGCAACCGGCTCGCCATCCTTGTCGATCAGCCAGGTACCGTCGCCCTGCCCGGTCACGGCGATGGCAATGGTCCGGCTGGCGAGATCCGGCACCTTGTCGGCAAGCTCGCACAAGGTCGTCGCGGTATCGGCCCAGGTGCGTGTCAGGTCCTGCTCGGCGCCGCCGCCCGGCAGTGTCTCGTATTTATTGGGCAGCGCGGCGGACGCGATCTGCCTGCCCGCCGTGTCAAAGGCGACGGATTTTATGACAGACGTGCCGGCGTCGATGCCGATCAGCACATCCTGCATCAAGCCAGCTCCGTGCCGTGCGAAATGGCATTGCCGCTCGCCTGATCGAAGACGTGAAGGTTTTTCGGATCGATGCTGATCTTGATCGGCGCGCCAAGCTCCAAGCGGGTTCGGTCATGTTCGACCAGGACCAGCGAACCGCCGGCGAAATCGGCGGCGATATGGGTCTGGTCGCCGAGCCATTGATTGGCCGAAACCGTCGCCGGCACACCATCCTTCGAGCGGCGGACCGCATAGGGCCTGACGCCGATGACGACGCGCTGCCGGTTGAGCAATTCGTCGCGAACCGGGCCGCTGAACGCATCCTTGTCGTAGTCGAGCGAAAGCCCGTCGGGCAGCTTGAGACTGATCTTGCCGGCGGCCGTGCCGACATAGGCCTCGAAGACATTCATCGGCGGCTCGCCAACGAAGGTGCCGGTGAACAGGTTTGCCGGCCGCTCCTTGAGCCTGTCAGGCGTATCGAACTGCTGCAGCACGCCGCCCTCCATGACGGCAATGCGGTCG
Organism: Mesorhizobium sp. M1365; assembly: GCF_040317865.1. Taxonomy (NCBI): domain Bacteria; kingdom Pseudomonadati; phylum Pseudomonadota; class Alphaproteobacteria; order Hyphomicrobiales; family Phyllobacteriaceae; genus Mesorhizobium; species Mesorhizobium sp. M1365. Next base: position 63,010 of record NZ_JAMYLG010000005.1, read on the forward strand.
GCAAGCGCGTTGGCCTCGGTCTGGTCGTGGGTGACCAGGATCGCGGTCAGGCCGCGCTCCTTGATGAAATGCTTGATGCGGCCGCGCAGCACGGCGCGAAGCTGCGGCTCGAGCTGGCCCATCGGCTCGTCCAGCAGATGCAGGTCGGCCTCGCGGATCAGCGCCCGGCCAAGGCTGGCGCGCTGCTGCTGGCCGCCGGAGATCGAGCTCGGATAGCGCTCGAGAATGTCCTCGATCTCGAGCAGCTTGGCGATGTTGGCAACCTTTGCATCGACTGCACTCTTCGCCAGCCTGGCGGCCTTGAGGGCGAAGGCCATGTTCTCGCGCACGGTCAGCGGCGGGTAGAGCGAATAGCCCTCGAAGGCCATTGCGACGTTGCGCCTGACCGGCGGCAGCATGTGCACTTTGCGGCCGGCAACCGCGATAGCGCCGCGCGAGACCTCTTCGAAGCCTGCGATCATGCGCAATGTCGAGGTCTTGCCGCAGCCGGAGGAGCCGAGCAGCGCCACGATCTCGCCCTTGACGATTTCCATCGTCAGGTTCTTGACGGCGTGTACGCCACGGTCAATCGGACCGTAGAACTTGTCGACGCCCGAAATGGTGATTGCGGTCGGGCTCATGCCGCTTCTCCGCTGCGCAAATTGACGACGTTTTTCGAGCCGATGCGCTCGCCGCTTGTGCGATCGAACAAAAGGGCGCTTTTACTGTCGACGGCAATGTAGACCTTGCCCTCGGATTGGCCCGGTGTCCCGGAAGGACGCGAAACCAGGATTTCACGGCCGCGCACGGTGCGCACCAGCGTGACGATCTTCTCGTTGAGCGGCGTCTCAGCCTCGACCGTCACCGGGATGGCGCCGAGCGTGCGTTCATCGACAAACGCCAGCGCCTCCGGCCGCAAACCGATCACGCAGTCGCGGCCGACCGCCGTCTCATGAGCGCCGGCAAGATGGACCTGGACGTTGGACAGGCCGACATAGATGCCCTTGGCGTCCCGCGCCGGCTTGACGTCCAGAAGGTTGATGGTCGGGTCGCCGAACAGCCGGGCAATCTCGACATTGGCCGGCTCGCGATAGATCTGCTCGGGCGTGCCGAGCTGTTTGACGACGCCCTGCGACATCACCGCGATGCGGTCGCCGAGCGCCATCGCTTCCTTGTAGTCCTGGGTGACGTAGATGACGGTCGCGCCACGATCCGCCAGCAGTCTTGGCAGTTCCAGCCGCATTTCGAAGCGCAATTTGGCATCGACGTTGCGCAAGGGATCATCGAGCAGCAGCACCGGCGGCGAGCCGACCAGGGCGCGGGCAAGCGCCGTGCGTTGCTTCTGGCCATTGGACAGCGCCCGCGGCTTGTGGCTGAGCACATGGCCGATTTTCAACAGCTTGGCGACGCTCTCGACGCCGGTCTTTATCGTGCCTTGCGATGAGTGCTTCGCCTGCAGCGGCGTCGCAATGTTATCGAACGCCGTCATATGCGGGAACAGCGCGAAGTTCTGAAATGCCATGCCGACGCCGCGGAACTCGGCGTCGAGATCGGTCATGTCCTCGCCGCCGATGAGTATCTTTCCCTCGTCGGGGTCGATGACGCCGGCCACCAGCCGCAGCAGAACGGTCTTGCCGGCGCCGGACGGCCCGAACAGGACCAGCGTTTCGCCGTCGGCGACGGTCAGCGACAGATTGTCGAGAACAGTCTGGCTTTTATAGCGCTTGACGATGTTTCGCAGTTCGAGGCTTGCCATCGGACTATCCTTTCACCGCGCCAAGCGACAGGCCTTCGACGAGATAGCGTTGCGCATAGAGCGCGAGCGCCAGCGTTGGCGTGATCGACAGCACGATCGCCGCCGAGATCTGGCCATACTGGATGCCCGAGGAGGTGATGAAGGCGAGCGCGCCGACCGTCACCGGCTGCTTGTCGGCCGAGGCGAGCACCAGCGCAAAAACGAAATTGTTCCAGGCAAAGATGAAGGCGAGCAGACCGGCAGCGGCGATGCCTGGGCCGGCGAGCGGCAGCGCGATCTTGCGGAAGGTGGCAAACCAGGAATGTCCGGCAATGCGGTAGGCGTATTCGATGTCGGCGGGAATGTCCTCGAAATAGCCGCGCACGATCCACAGGATCAACGGCAGGCAGATCAGCTGATAGACCCAGATCAGCCCGATATAGGTGTTGGCCAGCCCGAGCTTCTGGAAATAGAGGGTGAGCGGCAGGAGCACCAGCAGCGCCGGCGCGAACCGGAACGACAGCAGCGTAAAGGCAATGTCCTCCGAGCCGCGGAATTTGTGCCGCGCAAAGGCGTAGGCCGCCGGAACGCCGAGCAGCAACGCGACGGCAACCGAGGTGACCGACAGGAAGACGGAATTCCAGAGGTTGCGCATGAAGGCGATGTCGAGCGTGCCGGCCGCCGTCATCAGCTTGCCGGTGATCAAGGCAGTGTAGTTGGCGAGCGTCGGCTCGAAGACAAGCTGCGGCGGAATCCGCAGGATTGTCTCGTTGGTCTGGAACGACATCATCAGGATCCAGACGATCGGGAACATGAAGAAGATCACGACCAGCGCCAGGGCAATGCCGCGCAGGATGCGTTCGAGAAGCGAGGTGTGTTCCACGCCAGCCTCCTATGCCTGGCCGCGGGCGCGTTCGCGCAGCCGCAGCCAGTTCTTGATGAAAATGTTCGAGAGGAAATAGGTGATCGCCCACAGGATGATCATCAGTGCCGCCGAGCGGCCGACATTGGTCGACTGGAAGAAATTGAGATAGGCCTCGACCTGGAACACGGTCAGCGTGTCGCCCGGACCGCCCTGCGTCATGGCGTAGATGATGTCGAACTGCTGGATGGAATCAAGCAGGCGGAACAGGGTCGCCGTCAGGATGTAGGGGGTCAGCATCGGCAGTGTGATGCGGAAGAAGACGAAGCTGCGTGGCACGCCGTCGAGTGCTGCCGCCTCGAAGGGCTGCGTCGGCAGGCTGCGCAGGCCTGCAAGCAGCAGGATCATGATGAAGGGGGTGTAGACCCAAATGTCGACGAGCACGACGGTGAGCAGCGCCGTCGACGGAGACGAGGCCCAGCGGAAATCCTGCAACCCGATCAGGCTGGCGAGATAGCTGAGCACGCCGAAACCGGGATTGGTCATCAGCTTCCACATCAGCGCGGCGAGCGCCGGCGCCGTCATCAGCGGCATCAGCAGCATGATCGAGATGAAGTTGTTCAGCGTCGAGCGCTTTTGCAGCAGCATGGCGATGCCGAGACCGAGAAGCAGTTCAAGCACAACGGTGATGCCGGCGTAGAGCAGCGAGATCTCCAGGGTGTTCCAGAACTTCGGGTCGGTGAAGAAGGAGATATAGTTGTCGCCCCAGTTGAACTGCCGCGCCCAGGGTTGGCTCAACCGGTAGCGCTGGAACGAATAGACCACCGACGTCAGGAACGGGATCAGGATGCCGATGCAGACCAGCAGAGCCGGCAGGCTGAGGAGATAGGGCAGCACCCGCTTGCTGATCCTGAAGCCCGACGGCCTGTTTCTTTGTATTGTCGCCGCAGTCATCGGCTGCTCCGTCATCCTGTTGCTTCGCCGTCCCGGCCGCCCAAGGGAGCAAGGCGGCCGGTCGGGCGAGCAGGCGGCACCTTTCGGGACCGCGTCGCAAACGTATCACATCTCAAAGGCTGGCCCGCGGACGGGCCAGCCTTGGCCGCGGCTTAGCCGAGCCCGGCTTCCTTGAGCTGGCTGTTGATGCTCTCGGCCAGCTTGTCGAGGCCCTCGTCGACCGGCACTTCCTTGGCCACCATCTTCTGCAGCGTCGCCGCCCATTCGGTGGTGAGATCGAAGAACAGCGGCTGCGGGGTGAACTTGATGCTGGCGCCCGGCGCCGAGACGTCGAACATCTCGACATAACCCGGATAGCTCTTGTTCAGCTTCTCGCGGAACATCTCGTCGTTCCAGACCGACTGACGAACCGGATTGACGAAGTCCATCTTGGTCGCACCGAACAATGCATGCTCGGGTCCGGATGCCCATTGCATGAAGTACCAGGTGGCGTCCTTGTCCTTGGAGAAGTTGGACATCGACAGCGACCAGATCCAGATATTGGGCGTCGGCGCCTTGGCGGCAGGATTGGCCTTGAATGCCGAAAAGGCGAGCTTGCCGGCCATCTTGTTGTCGCCGCCATTCATGAAGTAGCCAAGGATGTCGGCGTCGTAAATCATCGCCGAAGCACCTGCACCGAGATCGGTGCCGACCTGGTACCAGGTGTAGGTCGACCAGTCCTTCGGGCCGCTCTCCTGGATCATCTGGACCCACTGCTTGTGGAAAGCCTTGGATTCGGCGGTGCTCATCGCGGCCGACAGCTTGCCGTCAGCCGAGACGTTCAGGTCCTTCTGGTCGAAATTGGCGTAAGCCGACAGGAATCCCGGGTGGATCGTCGCCCAAGAGCGCGAGCCGCGCACGCCGATGCCGTAGACGCCGCCACCGACGTCCTTGGTGAGCTTCGCCGCCGTAGCGACCATCTCATCCATATTGCCGGGAACGCTGACGCCGACCTTGTCGAACATGCCCTTGTTGTAGGTGATGTTGTTCTGCTCGAAGCCCCACGGAATGCACCATTGCTTGGCGTCCGCCGAACCGAGCGCGCCGCCCGGCTGGCCGTTCCAGGCGCAGGAGTTCTTGACGCCCGGCAGAAAGTCGTCCCAGGCATATTTCGGGTTGGTCTTGGCCGGATCCTTGATCCATTCGTTGAGGTCGGTGATCCAGCCGGCCGGACCGTAGGTCCAGGTCATGTAGGCGCCGGTCATGAAGGCATCGTATTCGGGCGAGCTGGCCGACAGCGCGGCGGTAACCTTGTCGAAATAGACGTCTTCGGGGAACACGTCATAGACGACTTCCATGCCGGTCAGCTTCTTGAAATTGTCGAGGTTGGCAATCATCGCATCGGCGTAAGGATGCTTGTTGAGCAGCAGCTTGATGGTCTTGCCCTTATGCGCCTGCCAGTCGAAATCAGCCGCCAGGGCGCGGGTCTGCCCGAAATTGAGCAGTGTGCCGGCGGTGCTGGCGGCAAGGCCCATTGCACCGAGGCCCTTGATCAGCCCACGGCGGTCGACTTGTCCACGCAGGAATGCGTCGATGAGGTCTTTCTCTTTCTCATGCATTTCTCTTCTCCTCCACAGGGTAGTTTCAACGAAATGGTTGCCGGCTACCCGACCGGCGTCTGTTCCACGAGCGATCGCGCCGTCCGCTCGTCGGTTATCAAGCCTTTGAGATAACGGCCCTCCAGCACTGACTTGATGGCGCGAACCTTCACCTTGCCGCCGGCGACGGCGACAATCCTGCGGTTGCTGATGTCTTCGCGCGCCAGTGCCAGCGCCCGGTCGGAAAGCGTCGTCGCAACGGCCTTTCCGGCATCGTCGAAGAAATGGCCGAGCAGTTCGCCGACACCGCCGTTGCGGCGGATCTCCTCCATCTCGCCCTTCTCGATCATACCGGTGGCGACAAGCGAGGCCTCACGTTCGGCGGTGCCGATGCCGGCGATGAGCAGGTCGGCGGACTTGGCGAGGTCGAAGACATCGCTGACGCCTTTCTGCCCGAGCAACACTGTTCGATCCTCGACCGTGTTGGCGAACATCGGTACGGGCATCACATAGGCCTCCGCACCAGTCCGCTCGGCGACGCGGTGGATGACGTCATGCGGGTTGGCCGAGAACTTCCGCGTCAAGCCGCCAAGCAGCGAGACGAAACGGATCCTGCCGGCCGATATGCGCGGCAGATATTCCACGCAGGCGGCAAGCGTGCGGCCGTGGCCGACGCCGATCAGCGCCTCTTCGCCGCGTTCGATCTCGCGCTTGAGAAACTGCGCGCCGGCAATGCCGAGCGCCTTGAGCGGCAGGTCTTCGGCATCGAAGTCCGGAACCACCTCGCAGTAGTCGAGGCCGTACCGGCCGGACAACTCATCCTCAAGCTCCACGCATTCTGAGACTTCGCCGTCGATGTAGACTTTGACCAGGCCTTCCTGATTGGCCTTGGTGATCAGGCGATGCGCCTTGAGACTGGTCAGGCCAAGCCGTTTGGCGACCTCCGACTGGGTCAGGCCGCCGGCATAGTGAAGCCAGGCGGCACGGGCTGCCATGCCGGTCTCATCGTCGCGCAGCAGGCCGTTGCCAAAACCAACCATTTCCGCCCTTTGATATTTTTATCAGTTGCTGCAAAATTTTTCACAAGGCGTCGCCGGAGTCAAGCAACCGCTGCGTTTAAATCTCCGGCCAGGAGCTTGCCGGCCGGGGCCGAATAGGGCCGCGCTAACCAATGGGCAAGAAACAACACTGACCGCGCGCCATTTGAAACGTTTGCAATTTCGCTTGAAGTGATTACAAACGTTTCAAACTTCGTTCGGGAGGAACGATGCCGGCCCGCGTTACCACCCTCAAGGAACTTGCTGCGCAGCTCGGCCTGTCGATTACCACCGTTTCGCGCGCCCTTGCCGGTCACGAGCAAATTGCCTTGAAAACGCGCCAACGTGTCGCCGAGGCTGCGCATCAGGCCGGCTATGTGCCGAACACCGCAGCCCGCACGCTGGTCTCCGGCCGCAGCGGCTTCGTCGGCATGGTGCTGCCGATCCGCGGCCCCAATCTGGTCGATTCCTTCCTCGGCGAATTCGTCACAGGGCTCGGCGAAGGGCTGGTTTCGCACGGCTCCGACCTGATCCTGGCCGCAGCGGCGCAGGGCCAGTCGGAACTTTCCGTGCTTCGCCATGTCGTCGAATCGGGCCGCGCCGACGGGGTCGTCGTCACCCGCATCGCCGAGGTCGACGAGCGGCTTGCCTATCTGCGCCAGCGCAATTTCCCGTTCGTCGCGCATGGCCGGCTGCTCGACGGCGACTTTGCCTACCATTGGCTCGATACCGATGGCGCGCATGCTTTCGGCGAGGCCTTCGACATGCTCTACGATCTCGGACACCGCCATTTCGGCCTGGTGACGATTTCGGAGCCGATGACATTTCGCCATCTCAGGCAGGACGGGCTCGCCGCCGCGATCGCCCGCCGGGGCGATCCGTCCGTCAGTCTCGATGTGGCGACGGCGCCGCGTTTCGATCGCGGTGCCCGCATCCAGGCAATCAACCGGCTTCTGCACGCCACCGAGCGGCCGACGGCGATTGTCGCACTGTTCGACGAGCTGGCGCTGACTGTGATGGAAGAGGCGGGGCGCGCCGGACTTGCCATTCCTCGCGACCTTTCGGTGATCGGCTTCGACAACATAGCCGCCTCCGCCTATGCGCCGCCGGGGCTGACCACTTTCGACGCCTCGATCCGCCAGTGCGCGCGCGAGATCGGCGAGATGCTGCTGACCGTCATCGGCGACAGGCCGGACGCGCCACTGACGCGGCTGGTCCGGCCGACACTTGTCTCGCGGGCAAGCCATGGCCCGGCACCCACAGGACGGAACTGACGCCTTAGCGGCGCACAACCAGGGAGGAAGACGACGATGAATGCGTTGAGGACATTGGCAAGTGCGGTGCTGGCGTTGTCGCTTGCTGCCGGCGCAGCACAAGCCCAGCAGGTGTTGTTCTGGTCGACACAGGCGCGACCAGTGGAAGAGACACAGAAGATGCGCAGCGAAGTGCTGAAGGGGTTTGACGGCCAGGTCGACTATCAGGTCGCCGAGGACGGGCCCTGGCTCACCCGCCTTCAGGCCGAACTGCAGGCCGGCGCCGGCACCATAGGCGTGCTCGGCGGCCTGCACGGAGACTTCTCCACCGTCGGCGCGAACCTTGTCGATCTCTCTGGCATCGATCTCGGTGGCGTCACGGTCAACGAGACCTACAAGAAGCTCGGCATGCTCGGCACCGGCGAGCAGAAGTACCTGCCATGGATGCAGGCCACCTTTCTGATGGCGGCCAACAAACAGGCGCTGCAATATCTGCCGGCCGGCACCGATCTCAACACCATCACTTATGACCAACTGATCGAGTGGGCGAAAAACATCGCTGAAAAGACCGGTTCGCCCAAATTCGGTTTTCCGGCCGGCCCGAAAGGGCTGAAGCATCGTTTCTTCGAGGGTTTTCTCCTTCCATCGTATACCGGCTCGATGGTGACGAAGTTCCGCTCGGCGGAGGCCGAAACAGCGTGGAACAAGTTCAAGGAATTGTGGCAATACACCAACCCGAATTCGACCAACTATGCCTTCATGCAGGAGCCGCTGCTGACCGGCGAAGTCTGGGTGGCATTCGATCACGTGGCGCGCCTCGCCGACGCCTTCAACCAGAAACCCGATGACTTCGTCGCCTTCCCGGCGCCGGCTGGCCCGGCAGGCCGCGGCTACATGCCGGTGGTGGCCGGCGTCGCTATCCCGAAGACCTCGCCCGACATGGACAAGGCCAAGGCGCTGGTCGCCTATATGCTGAAACCGGAAACCCAGATCGCGACGCTGAAGGCGACAAACTTCTTCCCCATCGTCGACGTCAAGCTGCCCGACGACATGCCGGCCTCGGTGAAGGCCTTCAGCCCAGTGATCGCCACCATGACCGGAGCTCCCGATGCGTTGCCGGCGCTGCTGCCGATGGGACTTGGCGGCCTCGGCGGCAAGTTCAATCAGATCTACACCGACAGCTTCGAGCGCATCGTGCTCGGCGGCGAGGATGTGCACGGCGTGCTCGACGAACAGGCGACGGCGCTGAAAGCGATCATCGAACAGGCGAAGGCGCCGTGCTGGGCGCCCGACAAGCCCTCGCAAGGCGCCTGCCCGGTCGATTAAGAATCCTCCCGGGCGTCGGGATTTCCAGCGCGCCGGGCGCCCACCCCTTTTGAAGCTTCGAATAGAGAGCGCTCCATGCACAGCAAGGCCCTGCCCTATCTGCTGCTGACACCGGCGACGCTGTTCCTCTGCGTCTTCTTCCTCTACCCGTTCGTGTTGGTCGCCTTCGAGGCGTTCACCCGCGACGGCGGCTTTACGCTCGACAATTTCCGCACCATGGCGGGCAGCTGGAAGTTTCCGGTCACTGTCCGCAATACGCTACTGCTGAGCGTCGTCGTCGTGCCGATTCAGTTGGTCATGGCACTGCTGATGGCAACCGCGGTGTCGCGGCTCGAAACGGGACGCAGCGCCGCGCTTTATATCTTCGCCATTCCGCTCGGCATCTCCGATCTGGCCGCCGGGCTGATCTGGCTCGCCATCTTCGACCAGTCCGGCTTCCTGAACACCTTGCTCTCCAATCTCGGCGTCATCGACAGCCCGGTCATGTTCCTCGGCTACCAGAGCAAGCTGACGATCTTCATCGCCGTGGCGCTGGCCGAGATCTGGCGCGCGACCGCCATCATGATGGTCATTCTGGTCGCCGGCATGGGGCTGATCCCCCGGGAATACTACGAGGCGGCGGAGGTTTTTGGCGCTAGCCCGTGGAAGCGCTTCATCAAGATCACGCTGCCTCTGCTGCGCCCAAGCCTGCAGACGGCGATCATCCTGCGCGTCATCCTTGCCTTTGAGGTCTTTGCCGTGGTTGCAGCACTCGGCGGCACCAATCTGCCGGTGCTGATGGGCGAGACCTACAATTGGCAGTTCACGCTGCAGGACCACAATGTCGCCGCCGCCATGGCGCTGTTCATCCTCGCCATCTCGATCGGTTTCACACTGTTCTTCCTGCGTGTGCTGCGTGTGCCGAAGGAGGCGCGGATATGAGCACTGTCGCGGAGATCTCGATCGCCGCGCCTGAGGCCCGCAAAGCCGGCAACTGGCTGCTGGTCGCCACCGTCATCCTGCTTTGCGTCTGGGTGCTGCTGCCGATCTATCTGCTGATCGTCAACGCGCTGTCGTCGCCGGAAGAGGTGACCGCCTTTCCCAAGCGCTTCTTCCCGTCATTCGATTTCGGCAGCCTTGCTTTCTTCATCAATTTCGCCGGCGTCGCCAAGGCGCTGTGGAACTCCGTGCTCGTCGCCACGCTGACGATGATCCTCTCGATCGGCTTCGGCGCACCGGCCGGCTACGCACTGTCGCGCTTCGATTTCCCGGGCAAGGAAACGTTCCGTTTCCTCGTGCTGATGACCCGCGCCTTCCCGCTGCCGCTGCTGGCGCTGCCGCTGGCGGTGATGTTCATCCGCACCGGCCTCGACGACACCGCGATCGGGCTGGCGCTGGTCCACACCACGCTGGCGCTGCCGTTTGCGGTGCTGATCACTTTCTCGCTGTTCTCCGGCATTCCCGTCGAGCTGGAGGAGGCGGCCTGGACGCTCGGCTGCACGAGATTGCAGGCATTCCGAAAAGTCATTCTGCCGCTGGCGCTGCCGGGCATCGCGGCGTCGGCGGTGTTTGCCTTCACCATCTCCTGGAACGAGGTGTTTGCCGCCGCGGTGCTCACCATCGAGAACCGGACGCTGACCGCCTTCCTGCTGCAGAGCCTTGGCGAATCGCCGCTCTACCTCAAATTCACCGGCGGTGCTGCCTTGGTTGTCCCGGCACTGATCTTCATTTTTGCCGTCCGCAAATATCTGTTCGCCATGTGGGGGATCGCCAATCGATGACGCGCACCAAAGAGAACGCCGATGGCTGAGATCGTCATCAAGCAGGTGGCAAAACGTTTCGGCGGCTTCACCGCCCTGCATTCGATCGACCTGACCATCGCCGACCAGGAATTCATGGTGCTGCTCGGCGCCTCGGGTTGCGGCAAGACCACGCTGCTGAGGATCGTCGCCGGGCTGGAAACGCCAAGCCAGGGCGAGGTCTGGATCGGCGGCCGTCGCGTCGACCATCTGCCGCCGCGCGAACGCGGCATCGCTATGGTGTTCCAGAATTACGCCGTGTTTCCGCACCTGACGGTATTCGAGAATATCGCCTTCGGCCTGCGCATGAAGAAGCTGCCGCAGCAGGAGGTCGACGGGCGCGTCAACCGCACCGCCGAGCTAATGCATATCGAACAGCTTTTGAAGCGCTATTCGGGCCAGCTTTCCGGCGGTCAGCGCCAACGCGTGGCTGTGGCCCGCGCCCTGGCGATGGAGCCTGACGTGATCTTGATGGACGAGCCGCTGTCCAACCTGGACGCGCTGCTGCGGCTCGAAATGCGCGCCGAGCTCAAAGGTGTGCTCGCGGCGTCCAAGACCACCACCATCTACGTTACCCACGACCAGGTCGAGGCGATGAGCCTTGCCGACCGCATCGCCGTCATGCATCAGGGCCGTATCGTCCAGGCCGCCTCGCCGGTAGAGGTCTACCGCAATCCGGCGGCCCGCTTCGTCGGCTCCTTCATCGGCAACCCGCCGATGAATTTCATCCCGGCGACGAAGACGGCCGACGGCAGTTGGACCGTCGCCGGGCTGACGCTGCCCGGCCCCAAATCGGACAAGCAGACGATAGAATTCGCCATTCGCCCCGAGGATGTAGACGCCGGCAACGAAGGTATTAACGCCACGGTGCGCGTTGTCGAGCCGCTCGGACCGCACACGCTGGTCACCTGCGGCGTCGAGGGCGGCCTGTTCCGCGCCATCCTCGAATCGAATGCCACGGTCGCCGTCGGCGATCACTTGCGGCTTTCGCCCAAACCCGATCGCATCCGCTGGTTCGATCCCGAAACCACCAACGCCCTTTGATCCCCTTCGATTCTGAAAGTACGAACGCCCGATGATATCTCTTGCTGTCGACGAAACCATCGCCCGCGCCGTCGAGGTGCTCAGGGAAAATGACCAAGGCACCTACACCATACCGACCAAGGGCCTCTACCCGTTTCAGTGGAACTGGGATTCCTGCCTGACCGCGCTCGGCCTTGCCCACTATGACGAGGCGCGCGCCTGGACCGAGATCGACACGCTGTTCGCCCACCAATGGCCAGACGGCATGGTGCCGCACATCGTCTTCCATGTCTGGAGCGACGGCTATTTCCCCGGGCCGGAGGTCTGGCGAACCAATCGCCCGACTGCCACCTCCGGCATCACCCAGCCGGCGGTCGCCGGCTTTGCCGTGCGCCGCTTGTTCGACCAGGCCAAGGACAAGACCCCGGCGGCCGAGCGCGCCCGCGCGCTGTTGCCGAAAATCGATGCCTGGCACCGCTGGTTGTACGAAAATCGCGACCCGGACGGCGAAGGGCTGGTCGCCATAATCCACCCATGGGAGTCCGGTCGCGACAACTCGATCGACTGGGACGAGGCGTTCGAGCGCGTGCCGACCGAAGGCGTCGAGCCCTACACCCGCCGCGACATCCTGCACGCCGATCCGGCGCATCGTCCAACCAAGGCACAGTATGACCGCTATGTCTGGCTGTTGCAGCATTTCCGCGGGCTTGGCTGGGACAATGCCCGGCTGCACGATGCCTCGCCATTCCAGGTCGTCGATCCCGGCTTCAACGCCATCCTGATCCGTTCCGCCGCCGACCTTGCCGATCTCGCCGAGGCACTTGGCGAAACCGAAATCGCAGAAGCCAATCGCGCCCGTGCCGAAAAGGGGCTTTCGGCAATGGAACGGCTGTGGAGCGACGCGCATGGCCAGTACATTTGTTTCGACCGAGTGGCCGGAAAGCATGTTGACAGCGCGTCGGTCGGCGGCATTCTGTCGGTATTTTCGGCCATCCCGGAAAGCCGGGCAGCGACCATCGCTGCAACGATCGAGCGCATCGCCGGCAAAACGCGTTGCATCGTCCCGTCGCACGATCCTGAGGATGGGCGCTTCGACCCAAAGCGCTACTGGCGCGGCCCGGTCTGGCTGGTGGTCAACTACATGATCGCCGACGGCCTTGCCGTCGCCGGCCACAGCCAAATCGCACAACGCATCACGCAATCCAGTCTCGAGCTGATCGCCGAGAGCGGTTTTGCCGAATATTACGATCCCCTCAACGGCGAGCCGCTCGGCGGCAATCGCTTCACCTGGACCGCGGCAATGGTGATCGAGTTCCTGAAGGGCAGAGCCTGAACGCTTCCGCCAAGGCCGCCGGCTACCAAAGCCCGTTCTGTCCGCCGAATAACAGTCGATACTATTTGCGTCTGAGGCACGTCCTGGTCCATCAAAACAGGGCCAAGGCATGCCAATCTTCACCATGCCAGAGCTATAATAATTCTTCACAAACCGCTATCTATACTGCGTCGAGGCGGGGAGAAGCGCGGCTCGCGGCACTTGGCATTCCGGTCTTCGCCTGCACCCCGGATCTGTTTCCGGACATGATGGCGGCGGCACTGCGGCGGGAGGATATCGGCGCCTGGGCGGCGGGAGCCGACATCAAGCTCATTTGCGCCGAGGCTGAGGCGCCTGGGACGCGTGAGTGAGCGTTTGCCTCGGTCCAGAATACTGGGCCGCCCGCAGGTAAGCGCTTGCGGTCAAAGGTTTGACAAATAGCCGGCCGCGCCTATGGTCGACCTGTTACAGGAGCGACGCATGGCGAAGACAACCGGCTGTATTCTTGGCGGGTTTTCCGCACATTTGCTGAACAGTAGAAATCAGCCACGGCCGCTTTCACAGCCCTCGCCCTTCCCTCTCCCGGCCGCGTCGATGCGCCCGGGCCGTTCATGTCCTTGAGCCACATGTCGCAGAAAATTACCGAGCTTCTGTCGCGGCTGGAAAAGCGGCTGGACAGGTCAGCGATTGTCTCGGCTGAGGAGGCCGGACCACGCTACCGGGAAGACCCCGACGGCAAGGACGGCGCGCCGCCGGCGATCGTCTTGCGTCCACGCACGACCGGCGAGGTGTCGGACATTCTGCGCCTGTGCAACGAGGTCGGGCAAAGGCTCGTCGTCCAGGGTGGCCGCACCGGTCTTGCGGGCGCGGCGCGCATCCAGCGCGGCGAAGCGGTGCTGTCGCTGGAGCGCATGACTTCCGTTGAGGCTATCGACCGCGAGGCGGCGACCATCATCGCCGAGGCCGGCGCGCCGCTGCAAGCGGTGCAGGAAGCCGCCGATGCGGCCGGCTTGCTGTTCGGCGTCGACATCGGAGCGCGCGGCACGGCCACCGTCGGCGGCAATGTCGCCACCAATGCCGGCGGCATCCGTGTGCTGCGCTACGGCATGTACCGGGCGCAGGTGCTTGGGCTGGAAGCGGTGCTTGCCGACGGCAGTATCCTGACCTCGCTCAAGGGTTTGGCGAAGGACAACTCCGGCTACGACCTCAGCCAATTGTTCATCGGCAGCGAAGGCACGCTCGGCGTGGTCACGCGCGCATGCCTGCGGCTGCATCCGAAGCCGGCCACCGAGATCAATGCCTTCTGCGCGCTTGCTTCGCTGGACGCGGCGATCACGTTGCTTGCGCTGCTCAGGCGGAAGCTCGGGCCCTTGCTATCGGCCTATGAGGTGAATTTCGCACCGCTCTATGGCGCCATGATCGCCGGCATGGAGGCGCCGGCGCCGCTGCCGGTCGGCTCGCCCGTCTATGTGCTTGCCGAGATACAGGGCAGCGAGCCCGACCGCGACCGCGAACGTTTTGCCGCGGTGCTGATGCAGGCGGTTGAAGATGGCGTGATCGACGACGTGGTCGTCTCGCAATCGCCGCGCGAATTCCGGGCGCTCTGGGCGGTGCGCGAGGAGGCCAACCGTTTCCTGTTTTCGATGGCAGGCCTGATCGGCGTCGATATCAGCATCCCACTGGCGAGAATGGCGACTTTCCTGGGCGAAACAGAAGCCGTCATCAAGGCCGTCGACCGCAGCGCCGACATCTACGTCTTCGGCCATCTTGGCGATGGCAATCTGCATTATCAGGTTCGCACCGGGATCCGGCGGCCGCATACGACATCGTCTACCGGCGCGTGGCCGCGGCTGGCGGCGGCGTCTCGGCCGAGCATGGCATCGGCCTGGACAAGAAGGAATGGCTGCACCTTGTGCGCAGCGACGCCGAGATCGCGGCCATGCGGCGCCTGAAAGCAGCCTTCGACCCGAACAACATCCTCAATGCCGGGCGCATCTTCGACCTCGCGCCGGGCTGAAATCGAAGGTGCGTAGCGCTGGCCGGGCGCTGTCTCTATCTGGTCGCGCCCTTCAATTCCGCATGCGCAACCGCGATGCGGGCAGCAAGCGCGGCGTTGTTGCGGACCAGCGCGATGTTGGCCTTCAGGCTGCGGCCTTGCGAAAGCTCATTGATGCGTGCGAGCAGAAACGGCGTCAGTTCCTTGCGCCCGATGCCGCGCTTCTCGGCCTCAGCCACGGCCGCTGCGATCGTGCCGTCGATGAACGCCGGATCGAGCGCGTCCGCTTCGGGAATAGGGTTGGCGACGAGAATGCCGGTGCCGGATTCCATCTCGTCATGCAGCAGCATGGCTCGCGCGATCTCGTCGGGCGTGTCGAGGCGATGATCGGCCTTGAGCCCGCTGGAGCGGGTGTAGAAAGCCGGAAAATCATCGCTCCCATAGGCGATCACCGGCACGCGCTGAGTTTCCAGATATTCCAGCGTCTTCGCAATATCGAGGATCGACTTAACTCCGGCGCAGACGACGGTCGTGCCGGTTTGGCCGAGTTCGGTCAGGTCGGCGGAGATATCGAAAGTGGCTTCGGCGCCGCGATGCACGCCGCCCACGCCGCCGGTCGCAAAAATGCCGATCCCGGCTAAAGCGGCGATCCGCATCGTCGCCGAGACGGTGGTTCCGGCCGAGCCACCGCGCACCATGATGGCGGCGAGATCGCGCCCGGAAGCCTTGACCACGCCCTTTGCCGCTGCCAGCTCTTCCAGTTCACGGTCGTCGAGGCCAACCTTGATCTTGCCGGCGACCACTGCGATCGTGGCGGGCACGGCGCCGTTTTCACGCACTACGGTCTCGACACCACGGGCAGTTTCCAGATTGGCCGGATATGGCATGCCGTGGGTGATAATCGTTGATTCCAATGCCACCACCGCGCGGCCTTCATCAAGCGCAGCAGCGACTTCATCGTTCAGGTGGACAAGGAAAGGTTTCATATCATCTCGCTTTCAGGCAGGAATGCGGTACGTGCCGGCGGCAAGGAAGCGCGGCGACAGATCGGGATGGACGCTGGATTCGCTCTCGGTGGTCAGTGTGGCAAGCAGCGCGCCGGTGCGCACGGCATGAGCGACCGGCTCACCCGAAAGCACCTTGTACAGTGTGCCGGCGATCATCGCGTCACCGGCGCCGGTGATATCGACGGGCTGCGCCGGGACGGAGTGCATGGTCGTCACACCGCTCTCGGTCGCAACGGCAAATCCATGCGCGCCCACGGTCACGATCACCTCGCCGGCGCCGGCCGCGCGCAGCGCTGCCGCTGCTTCCTCCGGCGTCAGCCGCCTGTCGGCATCCGTCATGCCGAGCATCGTATTGGCCTCGTCATGATTGGTGAACAGAAGATCGATGCCGGTCAGGTCCTTCGGCAGGCGCGCTGATTTCGGCGCCGATACCGTGTCGACTGCGAGCTTGAAGCGCGCACCCTGCTTGCGCGACATCAGTGCCGCGAGGGTCGCGGCCGGCAGATTGCAGTCGATGAACACCCATGTCGCCGAAGCCAGATGCGGCCAGAAGCGGTCGAGATAGGACGACGAAAACAGATCGAAGATCTCCATGTCGGCAATGCCGAGCACGAGGTCGTTGTTGCGGTCGAGGATGGCCGCGTATTCCGCCGTCGGCCGTTCCGTGGTGGTGATGACCTGGCTGACATCGGCGCCGAGGTCGCGCAGATGCCGCACCAGTGAGCGGCCGGTTTCATCGTCGCCGACGATCGAGACGAAGCTTATGTCGACGCCGAGGCGGGCAAGGTTTTCGGCGACGTTGCGGGCAACCCCGCCGAAGCTGCGATAGCCGTCGACCGGGTTCGACGTCTCGAAAATCAGATCCTTCTTGGCGTGGTATTTGCGGTCGAGCACCGCGCCGCCGACGCAGACCATGCGCTTGGACGTCGGCAAGACGTAACCACGGCCGAGAATGTATCCCTTGTTGACGAGTTGCACGATGTGGGCCGCAACCGTCGAGCGGGCGATGCCGAGCACCGTTGCTATGTCCTGCTGGCCGGCGAATGGGTTCGCGGCAATGAGGTCGAGAACCGCTTGTTCCTGTGCTCCAAGGTCGTCCATTGTCTCACCCGGCCGTCAAATTCGAGGCTGAACGCTTTCGCAACAACAGATGAGATTGTCAACATTTGTTTCGACCGGCGGCATTTGATCAATCGGCGCTCCCGCGACTCCCTGCCAGCCGGACGAGGAAAGCGGGCGAGCACATTGAAGAAAGCTATTTCACCAAGGAGGACGAAAGTTGCTCTTGTCGGCGTGCAGCGCCAGGGAGGAACTGAGGCCTTAACGCGAGACGGCGAAGAGCGCTAAGCCTTCAGCACCGAGACGGCCAATTCGCTGTTGTGGACGTATTCGTTGGCGTCAGGCTGCTTCTGCACGAGCAGGATGAACAGCAGGTCGGTCAGCGTCAGTTGTGCATCACGCGCAGTTATCGATGACGAGCGCGCGCGCTCTTCATCGGCGATCGTGTGCAGGCGAATGTTGGCAACCCGGCTCAGCGGATTGTCGCGAAGTCCGGTGACGGCGATAACGGTGGTGCCACGTTTGCGGGCAAGTTCAGCTATCCGCAGGGTTTCGATGCTCGCCCCGGAATAGGAGAGCGCGAACAGCACGTCACCTCGTCCAAGCGTCGAGACATTGGCCATTTGCACATGGCTGTCGCTGTCGTGCAGCACGTTGCGGCCGAGCTTCATCAGCTTGTAGGAAAAATCGCGCGCCACCAGCGAGGATGCGCCGACGCCGGCCAAATGAATGCGGCGCGCACCGTTCAACGCTTCGAGGGCCTTGCCGATTTCCTGCTCGGTGTTGGCCGCGACGGTCTGTTGCATCGACAAGAGCTTGCTGCCGATCAGCTTGCGCAAGATGACCAGATAGCTGTCGTCGACCTCGATCGAACCGTGGATCATGCCGGCCGGCACGTGCCATTCCTGCGACTTGGCCTCACTGACGGCGAGCTTAAGCTCCTGATAGCTGGAATAGCCGAGCTTCTGGCTGAACTTGACGACGCTCGACTGGCTGCGGCCGATCTCGGCGGCAAGCGCCGCCGTCGACAGGCGGAGCATCTGGTCGGGATTATCGACGATATACCGACCGATCTCGCGGTCGCCGGGCGCCATGACTTCGAGCTTGGCCTCGATCTTCTTCAGGACGGACATGCGTTCCTCCATTGCCTGTCATCGACAATGCCAAGCCAAGGAATAAATTATTCCGTCTCTGATTGACAGCCAAGAATGAACCATCAAATCTCGACTGGTGCGGTTGCGGCCCAGCCTTCGGGCATGTCGACGATTCGGACATGAAAGATCGTAGACTCGCCGACAGCTCGGGATTAGGTCAGAGCCATGGACAAATTGCGGATCGTCGGCGGGCACAGGCTTGAGGGCGCGGTGACGATCTCCGGCGCAAAGAACGCGGCCTTGCCGCAAATAGCGGCGGCGTTGCTCAGCCCCTATCCGCTGCAGCTGACCAACCTGCCTGAGGTGACGGATGTCGACAACATGCTTGGCGTCGTCGGCCTTCATGGGGCCGAAGTCACCAGATCGGAGCATGCCGCCACAATCGATACCAGTGCTGCCGCTTCCAGGGAGACAAGCTACGATACCGTCAGGCGCATGCGCGCGACGGTGCTGGTTCTCGGTCCACTGCTTGCCCGCTTCGGCCATGCCCGGGTCTCGCTGCCTGGCGGCTGCGCGATCGGCGCACGGCCGGTCGACATGCATGTCGCCGCACTTGCCGCACTTGGCGCCGATATCGCGATCGAAAACGGACTGATCGTCGCGTCTGCGCCGGGCGGACTGAAAGGCGCGCGCATCGTTTTGAGCTCGCCGTCGGTCGGCGCGACCGAAACGGCGATGATGGCGGCGACGACGGCAAACGGCGAGACCGAGATCCTCAACGCGGCCCGCGAGCCGGAGGTGGCCGATCTTGCCGCCTGCCTGAACGACATGGGCGCGCGGATCGAGGGCGCCGGCACGCACCGCATCCTGATCGGGGGCAGCACAGACTGGCGCGCCGCCACGCACGACATCATCCCGGACCGGATAGAGGCCGGCACCTATGCCGTCGCAGCGGCCATCACCGGCGGTCAGCTCGAGCTGACCCACGCGCGGCTCGAGCACATGGCATCCGTCGTCCAGCTGCTCGAAGCAGCCGGTGTGAAAATATGGCCGGGCGACCGCGGGCTGATCGTATCGAGAGACGGGCCGCTCAAGGCGGTCGACGTGACGACGGAGCCCTATCCGGGCTTTCCGACCGATCTCCAGGCGCAGTTCATGGCGTTGATGTGCTGTGCCGAGGGCGCTTCGCTGTTGCGCGAGACGATCTTCGAGAACCGCTTCATGCATGTGCCTGAACTGATGCGGCTCGGCGCCAATATCAAGCTGCAAGGCACCATGGCGCTGGTGCGCGGAGGCGAGAAGCTGAAGGGCGCGCAAGTGATGGCGACCGACCTGCGCGCCTCCGTCTCGCTGGTGCTGGCAGCGCTGGTGTCGGAGGGCGAGACGACGATCAATCGCGTCTATCATCTCGACCGCGGGTACGAGCAGTTGGACCGCAAGCTCCGGCTGTGCGGCGCCCAGATCGAACGAATAAGGCAATGAGTGCCGGTGGGGCGTCTCCGCATTATTTCCTGGGCGTCGATGGCGGCGGAACCGGCTGCCGGGCGCGTATCGAAGACGAGACAGGAACCGTGCTCGGGCAAGGCCTGTCGGGCCCGGCGACAACGCGACTCGGTATAGAGGTGGCCTGGGCCTCGATTGCCAAAGCCTTTGGCGCGGCGATCGAAGAGGCAGGGTTCGCGGCGGCGGAAATCGCCAGGATCCGCGCGGGTATCGGTGTTGCCGGCATCGGCCGTAAGGGTGCGCTCGAGGCGTTTCATGGCATCGAACAACCCTTTGCGAGCATCGACTTCGTCAGCGACGGCGTCGCGGCTTGCCTTGGCGCGCATTCGGGTCAAGACGGCGCCATCGTCATAGCCGGCACCGGTTCGATCGGGCTCGGCTTTGTCGAAGGGCGCGACCTGCGCGTCGGCGGCTACGGTTTTCCGATTTCCGATGAGGGCAGCGGCGCCGATCTCGGACTGAAGGCAGTGCAGCTTGCCTTGCGAGCCCATGACGGTCGGCATGAGCGGACGGCGCTGCTGGCCGAGGTGATGCAGCGCTTCAAGGACGATCCGTTCGAGGCGGTGGCCTGGATGGACCGCGCCAGTGCGACGGACTATGCCGCCCTGGCGCCGATGGTGATCCGCCATGCCGATCAGGGCGATCCGGCCGGTCGGCGGATCGTGCAAGGCGCTGCCGAGCAGATCGACACCTTCGTGCGGGTGCTGTTCGAAAAAGGCGCGCCGCGGGTTACGCTGCTCGGAGGGTTGTCCAGCCCGCTTGAGCCATGGCTCGCTCCCGACGTCCGCCGACGGCTGAAGCCGGCCGACGGCGACGCGGTTTCGGGAGCCATAATCCTGGCCAGAAAATCCCTCTGCCGCCAGTGATGCCTTGCTCGCAAGGAATATAATATTCCTACTTTCCGTTGACACAGGGAATATCGAATTCTAAAAAGTTAACGAAACAGAACCGGCGCAGCCGGTACGGAGCCGACGGCCAGGTGCAGGCACTGGACGCCGCTTGCTGTGGGCATCACAGTCCTGCTCGCAGTCGCACTTGAAAGTAAGCGAAGTGGTCGAACAAGGGTTGATGTCGGAGCTGGAGCGGCTGGTTTCCGAGGACCGGAACCCGAAAACCATGGACATCGATCTGTTGCCGACCCTCGAGGTGCTGCGCAAGATCAATGACGAGGACAAAGGCGTTGCGGCAGCCGTCGAGAAGGTCATCCCCGATATTGCTGCGGCCGTGGACCGGATCGTGAGCGCGTTCCAGAACGGTGCACGCCTTGTCTATATGGGGGCTGGCACCAGCGGCCGGCTCGGCGTCCTTGACGCCTCGGAATGCCCGCCGACCTTCGGCGTACCCGAGGACATGGTGGTGGGCCTGATCGCCGGCGGCGTCGACGCGCTGGTGCACTCTGCGGAAGGCGCCGAGGACGATCCGAAACAGGGAATAAAGGCGCTGCAGGACATCAAGCTGACCGCCGACGACGTGGTGGTCGGCATCGCTGTCAGCGGACGCACACCTTATGTCATCGGCGGCCTGACCTATGCCAAGGAGGTGGGAGCCACCACCGTGGCGTTGTCCTGCAATCCTCGATCGACCATTGCCGGCATTGCCGATATTGCCATCTCTCCGGTGGTTGGCCCGGAGGTCCTCACCGGCTCGACCCGGCTGAAATCGGGAACCGCGCAAAAGCTGGTGCTCAATATGCTGTCCACCGCCAGTATGATCCGCATCGGCAAGAGCTATCAGAACCTGATGGTTGACCTCAATCCAAGCAACAAGAAGCTTGTCGCAAGGGCGGTCAGGATCGTGATGCAGACGACCGGCTGCGCGGCACAGCAGGCACGACAGGCACTCGACCAGACCGGCAATGATGTAAAACTGGCAATCCTCGTGACGATCACCGGCATGGGTGTCGAAGAAGCACGTAAGGCGCTTGCCAACGCGGGAGGTTTCCTGCGCAAGGCGATAGGCGAAAAGACGGTGTAAAACCGCATGGATACTGGGCCGATGTTCCGGGGCGTGTGTCCCTTTGAAGCGGTCCGGGGAACTGCAAGGCATCTGGTTTAACAATAATGGGAGACGACAATGGTACGGCACGTTGGCAAGAAACTGCTTTCCGGCATGACGCTCGCGGCAATGGTTGGCATCGCCGCGCTACCGGTGCAGGCGAGTGCGGCGACGCTGCATATGGCGTGGTCGCAGGACGCCACCGGTCTTGATCCGCACAAGCAGACCGCATTCTCCTCACTGCGGCTGCTGGAGCTGATCTACGAACCGCTGGTGCGGCTCGACGCAAACCTGCAAATCACGCCCGCGATTGCCGATTCATGGCAGTTCTCGCCGGACGGCAAGGAGCTGAGCTTCAAGCTCAATCCGAAAGCAAAATTCCAGAACGGCGCCGCCGTGACCTCGGCCGACGTCAAGGCATCGTTCGAGCGCATACTCGACGAGAAGACGGGTGCTGCGGCGCGCGCCAACTTTCTCTCGATCGCCAGCATCGACACGCCCGATCCAGCCACCGTCGTGTTCCACCTCTCGCAGCCGGACGTGCCGATCCTGACGGCGATGAGCGACGTCAATGCGGCGATCGTCCCGGCAAGCGAAATCGCGGCCGGCTCGATCGGCACGACAACGATCGGCTCGGGTCCGTTCAAGCTCGAAAAATGGGATCCGAATTCCAAGGAAGTGCTTGTCGCCAACAAGGACTGGGCAGGCGGCGCGACCGGCGTCGACGGCATCGATATCAGCGTGCTGCCGGACGAGACGGCAATCCTGGCTGCGATGCGCACCAAGCAGATCGATTTTGCCCTGCTCAACGATCCGCTTGTCGCCA
The DNA here is from genome assembly GCF_040317865.1 of Mesorhizobium sp. M1365. NCBI lineage: Bacteria > Pseudomonadati > Pseudomonadota > Alphaproteobacteria > Hyphomicrobiales > Phyllobacteriaceae > Mesorhizobium > Mesorhizobium sp. M1365. The sequence goes on from NZ_JAMYLG010000005.1 coordinate 85,326, forward strand.
CGCTGGTGCCCAAGGAAGCCAGCCTGCAGTTGAACCGCGTGCCGGTGCTTGCCTATCACGTGCTGCAGCTCAATCCCTCCCGCAAGCCGATGACCGAACTCAAGGTGCGTCAGGCGATTTCCTGCGCCATCGACCGGCAGGAAGTGCTGGACACCGCCTCGCTCGGCGAAGGCAAGGTCACCGGCCCGCTGACCATCCCGGCACTGGCGACCGATCCGAAGCAGTTGTTCTGCTATAAGCGCGACATTGGGAAGGCCAAGCAGTTGATGGTCCAAGCCGGCTATGCCGACGGCTTTTCGGCGACCGTGATCGGCGCCACCGGCGAGCCGCCGACGGCAGCGGCGGAAGCCCAGGTGATCCAGTCGCAACTCGCAGAAATCGGCGTCAAGCTCGACATCAAGATGATGGAGCTCAACGTCTATGTCGACGCCTGGCTGAAGGGCGATTTCGACATGGCCGTCGCGCTGAACGGCGGCAGGGCCGATCCCTACACTATGTACAACCGCTACTGGACCAAGACGGGCAATCTGCAGAAGGTGGCGAACTATATCGACGACACGCTGGACAGTCTTATGCAGAAGGGCCGCACCGAGACCGACCCGGCAGCGCGCAAAGCGATCTTCGCCGACTTCGAGAAGCACATCACTGAGATGTCGCCCTGGATCTGGCTCTACACGTCCTACAGCTACACGGCACAGCAGAAGAATATCGCAGGATTCGAACCGGTGCCGACAGGCTCGCTGTTCAGCCTCGCCAAGGTGACGATCCAGTAGCTGCTTTGATGCCGGACGAGAGGATATTCTTCGCGTGAACTATCTGATGCGGCGACTGGCGACCTTCCCTCTCGTCCTGCTTGGCGTGTCCATCGTGGTGTTCCTGGCGATCCGGATGGTTCCGGGCGATTCGATCACGGCAATGCTGGGGACCGAAGCCGGCCTGCTGACGCCGCAGCAGCGCGATGCGCTTGCAGCTTATTTCGGCATCGACCAGCCCTGGTTCATCCAGTACTGGCGCTGGCTGCTTGGTCTTTTCCAAGGCAATCTCGGCCTTTCGTCCACCTATGGCAGGCCGGTGCTCGACGTCATCCTCGAGCGTTTCCCGCTAACGTTGGAACTCGCCCTGCTGTCGATGGTCATCGCCCTGCTTGTCGGCATGCCGGCGGGGATCTTTGCCGCCACCCATAACGAAAAGCTGTCCGACCTCGGCGTGCGCGTTGTCGCAATGATCGGGCAGTCGACGCCGAACTTCGTCCTTGCCCTGCTGATCATCTACACGCTGTCGGCGGGGTTTGGCGTTTTGCCGGCGATGGGCGAGTTTTCGCCGCTGTGGCAGGATCCGCTGCGCAATCTCGGCCAGCTGTTGCTGCCTGCGGTCACGCTTGGATTTGCCTTCGCGGCTTCGGTGACCCGCATATCGCGTTCGGCGATGCTCGATGTGCTCAGCGACGACTATGTCAGGACGGCGCGCAGCAAGGGCGTTTCGGCGCGCGGCGTCATCTGGCGGCATGCCTTGCCCAACGCGCTCATCCCGGTCGTGACACTGAGCGGCATAGAGTTCGGCTACCTCCTGGGCGGAGCTGTCATCGTCGAGCAGATTTATGCGCTGCCCGGTCTCGGCCGCATGGTGCTGGATGCCATCCTGCAGCGCGACTACGCGCTGGTGCAGGGAAGCGTGCTGTTCATCGCCTTCAACTTCATGATCGTCAATCTCCTCGTCGACCTTGCCTATGTCGCGCTCGACCCGCGTATCCGGCTAAGCGAGCACTGATGGCGACATTGCGGGCTATATTTGCGCATCCCAGTGGCCGCATCGGTGGTGCGATCGTTGCGCTTTATCTGCTGCTTGCCGTGCTTGGCATGCTGGGGCTGACGCCGCACAATCCGCTGACGCAGCACCGGGTCGAACGGCTGCATGCGCCTGACGGCACCTACTGGATGGGCACGGACCTGTTCGGCCGCGATGTCGCAAGTCGGCTGATGACCGGGATCGGCCAGTCCTTCATCGTGGCCTTCTTTTCGGTCGCCGTCGCGACACTGGCCGGCACCGTGCTCGGGCTGGCGGCAGCCTGGTTCGGGCGCCGCTGGGACGGCCTAGTGATGCGCATCATGGACGTTGTGCTGGCGTTCCCGGCGATCCTGCTGGCGCTGCTGATCGTCGCGGTTGCGGGACCGGGAACCTCGACCAGCGTCATTGCCATCGCCATCGTCTACACACCGATCTTCACGCGCGTCGTGCGAGGTCCGGCTCTGTCGCTCAAGGCGCGCGAATTCGTCGACGCGGCCCGCACGTTCGGCAGCAGTGCGGGCTATATCGTAACACGGCATCTGCTGCTCAATCTGGTGGCGCCACTGACGGTTCAGGTGACGCTGGCGCTGGCCTGGGCACTGCTGACCGAAGCCGGCTTAAGCTTCCTCGGGCTCGGCACGCAGCCGCCCGCCGCGTCGCTCGGCCTGATGCTGAGCGACAGCCGCAATCTGATGGAGACAGCTCCCTGGCTGATGATCTTCCCGGGCGTGGCGATCATGATCGGCATCCTCGGTTTCAACCTGCTCGGCGATGCGTTGCGCGATGTCCTCGACCCGAAGATGCGGAGATCGATCGCATGATCCCGCTGCTGTCCGTCAGCGGATTGCGCGTCGGCTTCGGCCGCAACCCGCAAGCCAATGAGGTCGTGCGCGGCGTCAGCTTCGATCTCGCCGACGGCGAAACGCTGGCCATCGTCGGCGAAAGCGGCTCGGGCAAATCGGTTACGGCGCTGTCGATCAATCGCCTTGTCGATTATGGCGGCGGCCGCATCACCGGCGGGTCGATCAAGCTGAGGCGGGCCGACGGCAGCACCTTCGACCTGACAGCCGCAGCCGAGCCGCAATTGACGAAGATCCGCGGGGGCGAAATCGGCATGATCTTCCAGGAGCCGATGACCTCGCTCAATCCGGTGCTGACCATTGGCTGGCAGATCGAGGAATCGTTTCGCCTGCATCGCGGCCTGACCGGACGACAAGCAACGGCGGCAGCCAAGGACGCGCTCGACCGCGTCCGTATTCCCGACGCAGCGAGGCGGCTGAAATACACGCCCAACCAGCTGTCGGGCGGCATGCTGCAGCGGGTGATGATCGCCATGGCGATTGCGTGCAACCCGCGCCTGCTCATTGCCGACGAGCCAACGACGGCGCTGGATGTTACGGTGCAGGCGCAGATCATGGCGCTGCTCGCCGAATTAAAGCAGGAAACCGGGATGTCGATGATCTTCATCACCCACGACATCGGTCTGGTTGCAGGCATCGCCGACAAGGTGATGGTGATGCAGGGCGGAGAAGCTGTCGAGCAGGGCGCATTGAACCAGATATTGGACGATCCGCGGCATCCCTATACGCGGCATCTGCTTCATGCGGTGCCGCATTTCGCCGGCGGCAGTGCCGCACGCAAGGACGTGCAACGCGAAACGCAAAAAGCTGCCGACCCGGCGCTGAAGGTCGATGGCCTCGTAGTGCGGTTTCCGGTCAAGGCTGGGTTTTTCAGCCGCGCCAGCGGTGCCCTGCACGCGGTGGACGGGGTGGATTTCGAGCTAATGCCGGGCGAGACATTGGCGGTCGTCGGCGAGAGCGGTTCCGGAAAGTCCACTACCGCCCGCGCGATTCTGGGGCTGGTGCGCCCGACGCACGGCACAATCTCGGCCAGCACGCGCAAGCCCGTCGCCGGGCAGAGCACCCTGCCCATGCAGATGGTGTTCCAGAATCCCTATGGCTCGCTCAATCCCAGACTCACCATCCAAAGCATCCTCGCAGAGCCTGTGATCGCTACCGGCGGACGGATAACTGCTGAAACGCGGGCGAAAATGGCCGCGCTGCTGAAACGCGTCGGCCTTCCGGAAAACAGCCTGCAGCGCTATCCGCACGAATTCTCCGGCGGCCAGCGGCAACGCCTGTGCATCGCTCGCGCGCTGATGCTCAATCCTTCGGTTGTCGTCCTCGACGAAGCGGTTTCGGCGCTCGATGTGTCGGTGCAGGCCAGGGTGTTGGAGCTTTTGATCGAGCTGCAGCGTGAATTCGGGCTGGCCTATCTGTTCATCTCGCATGACATGGCTGTCGTCGAGCGGATCGCCCATCGCATCGCGGTCATCTATGCCGGCCAGATTGTCGAGATCGGCGATGCCAGATCGGTGCTCTCGGAGCCGAAGCACTCCTATACCAAACAGCTTATCGCGGCCGTTCCTACTATAGACCGGCGGCATGAACGTTTCGAGCTGGACACGCGCCAGGTCCCCTCGCTCGTGCGTCCGCTGGGGTTTGAGCCGGGGCCGGCTAATTGGCAGCAATTCGGGCCGGATCATAGAGCACGGGTGGAAGTGTGATGATTGTCGCCCAAGGATACGAAAGGCCGGAGGGACAGCCCCATCGCTGCCTTTCAAACGGAGGCGTAGTTGATCGACCATGATTTCTTCTCCCGCGCATTCGCCCCGCTCGAAGCGGCCGTGGCCGCATCGCGCATTCCGGGCGGCGTGCTCGGCATAGTTGACGGGGACGGCGAACGCATCGTCCGGGCAATCGGTTGGGCTCAAACCGTGCCCAAGATACGGCCGATGCATGTCGGGACATGGTTCGACCTGGCCTCGCTGACCAAAATCATCTTCACCACGTCGCGTATCCTGGCACTGGCGGAAGAAGGCGTCATCGACCTCGACGCGCCGCTGATTTCCGTCCTGCCCGACCTTCGCCAATATGACGAAAAAGCCTGGGAACGGAACGTAACGTTTCGCCAGTGTCTCGGCCATCAGACACCGTTTCCCGCCGTCGCGCCGATCTACACCTATGGCCACGATCCGGACCTGCTGCGCGCCTTCATCCTGCAGCGCGAATGGCAGGCTGGCGAGCCGGTCTATTCTGATATCAACTTCATCCTGCTCGGCTTCGTCCTGGAGCGCCTGTCTGGCAAGACCATTCGCGAGATGGATCCCGGTCCGGGCTTCGCGTTCTCCGCCGAACGGGATCAAGCGGCGGCGACCGAAGACTGCACATGGCGTCATCGCGTGCTCTGCGGCGAAGTCCACGACGACAATTGCTCGGCCTTGCAAGGTGCCGGTCACGCCGGCCTGTTCGGAATGGCGGCTTCGGTCCTCGACTTTGCGCAAGGGCTGCTGGACGGGACCGGCCCGTCGCAGCGTTCGATCGCGCTAATGCGCACGCCCTTGTCGGCAACCCGCACCCATGGCTGGGAGCGACCCTACGAAGGCTGGTCCGGCGGCCGGTTATGCAGCCCCGAAACCATCGGGCATACCGGCTTTACCGGTGTCGGGCTGTGGGTCGACTTCGACAAAGGCAGAGCCTGGACCTTGCTCACCAACCGGATCCATCCGACACGTCATTTCAACAGCGGGATCGCAGCGCTTCGCCAAGCGGTCGGCGATCTCGTCAACGGAGCCTGACAACCATGAATCCGAAAAATGGCGAACCCATGTGGGCCGTCGGCCTGATGACCGGCACCGTGCTGGACGGCAATATCGATGTCGCGCTGATCAAGACCGACGGCGAACGGATTGACGACTTCGGCATCTACACGCTTGCCCCCTACCCGCAGTCGATCCGGAGCTTGCTGGAAGAGACGCTGCGGCAGGCAAGGAGCTGGAATTTCACAGGGCCGGAACCGGCAATCTTCGATGAGGCAGAGGAAGCGCTGACGCGCGCCCAGTCCGCGGCAGTCAAGGATCTGGTCGAAAGCCACGGGCTGACGATGGCCGATATAGGGGTCGTCGGCTTCCACGGCCAGACCGTGCTGCACCGTGCCCCGCAAGTGGGCCGACTGGGCCAGACCCGCCAGCTTGGCGACGGCGAGCTGATGCATGCCATCCTTGGCACCAGGGTCGCCTATGACTTCCGCTCGGCCGACATGCGCGCCGGCGGCCAGGGCGCGCCGCTGTCGGCCGCCTATCACGCCGCGCTGCTGCGCGAAGCCGACACCACCGGCGACACGGCGGTGCTCAATCTCGGCGGCGTCGCCAACATCACCTGGTGGGATGGCACGGACAATGTTGTTGCCTTCGACACCGGGCCCGCCAACGCACCGCTGAACGATTTCATCAAATCGAAGGGGCTCGGCGAAATGGACCGCGACGGCGCCCTTGCCCGCGCCGGCACGGTCGACGAGGCACGGCTGGCCAAGCTCCTGCAGCATCCGTATTTGACCAAACCCTATCCGAAATCGCTGGACCGTTTCGATTTCGGCGCCTCGATGGCGGACGGAATGAACGCCGAGGATGGCGCAGCCCTGCTGACGGCCTTCACCGCGGCCGCCGTCGGCAAGGCGCTCGATCTTCTGCCGCGCCGGCCGAAGCGGCTGGTGGTCAGCGGTGGCGGTCGACACAACCCAACGATCATGGCCATGCTTGCCAGCCGCGCTGGCGTCGAAGCGGTTCCGGCCGAGGCGCTTGGCTGGAAGGGCGATGCGGTGGAGGCGGAGTGTTTTGCGTTCCTGGCAGTGCGCGTGCTCAGGGGCTTGCCGATCAGCTTCCCCAGTACGACCGGCGTGCCAAAGCCGATGTGCGGCGGACGCCTTGCCGGCTAGTCAGGCTTCAGCCTCTTCTGCAGGAAGATGCGGCTGCGGCCGACGGGAAAATCGGCAAGCACGCCGAAGGGCTGATAGCCCTGGCGCTCATAGGCCTTGGCGGCCTTGGGATTGAACGTGTCGATCCAGGCGCCGTGACAGTCGCGCGCGATCGCCTCCCTCTCGGCCGCCTCGAGCATCCTGCCGGCCATGCGGTGACCGCGCAGTTTTTCATCGACCCAGAGCCATTGCACATAGAGCCAGCCCCAGGCGGTGTATCCCGAGATGCCGGCGACAATAGCGCCGTGCTCATCGCGCACGAACACGGCCAGTGTCTTCCTGCCGGAGGCACCGACATCACCGTCGTTGAACGCCGTAAGCCGCTCTCCAAGAAAAGCCAACTCGTGCGGCGAGGGGTCGGCGGTTGTCTCAAGCGTTGTATTGTTCATCCGCCAAGCATCTATCGAAGGACGGGACCGAGACGCAAGCCTTGCTGCGCTATAGCTTCGGCGAACGCCACGCCGCTGCCGCAGCAGCGATTAGCATGAGCAAAGCTGCAATCACCGCCGATGCTGCAAAACCGAACGTGGAATAGAGCGGTCCGAACGCCGTGGTGCCGACGAACACCGCGAGATAGGTCACCGCGCTGTTCAAGCCCATGATCGTGCCGCGCCGCGCAGGATCGAGCGCGGACAGGCGCATCACCAGGACATTCAGCCCGAAATGATTGGCAAGGCCCCAGACGGCTATCATCGCTATAGTCAGATGGAAACTACTGCTCGCCGCGGCAATCGCGACATAGACGGCCGCGACGAGCAGGTAGGCAAACGGCATGACACGGCGCGCGCCCAGGCGGTCGATGACGCCGTCAAGAAGTGCCGCCGCACCAAATCCGGCGCCATAGGCGAGCGCGGCCAGCCCGTTGGCGCTGACCGGCCGTCCCAAGCCATTGTGAAGGTGATCGCCAAGATAGCCATAGACGCCGTAAAACGCCGTCATGAAGGCGGCGCAGGCAACCAGAAGCGGCACTATGCCAGGGACGCTCAAGGCGCCCAGCGGCGTCGGCGCCGGGCCGCTCTTCCTGACATCGCTCAGCGACGTCAGCGCCAGGCTTGCCAATGCGAGTGCTGCGAGCACCGCGACCGCCGCGAAAACGGCGCGCCAATGCACCAGATCGGCAAGTACGGCCGACAGCGAAACGCCGGCGACCATGCTCAGCGTCCAGCCGGTCAGCACGACGCCTATGGTGCCGCTTTCACGACCGGGCGGCGCAATCGCGGCGGAGCTGGCATAGATTGCCGGCATGGCGACACCTGCAGCGATGCCGGCGAGAAGCTGGGCCGCGACCAGCGTCGTCACGGTCGGCGCAGCGGCGCTGGCGACGAGCGCTATCGCCAGCAGCAGCAACGCCCCTTGCAGCATGCGACGGGCGCCAAGCCGATCGATATAGCGCGCCAGGAACAAGGCGCTCGCCGACGTACCGAGCCCGAACGCGGCGGACGCGATCATAACCGCCGGCACGCTTGTGCCGAAGGACGCGGCCACCGCCGGTGCGATCGGACCGAGCACCAGCGAGTTCGAGCCGATCACGGCAATGCATCCGGTGAGGAGGTAAGCGAGGGCCGGGATAGGCGGCCTTGCTGTAAATATTGCGACTTGATCAGTGTTCGACATATGGCAATAATGGCCGTATTAAATTCTGCATCAATCGGGAATTTTAATATGGATGAAGAAACAGATGGCATTCCGCAGAACAGGCCCGCCGCCCGCGATATCGATGCAACCGACCGAAAAATATTAGGCGTTCTGGTCGACGACGCCACGATCAGCTATGCCGAGCTCGGCGACCGCGTCGGCCTTTCACCGCCGGCAGCCCATGAACGCGTCAAGCGCCTCCGGCGCAGCGGCGCCATCCGCAACACCGCGGTCATCATCGATCCCAAGGCGGTGCACAAGCCGCTGCTTGCCTTCGTCCATATCGACACAAAGGGGTGGGGAAAGACGCCGGAGCTGATGGCAATCTCCGAACACCCCGAAGTCGAGGAGATCCATTCGGTGGCCGGCGACGCATGCATGCTGATCAAGGTCCGCACCGAGGACACGCGGGCGCTCGAGGGCCTGCTGTCGCGCCTCTACGAAACACCCGGCGTCACCTCGACCCGAAGCTATGTGGTCCTGTCGACCTATCTCGAGCGGCCGGTGCAGCCGGGGATAACGACGGAATGGCCGACCCCCCGGCATATGGCCAAGCCGCTTTATTAGCTCAAACGATTCTCACGCGTATCCAAAGTCGAACCGGAAACGTCTCAGGCAAGCATCCTGTGGTCATCCGTCGGGCCGGTTCGTTTGCGCCGGTTCTTGGATCCGACTGGATGCCTGTTGCGCAACCGGAGACACGCGATGAGAAAATTGATCGTGGGCAGCTTCATTTCGCTGGACGGCGGGCCAGGGCGCGGATCGCGCCATCGAGCGGCTGGTGATCCATCTGCCGCCCAAGGAGCGCGCCTGCGTCCTGCTCAAGGATGTCTTCGACTATTCGCTGGAAGAGATTGCCGATCTCGTCGGCTCGACCGTGGGTGGTGTCAAAGCTGCGTTGAACCGAGGCCGCTCTGGGCTGGTGCGGTGGTCGTTTCCAGGCCGGCCTGACCGGCAACAGGACATGCAAGTGTCCGGCATCAAGCTCAATGGAATGGGATCGATGCCGGACAAGACATGGGCGGCTTACTGAAGCTTCGCCTGCAAGGCGTTGACGTCATCCGTCGTCATTTCGCCGTCGGTCGTCACCTTGCCGTCGACGATCTTCCAGAGGCGGAACGGGCCGGTGATGTCGCCGTATTTGTCGAAGGCGACCGGGCCGATGACGCCTTCGTAGCGGATCGGCTTGCCATCCTTGATCAGGCCGAGCGCCTTAGCGAACTCGTCCTTGCCGGCATAGATCGGCGTGCCGGCCGGGTCGACCGCCTTGTATATCGCCTCCTTGATCTTGGCTGGATCCTCGGAGCCCGCAATGGCGATGGCCAGGCCGACGATGGCGCCGGCATCATACGACCGGTCGGCCGCCGGGTTCGACGGTTCGATGCCCGAAAATTCCTTGTAGTTCTTAGTGAAATACTCGGTCGATGCGGTCGGGCTGGTGCCGGAGGAAGTGCCGTACGCATCCTTCAGATAATCCGCGCCAACGGATTCGATGAAGTCCGGGCTGTTCATGCCGTCATTGAGCAGGAATTTCTGGACACCGCCCTGCGAAATCCAGGTGCGGGCGATGGTTGCGCCGTCGACAGGCGTGCTGACGAGATAAAGCCCGTCGGGCTCGCCGGCCATCGCCGCCGTCACTTCCGAGGCATAGCTCGACTGCTTTTCATTGTAGGGCGTGTCGGAGACGATGGTGCCGCCGAGTGCCTTATAGGCGCGCGAAAATTCCGCCACCATGTTGACGCCGAAGTCGTTGTTGACGTGGATGACCGCCAGCTTCTTGAAGCCTTTGTCGATGGCATATTTGGCGGCGGCGACGCCCTGCAGCGCATCAGATGTGATGGTGCGGAAGAAGATGCCGTTGGTCTTGCCGTCGCGCCCGAGCGCCGTCAGCGTCGGCGACGAGGAAGCAGGCGACACCTGGACTATCTTGGCCGGAGCGGTGACCGAGGTCAGGATCGGGATCGACACCGAGGAGATGATGCCGCCGATGATCACTGGCACCTTCTTGACCTGCACGAGTTGCGTCGCGGCGTCGACCGCAATGTTGCCCTGGCTCTGGCTGTCGCGCGTGTCGGTTGCGAGATCGCAGCCGCGGACGCCACCCGCATCGTTGATGTCGCGGAAGGCCATCTCGACCGATTTGGCGCCGGCCTGGCCGTACTCGCCGGCCGGGCCTGTCAGTTCCATGACGAGGCCGACGGTGATCTTGCAATCGGCGGCTTGCGCTGCGCCGGCCGCTGTCAGCAGTGCGAGCGCGGTGGTGATCTGAAGTATGGTCTTTTTCATTGCTGTTCCCCTTTCGTTACACGACTCTCATTGATGTCTTGAGCCTGTTCAGCCTTCCGGCATCTGCAGCCAGGTTTCATGCAGATATCGCCATTCGACGCCGTTGGGCGCCGATGAACTGGTGGTGAAAACGGCACTTGAGCGGCGGCGGCTATGCTTGCCGGCGCGCTGCTGCGCTTCGATGTAGCTGACGACGATCGTGTCGCCTTGTTGCCAGCCGGCCCGGATTTCCTCGATCGAGATGGTGAAATTGCCGTCACAAGTGGCGCGGCTTGCCCTTACATGGTCGAGCACCGCGTCACGATCGAGGACCTGGCCATCCGGCACAACCATGCAGAAGCCTTCGCCCATGACGCGTTCGAAGCGCCTGAAATCTGCATTGTCCGCACTCGCCGCATTGAACCAGTCGACGAAGAAGCGGTGGAGATCGGCCACCTCGGCGCTGGCGCGGGAAAGCAAGGAGGGCTTTTCGTCCATGGCCGCGTTCATTTCCTGCCTGCATTCAAATTGTAATGCATGATCGAGCCGTGGCGGCCGTGACGGTCGCGTTCCAAAGTGTAGACGTCGCCCAGCGGCCCACGGCTTTGCGCGATCACGGCAGCGATCCTCGCCCGGTCGTCGGCATCGAGCGCGACGTCCATGATTCTGGCATTGGCAAGGGCGTGCGCCTGGTTGCGGGCGCCGACGATGACGGCCGCCACTTGCGGCTGCTCCAGCACCCAGGCGCTGGCGATGGTGGCGATATCGACGCCGTGGCGGTCGGCGACGGCCTTCAGTGTGCGAAGCAACTCCTGGAAAAGCTCCCAGCCACCAAAGTCGTCAATGATCAGCTTGTATTTGACCAGCGATCGGTTTTCGAGCGGCGTCTGCGGCTCGGCAGCGCCAAGCCATTTTTCGCTGAGGAAGCCGCCCGCCACCGAACCGTAGCAGAGGAAACTGACGCCGTGCCGGCTGGCGAGCGCTGCAAGGCTGTTGGCTGGCCGCTGGTCGAGCACCGAGTATTGCAATTGCTGGCTGACCAGCGGCACACCGGCGGCCAGGATCTCGGCCAACCGCGGCGTGTCGAAGTTCGTGGTGCCGATGTTGCGCACCTGGCCTTCCCCGCGGATTTCGTTGAGCCAGCCCATCGCTTCGACATAGCCGGGCAGCGCATAGTCCCACCAGTGGAACTGCACGAGATCGAGCCGCTCGGTCTTCAGCCGCCGCAGCGACTGCTCGACGATGCTGCTGATGTAGTCGCGGCTGATCGTGGAAAGCCGTTCGAGGTCAGGCACTAGCTTGGTGTGCACCTTCATCTTGGCGGCAGCATCAAGGCCACGCTCATTGGCAAGGCGCAGGCGTGCCGCGCCGATCAGCTCCTCGACACCGGTATAGATATCGGCGCAATCATAGGTCCTGATGCCGGCGTCGAAGGTGGCGATCAGGTCGGTTACCGCCTGTTGGCGGTCGATCGCGCCGTGCCCGCCGGCAAGCTGCCAGCCGCCGCGAATAACGCGCGAGATCGTATAGCCGGGGCTGAGCTCGAAAGCCTTGGCGGTCATCTCCGGTCATTCTCCTTCGGCAGCGGCACCGCCGTCGTTTCGGCATGGCTGAACCGCCGCTTGCCGGTCCTGACGATCCTCAGCCGGCTGGCACAATTGGGATCCGGACAAGCGATCTCGGCGTCCGACGTCATCCAGTCGTTCCTGTGGGTCGGGCGCTGCTTTGCGGCCAGAAGCGGCAACACTGCCGCAATGGAATAGATCGAGAAACCTTGCCCCGCTGGCATCGACAGCATCTCGCCCTTCAACTCGAAATAGTCGCCGGGCTTGGCGCCGCAATAGATCGGCTTGCCCTCGGGGATAACCGCCTCGACGCGAAGGTCGAAGAGCTCAAAACTGTCGTCGGTCTCAGCCATTCAGATCTCCACCCGGGTGAAGGTGATGTCGCAGGCACCGTTGCGGCGGATCACGCCACAAGCGGCTGCGAATTTATCGCGATCCTCAGGCACCACCTGCGCGACGACGCTTCCGGCAAGCCAGCCGATCGGGAACAGCAGGCGTGCACCCGCTCCGTAGAACAGGCCGACGTCAAAGATGGCATTCGGGTTGCCGCCCCACATGCGCGGCGGCACGTAGGACAACACGATGTCGCCCGGCTGCGGCGTCAGCGTTGCGTTCTCCGCCGGCAAGGGCCTGGCATAGGTTTGGCCCTCAAGTTCGGCTGATGGAACCGGGCAGGAGATTTCCGGCCCCGTCCACATAGCATGGATGCCGGCAACGACGCGCGGCTGCTCGAGATACGCCAGCAGGAAGGCAGCGTTGTCGGGCGCCTTTTCAGGCAACAGCAGCGCGGTCACGGAAAGCTTCGAGCGTGGCTCGGTGATGCTGATGCCAGGCGCCGTCATGCCCTCAATCCTTCCTTGCTTGTGGATTGGAGCTTGTCGCGCAGAAAGTCGAAGGGCCGGCTGATATCGGCCACCAGCGCCTCGCGCGCCGCTTGCGCATCCTGCCTCGCAAGCGCTGCGACAATGCTGCGGTGGTAGTGGGCCGTATCGACCTCGCCGGCGTCGGAGAAGGCGTAGATGGCAACGCGGATGCAAGGCCCCGATTGCAACCAGAGGCTCTCGATCATCGGGATCAGCACGGCGGAACCGCAGCAACGGTAGATCTCGAAATGGAAGCTCTGATTGAGCGTGGCCTCGCGGTCGATATCCTTCTTGTGCTTGAGCGCGCGCATCTCGTCCCATTGCCCCAGCATGGCTTCGACCGAAGCGATCTGGCGCGCGTTCATGCGCGTGGCGGCCAGGGCGATCGCTTCGCCCTCGATCAGGGAGCGGGCGCGCAAGAGGTCGTCGATGCGCTCCAGCGTGATCGGCGGCACGCGCACCGAACGGTTGGGAAGCGCCTCCAGCGCCTTCTCGGTGATCAGCCGTCCGAGCGCCTCGCGCACCGGCATGGTGCTTGTGACCAGCGCGTCGGCGAGGCCGCGGATGGTTAGCACCTGGCTCGGCTCGAAAAGGCCGCCGATCAAGGCGCGGCGCAGCTCCGAATAGACGCGATCCTGCACGGTCTCGCGGCCGACCGGCGTAAGCTGGGCTGCGATCACCTCATTGTTCTTTTCGATGGCGGCCTTCTGCATGGGCAATCCCGGTCTTGGCCGTTTTCGGCTTGCGGAAGAAATTAAAGCCGAATAGCGTGATCAAAGCAAGTGTGATCACAAATCAAATCATTGGCGGCGAAGATCGCTTTCGGCCTGAGGGATTGATGGGCGACACGACGGAACGGCAGGAGGAGATCCGCACGCCGGTTCTGACGGCCAGGAACGTCGTCAAGCGCTTCGGCGGCCTCGTCGCGGTCAACAATGTCTCGTTTGACGTCCGGCCGGGTGAAATACTCGGCCTCATCGGCCCGAACGGCGCCGGCAAGACCACGATGTTCGACCTGCTCGCCGGCAGCATTCTGCCGACCAGCGGCGAAATCCTCCTCAATGGCGTATCGGTGTCGGGGGAAGCAGCCCATCGCCGCATCGGCCGCGGCCTTGGCCGCACGTTCCAGATCCCCCGGCCCTTGCCTAACCTGACGCTGATCGAAAACGTCATGCTGGCCGCGCAAGGACAGACTGGAGAAAAACTGCTCGCCAATTTCCTGACGCCCCGGCGGGTCGCTGCCGAAGAAAGGGCTGCCGAGACAAGAGCCGTCGAACTGCTCGAGCTCGTCACGATCGCTCACCTCGCGCACGAACCTGCGCGCGTGCTTTCAGGCGGCCAGCGCAAGCTGCTCGAGTTGGCCCGCGTGATGATGGCCGACCCGGCGATCATCCTGCTCGACGAGCCGGCGGCCGGGGTCAACGCAACCCTGCTCGAGATCATTATCGATCGCATCCGCGACATCAATGCGCGCGGCATCACCTTCCTGCTGATCGAGCACAATATCGACATGGTGACGCGGCTTTGCCACCGCGTCCTGGTCATGGCAAGCGGCCAGCTTCTGTGCGAAGGGACTCCGGAGGAGGTGGCGCGCGACCCGCGCGTCATCGAGGCCTACCTCGGAGGCACGGCATGAGCCAAAAGGTACTCGATGTCCGCGATCTCGAAGCCGGCTACGAGCCTGGCGTTCCGATCGTGCGCGGCGCTTCGATCACCGTCGACCAGGGCGAGATCGTCGTCGTTCTCGGTCCCAACGGCGCCGGCAAGTCGAGCCTTATCAAGGCCATCGCCGGCCTTGTCCCGATCACCGGCGGCGCGGTGCTGCTGGACGGCAAGGATATCACGGCGTCGCCCGCTCACATCATGGTCCGCCTTGGCCTTGCCTTCGTGCCACAGACAGAGAACATCTTCCCGCTGATGTCGGTCGAGGACAATCTCAGGGTAGCATGCGGCATCCTGAGGCCGCGCGAGGTCCCAGCCCGCATCGAGGAAATGTATGCGGCCTTTCCCGATCTCGCCCGTCAGCGCAGAACGGCCGCGGGCAATCTGTCGGGTGGACAGCGGCAGATGCTGGCTGTCGCCCGGGCGTTGATCGTCCATCCCAAGGTGCTGGTGCTCGACGAGCCGTCGGCCGGCCTGTCGCCGAAGTTCGTGGCGACGGTGTTCGAGATGCTGGCCGGCATCCGAAAGTCCGGCGTCACCATCCTGCTGGTCGAACAGAACGCCAAGGCAGCGCTTGCCATTGGAGACCGCGCCTATGTGCTGGTTGAGGGCAAGGAGCGGCACCAAGGCGTCGCCTCCGAGCTCTGGAGCGACCCGGTCGTGGCTGAACTCTATCTTGGCCAGCGCCGCCTCGATCTTGGACAAGGAAGCGCGGCATGAACCTGCAATTCGTCGTCGACGGACTGCTGGCAGGCTCGATGATCGGCCTCGGCGCCATCGGCGTGACACTCACCTATTCGATCCTGCGCTTCTCGAACTTCGCCCATGGCGACTTCATGGCCTGGGGCGCCTATGCGACGCTCGCCGTGGTTGGCGCCATTGGCGCGATTTTCGGCAAGATCGCGCCGATCGCGCCCCTCTCCTTCGGTTGGCCGCTGATCGTCGCGCTCATCATCGGCATGGCGGCCACCGGCCTGCTGGCGCTGGTGCTCGACATGGTGCTGTTCGCGCGGCTGCGGGCCAAGGGCCAGGCGATCATCGTGGTGATGGCGAGCTTCGGCGCCTCGATGGCGCTGAGAAGCCTGCTCGAATTCATCTTCACCTCGCGTCCGACCTATTTCAGCCGGGCGATCCAGATCGCCATGCCGATAGGTTTCGGCATCCGCATCACCCCGGACCAGATCGCGCTGCTGCTGCTGACCGCCGTGCTGGTGCTCGGCGTGCATCTCCTGATGACGCGGACCCAGACCGGCCGCTCGATGCAGGCATTGAGCCAGAACGCGGCACTTGCCCGCATCGTCGGCATCGACGTCGCCAGGGTGGTGCGCGTCACCTGGATCATCGGCGGCGCGCTGGCCTGCGTCGCCGGCGTCATGATCGGCATTCTCATCCAGGTCCGCCCGTTCATGGGTTTCGAGATGCTGCTGCCGATGTTCGCGGCCGCCATCCTCGGCGGCATCGGCAGCGTGCCTGGCGCCGTTCTCGGCGGCCTGATCATCGGCATGGCCGAAGCGGCTGCCGTGCATTTGATCGGCGCCGAATGGCGGGCAGCCGTCTCGTTCATCATCCTGATGGCGGTGCTGTTCGTGCGGCCCATCGGCCTTTTCGGAGCGAGGGAACGCTGATGGATCTGCTCGGCTACGGCGCCTTCTTCCTGACCACCGCGCTGATCTTTTCGCTCATCACGCTCGGGCTCAATCTGCAATGGGGGCTGACCGGGCTTTTCAATGTCGGGGTCGCTGGTTTCGTTGCCATCGGCGCCTACACCTCGGCGCTGCTGACCACGCCCGACGATGCCGCGCGCCTGGGCGGCTTCGACCTGCCGATCCTTATCGGCTGGCTTGGCGCCATGCTGTTGGGCGGCGTCACCGCCGCCATCACCGGCATTGCCACGCTACGCCTGAGATCGGACTATCTTGCGATCACTACTTTCGGCGTCGCCGTCGTCGTGCAACTGATAGCGCTCAATGCCCAGAAGCTGACCGGCGGGCCGTTCGGCATCGGCTTCATTCCGCGTCCGTTCGGCGGTCTTGCCGAAACGCCGTTGCTGTTCAACCTTTCGAACCTTGCGATCGTCTCGGTAGTGACGCTGATCGTCTATCTCGCGCTGGAGCATCTGTCGCGCAGCCCGTGGGGGCGCGTGTTGAAGGCGCTTCGCGAGGATGAGCGGGCCGCGATATCCCTAGGCAAAAGCGCACGGTTCTACCGCGTCCAGGCCTTTGCCGTCGGTGGCGCCATCATGGCGCTTGCCGGTGCGCTGCAGGCGCATTTCACCGGCTTCATCGCCCCGGACAATTATTTGCCGGCGCTGACTTTCCAGGTCTGGGTGATGCTGATCGTCGGTGGCTCGGGCAGCAACATCGGCGCCGTCATCGGCAGCATCCTGGTCTGGGCGATATGGGCCGGATCGGGAGCCTTGACCAGTATGTTGTTCTCGCCGGAACAGCAGGCCCGCGCCGCTTCGCTGCAGATCGTCGCCATCGGCGTGATGCTGTGCGTCATCCTTCTGGTCAGGCCGAACGGCCTGTTTGGCGACAGGCCGCGGCGTCCAAGGTTCGGCAAGCGTGCACGCGTGGCCCCCAGCGAGAGCGGCTCATGAACGCTGTGACCCGGCCGCACGGCATTTCCCTTTGGCATGCCGTCAGCCGCGGTCGCCGCGACCGGCCCACCCTCGAAGGCGCACTCGATGTCGATCTGGCAATTGTCGGCGGCGGGTTTTCAGGCCTTTCCACCGCGCTGCACAGTGTCGAGAAAGGCATCTCGGTTGCCGTCCTCGAGGCGGAAATCATCGCCTGGGGGGCAACCGGCAGGAATGCCGGCTTCGTCGTGCCGAATTTCGCGAAAAGAGACCCCGACGACATCATTGCCCAGCTCGGGCCCGAACGCGGCGAACGCCTTGTCGATTTCGCCGCCGGCAGCGCCGACCTCGTCTTCGACCTGATCAGGCGGCATGCCATCGAATGCGATGCCGTCCAGAGCGGCTGGATACAACCAGCCCATTCACCGGCCGCTTTGCAAAAGACCAGATCGCGCGCCGAACAATGGGCACCACGCGGAAGGCCGGCTGTTGCGCTGGATAGACAGGCGGTCGAAGGGCTGACCGGCGTTCGCGGTTATCTCGGCGGCTGGATCGACAGATCGGGTGGCGTCCTCAATCCGGTCGAATATGCGCGCGGATTGGCCGACGCGGCGGAAAAGGCCGGAGCGCGCATCTTCGAGCATTCGCGTGTCGCGTCGATCGATCACATAGGCGATGGTTGGGCTTTGAAGACGGCCTCCGGTTCGGTGCGTGCCGAAAAAGTGCTGGTCGCCACCAATGCCTATGGCGGGCCGCTGAACCGCACGCTTGAGCGAACCTACATCCCGCTGAAAATCTTCCAGATCGCGACGGCGCCGCTGCCGCGTGAAATACGCACTCGCCTGCTTCCTGGCGGGCAAGGCGTCGGCGACACAAGACGCAATCTCTTCACCTTCCGCTTCGATGGCGAAAACAGGCTGATCACCGGCGGCATGCATGTTTTTGGCCCCGGTGCCGACACGCGGGTGCCGCGGGCGATCTGGCGGCGGCTTGCCGGGCATCTCGATCTCCCGGACATCCCGCCGCTTGAATACAGCTGGTCGGGGATGGCTGCCGTCGAGCCCGACTTCCTGCCGCACCTCGTCGATCTCGGCCCCGGGCTGATCGCCGGCTTGGCGTGCAACGGACGCGGCATCGCCATGACCACTGCGATGGGCAAGGTGCTTGCGGATTGGGCTGATGGAACAAAGCCTCAGGATTTGCCGCTGCCGTTTGCGCCGCCGTCGCCGATCCCGTTCCATAGCCTGATGCGGCATGCACCAAACATGGTGCTCCCCTGGAGCATGCTGCGCGACCGGCTGGATGGCTGATCGACGTGCGTCTCCGGCCGCCGTCCTGATACCCGAACTGCTAGACTCGCCCACATCATATTGTTAACGACAGCGGATGAAGCAGAACTATCTTTATCTCATCATCGGCGCTTTGGCCGTCGCCGTTATTGCGTTGGGGATTTACGTTTATCGCGAGGAGACTAGGCCGAAAGGCGTGGAACTTCGCATCGACGATTCCGGCATTTCAGTTCAGGAAAAATAGACCGCGTAGTCCTGTTGCCCGGCTTTGCACTGGAAGTCGGCTTGTACCGCCTCACCCCAACTCCAACGTCGTTATCGCAAAAACTCCGGACTGCTTGAGCTGCGGCGCCTTTCCCTTGTACATCCGAGCCGTCTCGAAGCCCGGTTGAAGGCCTGCGGACGACAGCAAGTCTGCAAATTGCCGGCTGGTTTCGGGAACGTCGAGATGGACGTTTCCGGGACCGGACATGTGCGCGAGCGCGGCGAAGAGATGGCTTGCCGCGTCCAGGCTGTCGGCAAAGAGCGGGCCGATCTTGCAGCCGTCCCGGCATTGGCGCGCGACGCCGTATCCCGCAATGGCGCCGTGCTTGAGGATCGCAAGCGCCATATGCGGCGGGCGCAGCCAGTGTTCCAGGAAGGATCGCCTCGGGCCGGGAAAGAAGCGGCGGTCATAGTCCAGTATGTCCGGCACGAGTTCCGGCCCTATGGCGCGAATGTCGTTGCCGACTGCTGCCGGGACATTCGGTGACCCCATGAACCGGATCGTCCGGTAGGCCGGTGCAAAACCCATGCTGCGGTAGTTGGCCTGCTGTTCGACGACACCGTCGAGGCCGATCGTGCGCTTGCCGAGCCGCGCCGTGCCGGCATCCCAAACGACCTTGCCATGGCCTTGGCCACGCTTGTCCGGCCGGCAGATGTAGAGGCCGATGAAGCCGAAACCGTCGCCATAGGCAACGGCCGAAATGCCGGCCGCCATCTCGCCATCGATAAAGGCGCCGATGAAGCCCTGCGGGTCGGCTGCCTGAAACAGCGCGGCATCGTTAAGGCCGGGATTCCAGCCTTCCGCCGCCGCCCAATCGACTAGGGTTTGCACTTCCTCACGTGCGAGCGTTCGGATCGTTCGGGGCATTGCGATCACTCGGCGGCGCCAGGCGCGAAGGATTTCAACGCGCCATGATAAGACTTTGCCAACGGGCTTGCATAGGCGCCGCGCTTGGATGTCGTCAGGCCAAGGGCGATCAATGCCTCGGCCTGTTTCACGGCAGCGCCCACGCCGTCGATGACCGGAAGCCCGAATTCCCGCTGCAGCGCCGCCGCCAGATCGGCCATGCCGGCGCAGCCGAGCACGATCGCCTCGGCGCGATCCTCGTCGATGGCGCGCGCAATCTCGTTGCGCAGCCTGAGCAGTGCGTCGGACGCCGGATCTTCGAGGGCAAGAACCGGGATGTCGGCGGCGCGCACACGCGCGCGCCCTGCCATGCCATAGCGCTGCACCAACCCTTCGACCGGCACGCGCGAACGTCCGGTGGTGGTGACGACGGTGAAGCGCTGGGCGATGAACGAGGCCGTGCTGAGCGATGCCTCGCAAATGCCGATGACCGGAATGTTGGCCATGGCGCGCGCGGCATCGAGGCCGGTGTCGTCGAAACAGGCAATGATCGCGGCTTGCGCGCCCGAGCGTTCGCCGGCGGCGATCTCGACCAGCAGGCCGGGCACGGCAAGTGCTTCATCGTAATAGCCTTCGATCGATACAGGTCCCATCGACGAGGTGACGGCAACGATCTTCGTCGATTGAGCAGCGACCGATCGGGCCGCCGCCGCGATAGTGCCGGTCATGCTGGCGGTGGTGTTTGGATTGACGACGAGGATGTGCACTGTCAGGCACGCTCGCGGCGGCGGCCGACATAGACGATTGCGCCGAGCGTCAGCAGGATCACCAGGAAGGAAAATACGGTCGTCACCGTGCCCAGCGCATAGAGCACCGGCGTCGTGACATTCGTCGTCATGCCGTAGATTTCGAGCGGCAACGTATTGAACGTGCCCGAGGTCATCAGCGTGCGGGCAAACTCGTCATAGGAGAGGGTAAAACCAAACAGGCCGACGCCGATCAGGCTGGGTGCGATCATCGGCAGGACGACATGCGCGAAGGTCTGCCACGACGATGCTCCGAGATCACGCGCGGCTTCCTCGTAGGCCGGCGAGAACCGGTTGAAGACGGCAAACATGATCAGCACGCCGAAAGGCAAGGTCCAGGTCAGATGGGCGCCGAAAGCGGAGGTGTACCAGGCTGGGCGGAAGCCGATCTGCTGGAAGACGACGCCGATGCCGAGACTGATGATGATCGACGGCACGACCAGGCTGGCGACGGCCAGATAGAACAGTGCGGTTGCGCCGCGAAATTTCTGCCGGAAGGCCAGGCCGGCGAGCAGCGACACGGCGACAGTGACGACCATCACCATCAGGCCAAGGACGAGCGAGCGTTTGAAGCTGCCGCCGAAGTCGCCGACCGCCTGGCGCTCGAACAAATTGGCGAACCAGTGCAGCGACACGCCATTCAGCGGAAATGTCAGACCGCCGTTCTCGCCCTGGAAAGAGAGGATCAGGATCGCCGAAAGCGGGCCGTAGAGGAACAACACGAAAAGACCGAAGAACGCCGCCAACACATAGAATTCGAGGGTGCGCTTGTCCTGGCTCATCGCCTCACAGCTCCTTGCGGATGTCGACGATGCGCAGGATGCCCGCGACCATCAGCAGCACCAGCACCAAGAGCACGACGGCGTTGGCGGCGGCTGCCGGATATTGCAGCAGCGACATCTGGTTCTTCATCATCAGCGCGACGGAGGCGCTCTGCCCGCCGGACATCACCTGCACCGTCGAGAAGTCGGCCATCACCAGGGTGACGACGAAAATGGTGCCGATCGCCATGCCGGGCTTGGCGAGCGGAATGACGACGTTCCACAGAACCTGCCAGCCGGAAGCACCGGCGTCGCGCGCGGCTTCTATCAACGACTTGTCGATGCGCATCAGCGTGTTGAAGATCGGCGTCACCATGAACAGCGTATAGAGATGCACCATAGCCAGCACCACGGCGAATTCGGAATAGAGCAGCCATTCGATCGGCTTCGGGATCAGCCCCATTTGCACCAGCGTCGAGTTGACCAGGCCATTGCGGCCAAGCACCGGAATCCACGAGATCATGCGGATGATGTTGGAGGTCAGAAACGGCACCGTGCAGACAAGGAACAGCACCATCTGCATGGCCGTGGTCCTGATATGGAAGGCAAGGAAATAGGCGACCCAGAAACCGATGAACAGCGTCAGCGCCCAGACGATGGCGGCGTATTTCAGCGTATTCAAGTAGGTTTTCCAGGTGACCCAGGAGCCGAGCGTGTCGGAATAATTGGTGGTCAGGAAATCCGGATACATCGCCGCGAAATCGTAATCCCAGAATGAGACCACGGCGATCATCAGAATTGGCAGCAGGAGGAACGCGCCGAGAATCAGCGCCAGCGGTGCCGCCTGGAGATAGGGTGCGACTCCGGCAAAGGAGCGCCTGCGTCTGGCAGGCTTTGCAGACGTAACGTGCGTGGATTGTTCGAGCGCTACTGCCATCTATATCTCGGTCGAGGTCGGCGATGCGACTGAGGGGTGTTCCCTTCTCCCCCTGTGGGAGAAGGTGGCCGAGCGAAGCTCGGTCGGATGAGGGGTGTTCCAGCTTGGCACCAACAGTGCTCCGTCCAGCACCCCTCAACCGTCTTGGCGCTGCGCGCCAATCCACCTTCTCCCACAAGGGGAGAAGGCAGAGGGCATCAAGCAGCGATGAACTCGTTCCAGCGCTTCACCATGTAGCGGTCCTCGTCCATGACCGAGTTCCAGCAGGCGACCTTGCCCATGCGCTCTTCGAACGAGCCGCCGTCACGCACGGCGCCAGCCTTTTCCATGACCTTGCCGTCCGGCGACAGGATATCGCCCTTTGCCGGCTTGCCTTCGATCCAGTAGCCCCACTCGTCCTCGGACATGAACTTCTTGGCCGACACCATGTTGGCCGAGTAATAGCCCTGACGGTTGAGATAGCCGCCAACCCAGCCGGACGTGTACCAGTTGATGTATTCATAGGCGGCATCGAGTTCGGCGCCGGAGAGATGGGCTGCCAGGCCAAGCCCGCCACCCCAGGACCGGTAGCCTTCCTTGAGCGGCTGGAACCGGCACGCGATGCCCTTGGAGCGGACCGCGGCCACGGCCGGCGACCACATCGACTGGATTACGACTTCGCCTGAAGCCATCAGGTTGACGCTCTCGTCGAATGATTTCCAGAAGGCGCGGAACTGGCCGGCTTGCTTGGCCTTGATCAGGAAGTCGATCGTCTTGTCGATCTCCTCCTTGGTCATGTTGCCCTTGTCGGCGTATTTGATGTTGCCCGTTGCCTCCATGATCATCGCCGCATCCATGATGCCGATTGACGGGATGTTGAGGATGGCGGTCTTGCCCTTGAAGGCCGGATCCATGATGTCGGCCCAGGTGGTGATATCGCGGCCGACGAGGTCGGGGCGGATGCCGAGCGTATCGGCATTGTAGATCGTCGGCACCATGGTGAACCAGTTGGTCGGCGCCTTGGCGAAGACCTTGCTGTCCTGCGCCTCGACGTAACCGACGGTATGCGGCGCGGTGCCCTGGGCAATGACGCTGTCCGGCGTCAGCTTGCCGGTTTTGAACAGCGGCACCAGCTCGTCGTAATATTTCAGCTTGCTGACATCCATCGGCTGCAGGACGCCTGTCGGGAACACCTTCTTGCAGATCCAGTATTCGATGTCGGCGATGTCGTAGCTGTCGGGCTGCGTCACGGCGCGCTGCGCGGCGGCGTCGGAATCGGTTGCTGTCATCTCCAGCGTGATGCCGAGGTCGGCCTTGCACTTGTCGGCGATGGCATTGAGGTTGGATACGCCGGTGCCGAACTGGCGCAGCGTGATGTTCGATTGCGCCCAGATGGTCGGAAAGCCAGATATGGCGCCGGAACCGGCGGCGAAACCGACGGCGGCGGCACCTGTCTTGAGCAGCGAACGTCGCGATATTCCAGTCTTCTTGTCGGTGGTGTTGGTCATGTTCAGTTCCCCTGTTTTGGTTGGTTATGCTGGATTTCAGGAATCGAGACGGCCAAGGACGATCGCGTCCTCGGCGTCCCAGGCGATCGGCACTGCGTCGCCGACGGCAACCGGCCTGGCGAAGAAGCTGGTGTCGTCGACGATCACCGTGAAATCCTCGATGCCGGCGCCATTGACCGAGAGCTTCACGGTCGAACCGCGGTACTCGACGTTTGCAATAATGCCGGTGAAGCCGAGCCCGGCTGCCGGCGGCTCGCCGATGCGCACGTGGTCGGTGCGAATGGCGATGTCGATGGGTTCCCCGGTCTCCCTGCCCTGCCCGCTGGCGGCGAACGTGACGCCGCCGGGCACATTGAAAACGACCATGCCGTCGCGACTGCCGGCGACGCGCCCGGAGATGACATTGTGGTCGCCCATGAAACGAGCGACGAAGGCCGTGGCCGGCCGCTCGAACACCGTGCGAGGGTGCGCCGCCTGCTCGATACGGCCGTCGTTCATCACCACGATCAGGTCGGCCAGCGCCATCGCCTCTTCCTGGCTGTGGGTGACGTGGACGAAAGTGATGCCGAGCGACGTCTGCAGCTTCTTCAGTTCGGCTCGCATGCGGATCTTCAGGAAAGGATCGAGCGCCGAAAGCGGTTCGTCGAGCAACAGCGCCTCGGGATCGGTGATCAAGGCGCGCGCAAGGGCAACGCGCTGCTGCTGCCCGCCGGAAAGCTGCGCCGGGCGGCGGCTGGCATAGGCCTCCATCTGCATCAGCTTCAGCATGTCGAGCGCCTTGGCGCGGCGCTCCTCCTTGCCGACGCCTTTCATCTTCAGGCTGAAGGCGACGTTGTCGATCAGGTCGAGATGCGGAAACAGTGCGTAGGACTGGAACATCATGGCAGTGCCGCGCCTGGCCGGCGGCAGGTCGGTGACCACTGTGTTGCCGAGACGCACGTCGCCACTCGATATGCTCTCGTGCCCGGCGATCATGCGCAGCGTCGAGGTCTTGCCACAGCCGGACGGACCGAGCAGGCAGCAATAGGTTCCGGCAGGGATTTTCAGGCTGATGCCTTCGACGGCAGTCGTCGCGCCATAGACTTTCGAAACGGACACAATGTCGATTTCGGCGGCTTTGGACATCCAGCTTCCCCTTTGGTCGGATTAGCCAAAGCATCATGCGTGCCAGTTGCGCACCGCCGCACCAACTGACTGAATCCTCGAAGAAATCAGGGCCGCCTCTATGTAGCTGCCGATACGTCGGCCTTGTGCAATGCACAAATTATAGGCGATTGCCGCCGATCTCCGCAAAGATCGTATGCAATCTTTTTCATCTCTGTATTCACTTTGTCTCTCGTCCAAGCGATGCGATTCAGGGTAGAAGAACGCAGGACCACTGCCATGAACATTGCCGACCAGACCTTCCCTGCTATCGAGGCCGCCAACGAGGATCGCGCGCAGGCGATCCGCGACCAGTTGCGCGACGCGATCGTCGATCGCCGGCTGGCGCCGGGAACAAAGCTTTCCGAAGGCGAAGTCGGCACGCTGTTCGATGTCAGCCGCACCGTGGCGCGTGCCGCACTGCAGATGCTTTCCTTCGAGGGATTGGTGCGCACCGAGCGCAATCGCGGCGCCTTCGTCGCCAATCCGTCGCCGGAGGAAGCGCGGCAGGTTTTTGCTTCGCGCCGGCTCATCGAACCAGGCATCGCGATCGCCGCCGCCGGACGGATGACGCCGGCGCATGTCGCCGCGTTCAAGGCCCAGCTCGACGAAGAAGGCCGTTTCATCGCCGAACGCGGACCGAACGCAAGGCGATCGGAGATCAAGGCGTCGGGGGATTTTCACCTGCTTCTGGCGTCGGTCGCGGGAAACGTCATCCTGCAGCGCTTCATGGAGGAATTGGTCGCTCGTTCATCGCTGGTGATCGCACTCTATGGCCGCTCGGGCATCTCGAGCTGCGGCCACAACGAACACACGCAGATCCTCGAGGCGCTGGAAAATGGCAATGCCGAACGCGCCAGCGCGCTGATGCTGCACCACATCGACCATATCGAGGCCGACCTCGATTTGCGCGTCAGGAGCGGCCCGGCACTCAGGCAGGCGCTCGAGTTCTGAAAATTTGCCGTTCGCGGCAACCTCGCCATGCCCATAATCACCTTTGCCCGACAAGCGCTTGCCTTGCGAAGCGCGCGCGGCCGCACGCCTTCCCCCAAAGCGCAAGATACGGCCGGCGGTTGAGGTGCCGTACACGATACGTAAGTGCACCCGCTCAATGATTGCGTCGAGATAAGCGCCACATGCTCGGGGCCGCATGTAGACGCATCGAGGTATCGAGCCGGGGATGTCGCAATGCGCAAGGGCCTTGCCGCGGTGCTTATGGATTTCGTCAAAACTCGTCGGTCGCGAGGAAGCTGCGCCTCGCTGGACCTTTCGTTTGGCCGGATTATCTCCGGAATGACAGCGGTGTCTTTCATCTTGCTGTCGACGGTGGGCTTCACCAGCGATCACATCTCCGCCTGGCGCCTGGGCGCCCGTATCGTCGCCGTCGGGCTGCCGGGCGTGGCCGGCGTGCGCGAGGTGGGGCGTTTCCATAATGGCGGACCGATACCGGGAAATCCGGAATTCCTGCTGACCACGCGCGAAGGACGTGTGCTCGATCCGCTTAGGGTTCTGGTCGCGGTAGGCAGCAATTTAGGCGCGCCACCAGGCGATCTAGTATTCAAACCTGGCGCGATCCTGTCAATCGATCCGCGCGGCGACAAATCGGGCACGATCCTGGTTCCGCAGGATCTCACCGACCAAGATCTAGCCGACTATGGCGGACCGAGCCCAGTCCAGCTCTACACGGCGCAGAGCGAGCCATTCCTCAACCGGCGCTACAATGGCCAGGCTCGAACGGCGCGGCTGGCGGCGGCATCCGGACCGCGCTACATCTCGATCAACAACGCCTTTGGAAGGCCCTGGATCGCCAACGCGCCGAACGGATTGGCCGGCGAAGGCAGCGTCACCGTCGTCGACCCCGACGGAGCCCCGCTCGACAATGCGCCAAGCCGCGAGGCCGGCGGCGTGTTCGCCGGCCGGTCTACCGATCGCAAACAAGCGCAGATCGCTCAACCCACTGGATGGCTGGCGCGCGGCTGGCTGGCCAATGGATGGCTGGCGAAGCGGCCGGGCAAGCGGCCAACTGACGCCCGGCGGGCTGCAGACCGGTGCGCTCGGAACGGCGTTTCTCGGCCCGTCACCGGACGGCAGCGGATTTGCCGTGTTCGCCGCGGTCACTGCGGACGGCAGCGTGGTCCAGATCCATGTCCAGGACGGTGTCGACGGCCTGGCCGGCCCTGGCACGGTGAGCATGGGCCGCAACAGCGGCGACGATCCCGGCGTCATCGGCATTGCCTTCAAGTGGAATCCGGACCGTGTTCTCTACATCGCCGACCCCGGCCGCGACCGGCTGGTGCTGCTGAAACTGCAAGACGACCGGCGGCATTTCACGGTCGCCGGGGCTGGCATGGTCTCGCTGCCGGAATTCGATCGTCCAGTCGACATCGCCGCCGCTGTCCCCGAGATCGCCAATCCGCACTTTTCGAGCCATACGACGCTTGCCGGCGGGTCGGACCTGTTCGTCGCCAATCGCGGCGACGGCTCGCTACTGCGCATAAGCCAGGACGGCCAGCTTCTCGCCCGAGCGACGATCGACATCCCTGGCCTTGGGCCTCTCGGCGGCGATCGCCTGCGAGCCATCGCAACGTCGGCGGACGCGCAGCGGATCTGGATAACGATAGGCGGCGAGCTTCCCGGATTTCCCGGCCGCGACGGAGCGCTGCTCGAGGTTCCTGCTTTTGACGAGCACGGCGTGTCGGCGACGGCCCAGCAGACGCAAAATGCTGCCGCCAACCCCGATCTCGCCGCTCGCGGAAGGGAGCTGTTTCAGACCGATTTCACGCCGCGGACCGGTCTTGGACCATTGTTCAATGCGACGTCCTGCCTGTCCTGTCATCCCGGCCCCGGCGGTGCGAGCGCGGATGAGAACCGTTTCGCGCGCAGGATAGCCCATATGGATCCGGGATCCGGGCGCACGGTCCCGATCGATCATCCCAACAGCCCGGTCGCCCGGCGCTACATGCTGCGCGATGGTGCCGGCATCGCGGCTGAACCGGCTGCACTGCCGCAGCAGGCCAATGTCATCTCGCTGCGCATGCCGCCCAGCCTCTACGGCGTCGCTGGCATAGACGACATACCCGACAGCGTCATCGAGGCGCAGGCAGTCAGCAAAGGCGACGGGATCAAGGGCCGCCCGCACTATGTCCTCGATGCCAACGGCGCGACGCGCGTCGGCCGCTATGGCTGGAGGGCCGACATTGCGGTCCTCGAAGAGATGGTCGCCGACGCTTTCACCAGGGAGCTCGGCATCACCAGCGTCGTCTCCGGCCACAGCGGGACGGACACGCAACCCGTCGAACAAGGGTCCGGAGAGATCGAGGCGGTGGCTGCCTATCTGCGAACGCTCACCCCGGCCGAGGAGGCCAGGCGATGAGCATCGCCCTGACGTTTTCGCATGCGCCGGAACAAGCGCACTCGATCTTGCCCGGTATAGCCGTGGCGGCCGCGCTCGCCCTTGCGGGCGGCTGGATTGCCGGCGGATTGGGCGAGCCGCTGTCGCGCAATCCGGTCCTCGTCGCCATGCTCTTCGGGCTGCTGATCGGCAACAGCTTTGCCTGCCCCGACGTCCTGCGCCCGGGGCTCGACTTCACCAAGCGCTACCTGTTGCGCCTGGCGGTCGTCCTTGTCGGCTTCCGCATCACGACGCGACTGTTCCTCGATCTCGGGCTGATGCCGCTCGCGGTGGCGGCCATCGAACTGATCCTGGTCGCGGCTTTGCTCTACGCCATCGCACGTAGGCTGTTCAGGCTGGAGGCCGAGATCGCGTTGCTGGTCGCGGTCGGAAGCGCCGTCTGCGGCGCAGCCGCCATTCTCTCAGTGGCTGCGCTGATGCGCGCACGCGACCAGAGCGCGGGGGTTGCGATCGCCCTGATCACGCTCAGCGGCACCGCGGCGCTGCTCGTCTATCCCGTGATGTTCCTGGGCGGCTGGCTGCCGCATCTCGACGACCGGCTCTACGGCGTGTTCGTCGGCGCGAGCATCTTCGAACTGGCGCAGGTCTACGGCGCCTCCTTCGCAGTCTCGGACGGGGCGCTGAACACCGCTACCCTCGTCAAGCTCAGCAAGGTGCTGATGCTCATCCCGCTTCTGCTGGCCATCGGCACGTTCTTTCGCGGCCGCAAGAGCGCGCCCGGAGCAACGCCGATCCCGTTCCCGTGGTTCATCGTCGCCTTCATCGGCGTGGTGATGCTCAATTCGCAAATCACGCTCGATCCGCAACTGCGCCGCGGCATTCTCGACGTCGACCAGTTCCTGTTCCTGATGGTGATGGTCGCGCTCGGGATCACCACACGCATCGGCCGTCTCGCCGAAGCCGGCGGTGCGTGGCGCCTGATCGGCCTCGGCTCCAGCGGAGTGCTTTTGTCGGCAACCCTGGCCTATGGCGCACTGATCCCGTTCTCGGCCGGCTTCCCGGCCTCGCCATCGGTCTCGAGCGAAAGCGCAATGCTGGCCAGCGATGGCGGAAGGCTCTTCGCTTTGGTCGGCTGCGCCAAATGCCATGTGCCGGCGCTGGCGGGCGCAAAAGGCGAAGTCAGGCTCTACTCGGACCTTTTACTGCACGACATGGGATCGGCGCTCGACGACAAGATCATCCAGGGTAACGCCATCGGCGCCGAATGGCGGACAACGCCGCTGGTCGGCATCCGCCTGCGCCAGCGCTTCCTGCATGACGGCCGCGCGACCACACTGCGCGATGCAGTGTTCGCGCATGGCGGCACGGCGCAGATCGTCCGCGACCGCTTCTTCGGCCTGGACGAGGCCGACCGCCAGGCGATCCTCGATTTCGTGAGCAGACTATGAACCGGCCGCGTCACGCCAAAACCGGACCGAATCGCCATGCATGAAGGCATCATCGCGGAGCTGAACCATCTCGACGGACCCGAGCTGCTGGCGCCACTCGTCACCGACTTGTTCCGCGGAAAGGTAGCGCTCGTCTCCTCATTTGGCGCGGAATCTGCGGTGTTGCTGCACATGGCCGCATCGATCGACAGGTCGCTCCCCATCATCACGCTCGATACCGGAAAGCTGTTTGCGGAAACGATCGCCTATCGTACGCAATTGACGGCCTTGCTCGGCCTCACCGACGTGCGCATCGTCACGCCCCGGGCAAATGTCCTGCGGGTGCTCGACGGCTCTGGATCGCTGCACCGCAGCGATCCGGACCGGTGCTGCCACATCCGCAAGGTGCTGCCGCTCGAGAAGGCCCTGAGCGGTTTCAAGGCCTGGATTTCCGGCCGCAAGCGCTATCATGGCGGAGTTCGCACGGATGTTGCGACGCTGGAAGAAACTGACGGACGCCTGAAGATCGAGCCGCTCGCCCGCTTCACCCGGCAGCAGATCGAGGTCTATCTCGACCATCATCGCCTCCCCCGGCATCCGCTCATCGAAAAAGGCTATTTCTCGATCGGTTGTGCGCCCTGCACCGTCGCGTGCGGCAGTGCGGACAATCCGCGCGCGGGCCGCTGGAGCGGATTGTCGAAAACAGAGTGCGGGATCCACCGGTCGCCCCTCCCCTCGCACAATCCGGTCCCGTCCGCTTCCCGATTTCCGGTTGCGTAAGGCACCGAAGACCCGGGCGCCCAACAAGCCTTGAAAACTAGGCACGCTTGCGAAAACTGGGAGATCAATCGCCGGGAAACTAGGTGACCGTACCGATGTGCGCGGATGCCACTGCGCACAGGATGAGCTCGTGCGTTTGGAAAGGACTGCCAGGCAGCCCATGAGCTTGCCAATCGGAGGGAATAGCCATGATCAGGTCTTCTACCGGATTTGGAGCCGACGGTCGAAGACCGAGTGCGAGGTTCGCCCGCCGTCCATTGCCCAGTTTCAGGTTGCGCAACCATCGAGATCCGCCCTCCCGGGATCAGCCAGTGCCGCTTCATCTACGAAGCCCCCACGAATTGTCGCATGACTGCGCCAGGCTAACGTCAATCGGATCGGCGGGACGGTCATGGCAGCACGACCGTCGCTCGATGATTGGTCGAGCGGGAGCCCCCATGGCCGCCTTAGACGCCTTTGAAGCCGATGCGACGCAACCGCTCTCGGGCACAGGCCGGATCGCCAAGCTGGCGGCGCCGCGCAGCGCCAGGATATTGAGGCGGAACCGCGTTCTCGAAGCGATCGATCGGGTGTCGCGGTCGAGCGTATGCTGGGTGGCGGCACCGGCCGGCTACGGCAAGACGACCGCGGTCATCGATTATCTCGAAAGCGTCGAGGCGCCGCACATATGGTACCGTGTCGACGAGGGCGACCAGGATATAGCGCGGTTCTTTCAATATCTGGCGCAGTCGCTGGACTCAGTCTCGGCTGGAGACATGCCGGTCTTCGGCGTCGAGTATGCCGAGCAGCCGAAGGAGTTCGCCAGGCGCTTTTCCAGAGCCTATTTCGCTCGGCTAAAGCCTGGCACAATTCTGGTGCTCGATGATTTGCACGACGCCGATACCGCAGAATTTCGGGCGGTGCTTTCCGAGATGTTCCGTGAACTTCCTGACACCGTCCGCTGCATCTGTGTCTCACGCACGCTGCCCCAGGAGCAATTGGGCGACCTCATTCTCAAGGGCAAAATGGCTGTCATCGACCGCCACGCGCTCGAATTCTCGACCGCGGAAGCGCGCGATCTCGTCCACCTGCGTTCGAGGGACGCCGCTCGGGTCGATGTCGAGGCGGCGCGCGGTTGGGCGGTCGGGCTCGTCCTGCTCGCGGACCAAGGCACCAAAGCCGGACTGGACGGCACAACGGAGACGGTCCTCGGCGGGCAGAATGTGCTGCCCGACGTTCTCGGTCGTCATTTCTTCCTTTCCCTTCCCTCCGTCGACCAGGACATGCTGCTGAAACTCAATCTGCTGCCCGAAATCAGCGCCGGGTTGGCTGACGAGATGATCGGGTCGGGCGAAGCAGGAAAGCTGCTCGACAGGCTCTACAGGCGACAGTTTCTGGTCACGCGCTCGGAAAACAACCGCGATATCTTTCACCTTCATGACCTCTTGCGCGACTTCCTCGAGCGTCGTTTCGCACAACAAATTGCCAGGGAAGAGCAGCAATCGCTCCGGCGAAAGGCGGCGAAGGTCCTTGCGGGGGCGGGCCGTCATGACGAAGCCATACGCCTCGCCTTACAGGCCGACGACTGGGACCAAGCGAGCGACCTGCTGCTGAGCCGCGCAGAGGACTTGCTGGCGCAAGGGAGCCGCGCGACCTTCATCGAGTGGTGCGGCCGATTGCCGGAAACCATCATGAATGGCTGGCATTTCTATTGGCTGGGCGTGGCCCACATGCCCGACGACGCTGCGGCGGAGCGTTGGCTGTCCAAGGCGTGGCAAGCCTTTGGCGAGGCCGACGATCTGCGCGGCCTGTGCCTCACTGTGTCGCGGGCGGTGTTGGTCAAGACTGCCAGCTGGCGCACCTACGAAGGTCTGTCCATGTGGACGCGACGGGCGTTCGAGCTGATCGAACGCGGGCTTCCGGAACTACCTTCCGAGGAAGCGATGCTGGTACGCATTGGCATGATGCGGGCGCTGAACTTCGGCGACGACTGCTATCGCAGCAGCCCCGCCGGACAAGCACTCGAAACCGAACTCCTGGAGCGGTTGACCCGGAATCCCGAGCACGATCCGAGCGGATTGCGGCTGCTTGCCAGCGAAACGCTGATCGATCTTTCGGTATCGACCATGCGCGCCGATCTGTTCGCCAAGGCCGTCGACAGCGTCGTTGACGATTTGAGTGACAAGAGCGTGCTGCCTTGGATTCTCGGCATGTGGCTGGTCGCCTTTGGTGCGGAAAGTGGACGTTATTTTCCCTATAAGAGAAGGGATTTTCCCTATCCGTCCGCCGAAGCGGCGTTGCGGGCGGCGATCGCGATTGGCGAGCGCGAATCGCTGAGGGGCGTGGAGTTCGGGGGGCTCTATCATTTGCAAATGCAGATGAAGGTCCGCAACGATTTTGCCGAGTTCCACCAAGTGGTCGAGCGTTTGGCCGAGATCGCCGACAGCCGTTTCACCACGCAGGTCGCCGTCGTCGCCGATTGCCACGCCGCGCTCCATGCCAGGCAAGGCGATTTCACGGCCGCTTACCAGGATTGCGAGCGCTTCATGACTGCCATCGAGGCGGCCAACGAGCCGATGATCGAGCGCTGGCCGCACTACATCACGCAGTTCCAGGTGCTGCTGGCGGACAGGAAGCCGCGCGAAGCCGCCGTGCTTGTCAGCGATCTGCTGCCGCGGCTGGACGGCGGCGCCCACAAGCGAACCGAGATATGCATTCTGGCAGCGGCCGCATTGGAGAACCTGTGGAGCGACGATCCGCACTATGGCGACCGGCTGCAGGCCTTCCTGGAAGCGCTGCGCGACATCAGCTGGCCAATGGTGCTGCTCAATGTCCCGGAATTGCTCGCCGAACTGCTTGGCGATGCGCTTGAGCGCGGCATCGAGCCCGAGTTCTGCCGGTCGTTGATCCGCGAACGCCGGCTCGAGCCGCCGCCCCGGCGGCCCGCCGCCTGGCCCTGGCCGCTCAGGGTCCACGTCCTCGGAGGCTTTCGGCTCGAACTCGATGCAAACCCTCTCGCGCTCGGCGCGAAGCCGCCGACGAAGGCCCTCGACATCCTGCGAGTGCTGGCGATCTCAAAGGAAAATACCTGCTCGCAGGAGACCATTCAGGACTGGCTGTGGCCCAACCTCGACGGCGACCAGGCGCGGGCGGCGTGCGACCAGGCGCTTCATCGGCTGCGCAAGCTGTTGGGACGGACCGACCTCATCGTCCAGCGCGAAGGCAAGCTTCGCCTTGCATCGGACAAGGTCTGGGTCGACCTCGCCGACTGGGAAGCACGGCTCAAGACTGTCGCAAAGGTCAATGCGGAGGGATTGCGGCCAGACGCGGAGGCGCTCTTCCATGCATTCCCGGGTCCGTTGTTGTTGCACGAGCGAACCGCTTCCTGGTCGCTCCCGGCTTGCGAGCGCGTGCGTCGCGAACTGATCGATCTTGGGCTGCGGCTCGGCCAGCGGCTGGAGGCGGCCGACCAAGCCGACAAAGCACGGGCGATATATTTAGGGGTATTGGACTTCTATCCAGATGCCGGACCGATCTGCAAAGCGCTGATAAAGGAGCAACTGTGCCGCAATGATTTCGAAGGCGCAGTTGACGAATATGAGCGCTACGAGCGCGCATTGCGTGCTGCCGGTGACGTAGCGGCCGCAGACATACGCGCGCTGGTGGCTCCCTATCTCGCGCGACGGGCGTCCCGACACTCGTATTGAAACGACACGTTCTTATGGCCATGGTACTGGCGGAATTTTCACCCGCCAGCGCTCAACGCACGATCCTCACGCACATCGGCGTGCCAATATCGATGGATCGGCCGGTGTCGGTCAGCCGGCCGGTTGCGGCATCACGGGCGAAAATCGAGATGCGGTCGGCATTCTGGTTGGCCGAGAACAGATGGCCGCCCGGGGGCGTCAGTGCCAGATTGCGCGGCGTGGCACCGCCGCAGGGCGTATAGTCGACAAGGGCAATCCTGCCGGTTTGCTGGTCGACCGAAAACACGACGATGCTGTCATGACCGCGGTTGGAGCCATAGAGGAAGCGGCCGTCAGGCGAGATCTGGATGTCGGCGCAGTGATTGCCGTCGCGCGTCTCTGGGGGCACGGCCGGCTTGCTGTCGATCACCGTAAGCTTGCCTGATGCTTCGTCCAGCGCCAGCGAGACAACCGTCGAATCCAGCTCGTTCATGACGAACACGAAGCGACCGCCCGGATGCAGTGCGAGATGGCGCGGACCCGCGCCTGGCGCAAGCGCCGACTCGGCGAGCTTCGTCAGGCTGCCGTCTGAGCCGATGCGATAGGACACCAGCCGGTCGATGCCGAGGTCAGCGACGATCGCCATGCCGCCGGCAACCGTCTCGGTTACGCTATGGGCATGCGGCCGCTCCTGGCGGGCGGGATCTGGTCCGGTCCCGCTATGGACAACGCTCGACAACGGCGCTGTCAGGCCGCCATTCTCACCCAACCCATAAACCACGACCGAGCGATCGGGGCCGCCCTCGCCCATGCCGTAATTGGCGACCAGCAGCTTGGTCCCGTCGCGCGTGATGGTGTTGTGCGCCGTGATGCTGCCCAGCGTCGGCTGCTTGTTGATGTAGGACAGCGTGGCGGTCTGCCTGTCGAAACGGTAGGCCGAGACCACCCCTTCGCGCCAGGTGAACACTTCTGAGTTGGCATAGATGTGGGAGCCGTCCGGCGTCACCGACAGGAAGGTGGGATTGTCGATGTCTCCCGTCTCGGCCAGTTTCTTCGTCTGCAGCGTCCCTTCGTCGAAACTGTAGACACCCAGCCCGATGCCGCGCGCGCCCTGAAAATACGGGGCGTCGCGATTGAGGCTGCCGACGAAAATCAGACAGGCATTCTGCATCACTTCCTCCCTTGTTCCGCCGGCATTGGCCCCAACGGAGCAGGCAAAATTTCGCCTGTTCACGCTTGCAACACAACCCCATATGTGAAAATACTATTCACAAAAGAAGATTGACGGGAGGATCGATCATGCATTTCGCTGGTCTGCGGCGCGCCCTAATGGACGATTCCCGCTCCCAGAGGAAGTTGTCATGAGCGGTTTCGCGCCAACCGTGGGCGTGGCATCGACACACCCCGCCAACATGCCTAGGGATCACGCCGACCTTCCCGTCTGGAACGCGGAGAACTGGTTCTACGAAGACTGGCCGGTCGGCCAGAAGATCCGCTCGCTGCGCCGGACCATTGCCGAGGGCGACAGCCATCTCTTCAACACGCTGGTGCTCGACATCCATCCATACGTGCAGGACCAGATGTTCGCCGAGACGCAAGGCATTTTCGGCAAGCGGCTGGTGGCAGGGGCCTTCGTGTTCTCGGCCGGGCTCGGTCTCGTCGCCACCAATTGCGTCAACGCCTTTTCGTATGGCTACGACAAATTGCGCTTCATCAAGCCGGTGTTCATAGGCGACACGATCTATTCAATCCGCTCCAACCTCGACAAGAAGCCAAAATACAAGGAAATGGGGCTGATCCGCGCCAGCTATGAAGTCTTCAAGGGTGAAGGCGAGCTCGTGCTTTATTGCGAGCACCTGCAGACGGTGAAGTACCGCAATCCGGCCGATTTCGCCGGTAAGACGGAGAAATAGGCAATGGCTGCCATTGCCGAACTGCCGCTGACCGGGCTCATCGTTGTCGATATGAGCCAGTTCTTGTCCGGGCCTTACTGCTCGCTGCGACTGCTCGACCTCGGCGCTCGGGTCATCAAGATCGAACGGCCTGACGGCGGCGACCTGTCGCGCCGGCTCTATCTCAGCGACACCGAGATCGGCGGCGATTCCACCATTTTCCATGCCATCAACCGCGCCAAGGAAAGCCTTGCCATCGACTTGAAGGACGAGGCCGACCTTGCGGCGCTGCGCGGCCTGCTGGCCAGGGCCGACGTGTTGATCCAGAATTTCAGGCCCGGCGTCATCGAACGCCTGGGCTTCGATTACGAGGCGGTGCGCAAGATCAATCCGCGCCTGGTCTATGCCTCGATCAGCGGCTATGGCGAGGAAGGCCCGTGGGTCAAGCGGCCGGGGCAGGATCTGCTGGCGCAGGCCCGCTCCGGCGTGATGTGGCTGAACGGCGACGAGGACCAGGGGCCGGTGCCCTTCGGCCTGGCGATCGCCGACATGCTGGCGGGTTCCGCCGCCGCGCAAGGCATCCTCGCCGCACTGGTGCGGCGCGGCGTGACCGGCAAGGGCAGCCATGTCGAGACCAGCCTGCTCGAAGCGCTGGTCGACTTCCAGTTCGAGGTGCTGACCACGCACCTCAATGACGGGCGCAGGCTGCCGCGGCGGTCGAGCTTCCGCAGCGCGCACGCCTATCTCTCGGCGCCCTACGGCGTCTATCCGGCCAAGGACGGCTATCTGGCGATCGCCATGACGCCGATCTCGAAACTCGCCGATCTCCTCGGGCTCGAGGAGCTTGCGCCCTATCGCGACCAGCCGTCGACCTGGTTCACCGCCCGCGACGAGATCAAGGCGATCATCGCGCAAAAGATCGCAACGAAGACGGTCGACGAGTGGCTTGCCATTCTCGAGCCTGCCGACATCTGGTGCGCCAAGGTTTTGACCTGGCCGGAAATGATGGCCAGCGAAGGCTTCCAGGTCCTCGACATGCTGCAGACGGTGACGCGCGAGGATAACGTTTCGATCCTCACCACGCGCTCGCCGCTCAGGGTAGACGGCATCCGCGCGAAGGTCGAGCGGGCCGCGCCACGCATCGGCGAGCACAGCGCAAAAATCCGCGCGGAGTTCGGGCTGTGAGCGACGTCACGCTCAAAGGCATGACCTGGAGCCATCCGCGCGGCTATGACCCGATGGTCGCCTGTTCGAGACTGTGGAAGCAACAAACTGGCATCGCCGTTGAATGGGACAAGCGCTCGCTGCAGGATTTTGAATCCTTCCCGGTCGAGGAACTGGCCCGTGCCTACGACCTGATCGTCGTCGACCATCCGCATGTCGGCCAGATCACCGCCGAGAATTGCCTGGCGCCG
Organism: Mesorhizobium sp. M1365; assembly: GCF_040317865.1. Taxonomy (NCBI): domain Bacteria; kingdom Pseudomonadati; phylum Pseudomonadota; class Alphaproteobacteria; order Hyphomicrobiales; family Phyllobacteriaceae; genus Mesorhizobium; species Mesorhizobium sp. M1365. Next base: position 122,556 of record NZ_JAMYLG010000005.1, read on the forward strand.
CTCGATGTCGCCGGCCGGCAAGCCGAACGTGCAGCACTTGCGGCGAGCAGTGTCGGCCCGTCCTTTCCGAGCTACAACTGGCAAGGCCGGCAGTGGGCGTTTCCGATCGACGCGGCCAGCCAGGTGCAGGCATGGCGGCCCGACATGCTTTCGGCTGCGCCGGCGAGCTGGGCCGATGCCCTCGATCTGGCGCGGCAAGGCCACGTGCTGTTGCCGCTGAGGCCGCCGCATTCGCTGATGGTGTTCTACACGCTTGCCGGCAATCTCGGCCGGCCCGCCGGTGAAGGCACTGGCGACCACGTGGATCCGGCAGCGGGCAAGCAGGTCTTCGAGATGATGCGCGAGATCGCAGCCCTCGTCGACCCGGCCTGTCTTGGCATGGATCCGATCGCGGTTCTGGAGCAAATGGCCGGATCCGGCTCGCGGATCGCCTGCGCGCCGCTGATCTATGGCTATGTCTCCTATGCCATCGCCGGGTTTCGACCCACCCGCCTGGCTTTCGCGGATATCCCGGCCGCTGGCAATGCCGGCCCCAACGGCTCGGCGCTCGGCGGGACCGGCATCGCCGTGTCGGCCTTCTCGAAGGCCGGACAGGAAGCAATCGACTTCGCCTACTGGATCGCCAGCGGTGACGTGCAGCGCGGCCCCTACGCCTCGGCCGGCGGCCAGCCCGGCCATGCGGCAGCCTGGGCGGATGCCGCCGTCAACGCCGCCGCCGGCAATTTCTACAAGGACACGCGGGCTACGCTCGAAGGTGCCTGGGTGAGGCCGCGGCACGACGGCTACATGGCGTTCCAGCAGGCGGCGTCCGATCGCATCAATCTGGGCCTGAGCGAAAGGCACAATGCCGCTCGCGTCGTTGCCGATCTCAATCGCCTGTTTCGGGAGAGCCTTTCGACGCAGGTGTCCGGCGTTGCCGGCGGAGGAGCCTGAACAACCGAACGGAGGAGAACATGAACAGCCTGATCCGCGGCCTTATGGCCGCAACCGCACTTGCATCGGTCACGACCATAGCCTGCGCTGAAGACGTTTCGGGCGTGATTGCTGGATTGCCGACCGAACTGAAGGCACAATATGACGGCGCGCCGCAAAAGGTGCTGCCGTCGGCCTGGGATAATTTCACGCCGCCGTCAAAGCCTTGGAAATGGTGCCACTCCGAGTCCTACCAGGGCAATCCGTGGCGCGTCACCGTGACCAAGGAGTTGAAGCGGCTGGTCGACGGGCTGATCGCCGACGGCACCGTGGCGAGCTTGGAGGTGTCGGATTCCAACAACGACGCCAGTCAGCAGATCAACCAGATCCGCGCCTTCATCGACAAGAAATGCTCGATCATCACCTCGATCCCCGGCTCGGCGACGGCGCTGGACGATGCCATCGATGCCGCAGCCAAAGCCGGCATCCCCTTCATCACGGCAGCTGGGTCGGTGACCAGCCCGAATGCGATCAACGTCGATTCCAACTATGCGCGCTGGGGCTACGACATGATGACCGCGATCGGCAAAGCAATGCCGGACGGCGGCAGCGTGCTTCTGGTCGAAGGCATTGCCGGTCACCCGATCGTCGTGCAGGAGCGCCAGGGTGGCGACAAGGCGCTGGCCGAAAATTCAAAGCTCAAGGTCTCGCGCAGCGTCAACGGCAATTGGACGGCCAACGTCACCAAGACGGCGGTGCTGCAGGCGATCGCCACCAATCCGGCGCCGATCGATGCGGTGTGGACGACGGGCAGCGAAAGCCGCGTCGTCGCCGAGGCCTTTGCCGAGGCCGGCCGCCCTGCCCCGCTGATCACCGGCTCGATCACCGGCGATGCGCTCGGCTACTGGAAGGCCAATCCCGACAAATACCGCTTCGAAGGCCATGCGGTTCTGCCGCACTGGACGGCCGAGACGCTGTTTCGTGTCGGCGTGCGCATGCTCGACGGACAGAAGCCGAAGCTCAACACGCTGCTGATCCCGATTCCGCCGGTGCACAATGCCGACCTCGGCGCCTGGTACAAGGATTGCATGACGCCGGACGCCGTCTCGATCTTCCCGGTCCCGCCGAAGGATCCGATGCCGGAGGAATGGCTCGATGCCTACTTCGCCAATCCGGCACCGACCAAGGGGTGGGATTATTCGAAGGTGCCGGACGCCTGCGCCAAGTAGGATACGAAGGCCGGCTCCGCACGGGCGGTGCCGGCTTTCTCCATCAGGATTGCTCATGCTGGAAGTCCAGGCCATCTCGAAACGCTACGGCGAAACGATTGCGCTGACCAATGCCTCAATCGCATTCCGCGCCGGCACGATCCACACCATCCTGGGCGAGAATGGTTCGGGCAAGAGCACGCTGGTCAAGCTGCTGTCGGGGATAGTCCAGCCGGACAGCGGCGCGATCCTGCTCGACGGAGCGCCCTTTACCGGCCTCTCGCCGGCGGCGTTCCAGGGCGTCGGGTTCGCCACCGTGTTCCAGGAAGTGCTGATCGCGCCTGACCGTTCGGTGACGGACAACATCCTGCTCGGCCTCGACGGCTTGCTGGCGCGCACCGTGCCGCGTACCGAGCGGCGGCAACACGCGCAAGCGGTGCTGAAGCGCTTCGCTGTGACCGAGATCCCGCTCGACCAGTTGGCCGGGCAATTGCCGCTTGCGGTTCAGCAATTGGTAGTGCTCGCCCGCGCCGTGGTGCGCAACCCGCGCATTCTCATTCTTGACGAGGTTACGGCGGCGCTCGACTTTGCCGATCGCGAGGCGGTCTTCGCCATGATGCGCAAGCTTGCCTCGGAAGGCTGCCTGATCCTGTTCATCACCCATCGCATGGACGAGGTGATGGCGCTTTCGGACCGGATTTCCGTGCTGCGCGGCGGCAGCGTGGTGACGACTGAGGAACGCGGCACGTCCTCCGCGTCCGAACTTCTCAGAGCGATGGCGCCACGCACGGCGGCGGAGCTGGCGCATGGCTGATCGCGCCAGCCTTTCGGTGCGCGGCCTGGTGATCGCGCCGGGGGCAAGCCCCATGACGCAAACCATCGCGCCTGGCGAGATCGTCGGCCTTGCCGGCCTCGATGGCCACGGACAGGAGCGGTTCCTGAAAGTGCTGGCCGGCCTGGAACGCCCGGCCGGCGGCGAGGTGACCGTCGAGGCGCCAACCGGAGCGCGCGCGATCACCAATTTCCGCAAGGCGGTCGCCGGCGGCATCGCCTATTTGCCGCGCGACCGGCGCACCACCGGCATTTTTCCGACCCAATCGGTGCTCGACAATTTTGCCGTCTCGACGCTGTCGCGCGATATGCGTTTCGGCCTGCTCAGCTTCGCCGCGCGGCGGCAGCGCTATGAACGCTACCGGGACAGACTGTCGATCATCGCGCCACGGCCGGACGCCCCGATCACCACGCTTTCCGGCGGCAATCAGCAGAAGGTGCTGCTGGCCCGCGCATTGGCGCTGGAACCGGCGATCCTGCTCCTCAACGATCCGACGCGCGGTGTCGACGTGGCGACGCGCCATGTCCTCTACGATGTGTTTCGTCGACTGGCGGCGGACGGCATGGCTCTGGTCATCCTGTCGAGCGAGATCGAGGAGATCCTCCTGCTTTGCCATCGCGTGCTGGTGTTCCGCGAACAGCAGGTGGCGGCTGAAATCACCGGAGACGAGATGAAAAGCGATACGGTGATCGCCGCCATGTTCGGGCGCGCGGCATGAGCGGGTTGCGGCGCATGGCGGCGCGATGGCGCGGCGCCGGCTTTGCGGCAGTGCTGTTGGTGATCCTGATCGCGGTCAATCTGCTGCTCAATCCGGCGCGCTTCCATCCTGCCGCCTGGGGCGCGCTGATCGGGCTCGCCGCGCCGCTGATCGGCGCAGCGCTCGCCTCGGCTCCAGTGATCCTCGCCGGGCGCGGCGGCATCGACATTTCCGTCGGGCCATTGATGGGCTTCGTCAATGCGATGGTGATCCAGCTGCTGTTCATCAGGCTTGGCATATCTTCGCCGCTGGTCATCGTGCCGGCGGCGCTTCTGATCGGCGCGATCGTCGGCGCTGCCAACGGCTTTCTGGCGACCATCGTCCGCATCCAGCCAATCGTTGCGACGCTCGGCACCTATCTGATCCTCACCGGCATGACGCTGACCGTCCTGCCGGCGCCGATCGGGCCGGCGCCGGGCTGGCTGAAGGCAATGGCCGGACCCTGGTCGGCACTGCCGCTGGCGCTGATCTTGCTGTTCTGGTGGCTGGTGCGACAGACGCCTTATTACGACCAGCTGATGGCGGTGGGCAGCGACGATCGCGCCGCCTACACGGCCGGCGTTCCAGTCACCAAAGTACGTTTCATAGCCTATGTCATGACCGGCATACTTGCCGCCTGTGCCGGCCTCATGCTGACCGCCCTGATCGGTTCGGCCGACCCTAATATCGGGCCGACCTACACGCTGATCGCGATTGCCGCGGTGGCGCTCGGCGGCGTCAGCCTTGCCGGCGGGCGCGGCGGGCTCGCCGGCGCCGCCATCGGCGCTGTCGACATCTTCCTGCTGCAGAGCGTGCTGACCGCCTTCAACGTCTCCACCTATGTGCTGCAGATCGCCTATGGCACGATCCTGGTTGTGGCCGTCATCATGACGGCGCTGCAGGAGCGGCTCTCGGGACGGAAAGGCTGAGAAGCATGAGCCGGAACTGGTTCCAGTCCACCAATGCCCGCGTCGCCGGTGCCTTTGCCGTCGCTGTCGCCTTGCATCTCCTTGGCACCTTGCTCATCCCGGGCTACTCCCAGCCGTTCGCTATCCGGGCGCTGCTGGTGATCGCCTCGCTCCTGGCGGTGGCATCGATCGGCCAGACCCTCGTCGTAATCCTGGGCGGTATCGATCTGTCGATCCCCTTCATCATCGGCTTTGCCAATGTCGTTGCCGCACAGCTCTACGGCGGCGGCTGGAATTTTGCCCTTGTCTGCGCAGTCGTCGTCGCGCTCGCCATACTGATCGGGGCGCTGAACGGCCTGATCTCGCGCGGGCTCGACATCCACCCGCTGATCGTCACGCTCGGCACTGGCATGATCGTGCAAGGCGCCGTCCTGTTGTGGACCGGCGGCTTTCCGTCCGGATCGGCGCCGCAAGCGGTTTCCGCCTTCGTTTCGATCGGCGGTTCGGTCGGACCGCTGCCGGTGCCGGGGCTGGTGCCATGCGTACTGGTGTTGACCTTGCTGGTGGCGCTGGTGCTGGCGCGCACGCCATACGGCCGCCGTCTCTACGCCCTAGGCAGCAATCCAGGTGCTGCGCCGCTGGCGCTGATCGATCCAGTCCGCATGTGGACCGTGACCTATGCCGCGAGCGCCTTCTTCGCCGCCGCAGCCGGCGTGCTGCTGCTCGGCTTCACCGGCTCTGCCTATGGCGATGTCGGCCAGCCCTATCTGTTCCAGACGATCGCGGCCGTGGTGGTCGGCGGCGCCGCCCTTGTCGGCGGCCGCGGCAGCTATTTCGGCACCGTTGCCGGCGTGCTGGTGCTGACGGAGATCAACACGCTGCTGATCGGCCTCGGCTTCCGGCCCTCGACGGTGCAGGCGGCACTTGGCCTGGTCATCGCGCTCCTGGTTTCGCTCTACGGTCGCGAGCGGCACGTGTCGGCGACGATCTGAGGCCACCTATTCGTTTTAGCCGCATTTGTGCGACGCCATGTGATTCCATCACTTGGCTGCAAAATGCTCTACAAACGCCACAGCCGCTTGGCGTTGCCGGACAGCAGTTGCTGCCTTTCATCGGCGCTGGTGCCGGCAAGCAGCGCGTGCGTTGCCGCCACCCAGGTCGCAAGCCCGCCGCCAAGCGTGCAGACCGGCCAGTCGCTGCCCCACACAACGCGGTCCCAGCCGAAGCATTCGATGGTGTGCTCGACATAGGAACGCAGCGTTTCGACAGTCCAGGATCCGGCATCCGCATAGGCGACCACACCGGAAATTTTGCCGACGACGTTCGGGCGCCGCGCGATCTCCGCCATGTGCTCGCGCCAGGGGTGCTCGGCACCACCCTTGATGTCGGGCACGCCACAATGGTCGAGCACGAACTGCACATCTGGCGCGAGGTCGGCGAGTGCGATCGCCTTGGGGATCTGGTGCGGCAGAACGACGAGGTCGAAGGTCAGGCCGCTGCCGGCTAGCCGCTTGATGTTTTCACGAAACAGCGCGCCCTCCGAAAGCTCGTCCGGCATGACGTGCAGCACGCGGCGAAAGCCCTTGACGAAAGGATCGGCGCGCTGGCGCTCGAGATAGGCGGCAAAGCCGGGCTCTTCCGGACGGCAGGAGGCAATTGCCCCCCGCAGCAAGCTGGCCTTCTCCCGCGACAGCGCTTTGACACGGCCGGTTTCGGCCTCGATGTCGGCAGGATCGACATCGACCTCCATATGCAATGCGCCCTCGATGCCGGCGCGGCGGGCCTGGAGTGCATATTCGTCGTAGGAGAAATCGCGGTTGAGCGCCGGCACATCGGCCAGCCAGGGATAGCGCAGCGCGGACTGGTCGATCAGGTGCAGATGGGTGTCGAAGATCATGATGGCGCGCTCCTCCTTGGCGACTTCGAGATCATCTCACGGAGAAATTCTTCATTCAAATAAGAATTCATCGCGATTGCTTGACGGTCGATCCCGCCAGTTGCGACAGCTTTTCGGTCGCTGCCAGCAGCAGCTCAATCGTCCTCGTAATGTCGGGCGCCTTGGGTGCGTTGACCAGGGTTATGTAGGGGATCGACAGCGCGGCGATCGCCCTGCCGTCCGAACCAAGAACCGGTGTCGACAGGTTGAAGACACCAGCGGTCTGCATCGACGCCATCATCTCGTAGCCGCGTTCCCTGATCTGGTCGAGGCGGGCGAAGAATTCCGGCGACTGCGGCGGCTTGTCGGTACTGCGCAGATGTTCTGAGATCATCATCTGCCGCTCTTCCGGCGGGCGGAACGCCAGCAATACATGGCCGGACCCGGTGTCGAACAGGCTGATATGCGAGCCGACGCGGATGGAGATGCCCCAGTAATCAGGCGCCTCCTGCTGTGCGATCACCACCGCGGAACCGCGGTCGAAGACGACCAGCTGATTTGCCTGCTGTGTGGTTTCGGCCAGTTCGCGCATCAGCGGCGTCGCGTAGGAAGCCAGCCGGCGCACCGGCGCGTGCAGCTGCGCCAGGCCAAACAGCTTGAGCGTCAGCGAGTAACGGTCGCCATCCGGCCGCGTGACGTAGCCGCGCCGCACCAGCCGATCCAGCATGCGATAGAACTCGTTCGGGCTGCGGTCGAGTTTCTTGGCGATTTCCGCCTGCGTCAGGCCGCCGTCGACGCCGGCCAGCAGCTCGAGAATGTCGAGCCCCTTGTCCAGCGCCGGGGCTCGATAGCGGTCGTCTTCCTCGTCCTCTGCCATTGGGCTTCTCCAGTGAATTTCATATTTCATATACGCATAACGGTTGCTTCCGGAAGAACTTTCGGCTTGACGATCTTATAAATATTTTGTTTGTATATGAATGAAGCTGCCGATCAGCCCTCGCTATGGATCGACGCAGACTCTTGGGAGGATACAATGACGAAACTGTTTTGCGGCCTGTCGGCCGGCGTAACGCTGCTCGCACTTGGTGCGAGTGCTGCCCTTGCTGCCGACCTGCCCGGTAAATTCGACGGCGTCACCATCGACGCCAAGCTGATCGGCGGCCAGCAATATGAAGGGCTGTACGCGCGCATCGGCGAATGGGAAAAACTGACCGGCGCCAAGGTCAACGTGATCTCGAAGAAAAACCACTTCGAGCTCGACAAGGAGATCAAGTCGGACATCGCCTCCGGCAGCATCAACTGGTGCGTCGGGTCGAACCACTCGTCCTTCGCGCCGCAATATCCTGATATCTACACCGATCTCAACAAGCTGCTGCCGAAGGAGGAGATCGACGCCTTCGTGCCGTCGACGATCAAGGCCTCCACGCTCGAGGGCAAGCTGGTCATGCTGCCTCGCGCGCAGTTCGACGTCTCGGCGCTCTATTACCAGAAGAGCCTCTACCAGGACGAAGCCAAGAAGGCCGCCTACAAGGCCAAGTACGGCAAGGATCTGACACCGCCCGACACCTGGGACGAGGTCGCCCAGCAGGCGGAATTCTTCGCCAGCCCGCCCGATTTCTACGGCACCCAGTTCGCCGGCAAGGAAGAGGCGATCAACGGCCGCTTTTACGAGATGCTCATCGCCGACGGCGGCGAATACCTCGACAAGGACGGCAAGCCGGCCTTCAACTCGGAAGCCGGCGTGCACGCGCTCGACTGGTTCGTCAATCTCTACAAGGCCAAGGCGGTGCCGGCCGGCACCACCAACTATCTGTGGGACGATCTCGGCCAGGGCTTTGCCTCGGGCACCGTCGCCATCAACCTCGACTGGCCGGGCTGGGCAGGCTTCTTCAACGATCCGAAGTCGTCGAAGGTCGCCGGCAATGTCGGCGTGAAGGTGGCGCCGAAGGGATCGGCCGGCATTCGCACCGGCTGGTCGGGGCACCACGGATTTTCGGTCACGGAAAACTGCGCCAGCAAGGAAGCCGCGGCGTCGCTGGTCTGGTTCCTGACCAATGAGGACAGCCAGAAGCTCGAGGCGGCAAGCGGCCCACTGCCGACCCGCACGGCGGTGTGGGACTGGGACATCCAGCAGGCGGCCAGCGATCCTTACAAGAAGGAAGTGCTGGCGGCTTTCCAGGAAGAGGCAAAGCACGCTTTTGCCGTGCCGCAGACACCTGAATGGATCGAAATCTCCAACGCCGTCTATCCCGAATTGCAGGCCGCCATCCTTGGCGACAAGACCTCCAAGCAGGCGCTGGACGACGCTGCCGCCAAGGCCACGCAAATCCTCGAGGACGCCGGCAAGCTTTGACCATTCTCCCAAGGGGGCGCCGCGCTCATCGAAGAGCGGCGCCCCCGAACTTTTTACGACCCATGCGCAACACGCTTTGTCTTGATCCCGGCGCGCCGATGGCGGCCTTCGGTGTCCGGGCACCAACCAGAACCGGATCGCCATGAAAGGCTGGAGACCTTCGCCGCCATTGCTGCTCCTGCTGCCGGCGGTGATCGTTCTGGCGGCGGTGGTGGTGGTGCCGCTGCTGCTTTCGCTCTATTCCAGCTTCACGCCGTTCCGGCTGACCAGGCCGGAGACGTTCTGGGTCTTCATCGGCGCGCGCAACTACGTCACCATCCTGACCAGCCGCGCTTTCTGGGTCGCTTTTGCCCGCACCGTGGTGCTGCTGACGGTGGCGCTCAACCTGGAAATGCTGATCGGGCTCGGGCTGGCCCTGCTGGTGGAGAAAGCGTCGCGCGGCCAGCGGATCCTGCGCACCATCATGATGTTTCCGATGATGTTTTCGCCGATCCTCGTCGGCTTCCAGTTCAAATTCATGTTCAACGACAATATCGGCCTGGTGAACAACGCCCTGCAGGGGCTCGGCCTGACTGACCGCGCCATCCCGTGGCTGATCGACGGCAATCTCGCCTTCATCGCCATCCTGATCGCCGAGATCTGGTCGTCGACCTCGGTGTTCGCGATCCTGATCCTGGCCGGGCTGCTGGCGATGCCGCGCGAACCGGTCGAGGCGGCCCGCGTCGACGGCTGCACGCCGTGGCAGACATTCCGCTATGTCACCTGGCCGTTCATCATGCCGTTTGCCTTTATCGCCATGACCATCCGCTCACTCGACGTCGCGCGCGCCTATGACATCGTCAAGATCATGACCGACGGCGGCCCCGCCGGCCGCACTGAACTGGTCTGGACGCTGGTCGCCCGCACCGCCTATGGCGATGCCAGGATGGGAATGGCCAATGCCATGGCCTATTTCTCGATCCTGCTATCGATACTGTTCACCGTCTATTTCTACCGAAAGCTCGCCGCGGCGCGCACGCAGATCGCGGCGGAGTGGTGAGGATGGACCAGAACAGCCTGCATCGCGTCGGCAACAAAGCGCTCGGCATCGTTCACGGCATCGGACTGTTCCTGGCCATGCTGGTCATCTGCCTGCCCGGCATCTGGATCGTGCTGTCGTCGCTGCGGCCGACCGTCGAAATCATGGCCAAGCCGCCGGTGTGGATCCCGCAGCAACTCTCGCTCGACGCCTACATCGCCATGTTCAGCGGCGTCGGCCAGGGCGGCATTCCGGTGCTCGACTACTTCCGCAATTCGCTGATCATCTCGGTGACCTCGACGGTGATCGCCATCGTCATTGGCATGGCCGGCGGCTATGCCTTTGCGCGCTACCGCTTTCGCGCCAAGTCGGCGATGTTCCTCGGCCTGATGCTGACGCGCACGGTGCCCGGCATCGCGCTGTCGCTGCCGCTGTTCTTCGTCTTTGCGCGGCTCGGCATCATCGACACGCATTTCGGGCTGATCCTGGTCTATGTCGCGCTCAACGTCCCGTTCACCGTCTGGCTGATCGACGGCTTTTTCCGCCAGGTACCGAAAGACCTCGCCGAAGCCGCGCAGATCGACGGCTGCACGCGCTGGCAGGCCTTCTGGCAGGTCGAGTTTCCGTTGGCCGGGCCTGGCATCGCCTCGGCCGGCATCTTTGCCTTCCTCACCTCCTGGAACGAGTTTGCGCTCGCCTCGCAGCTGACACGCTCGATCAACTCCAAGACCCTGCCGGTCGGCCTGCTCGACTATACGGCCGAATTCACCATCGACTGGCGCGGCATGTGCGCGCTGGCCGTAGTCATGGTCATACCGGCGCTCACGCTTACCTTCATCGTCCAGAAACATCTCGTCGGTGGCCTCACTTCCGGCGCGGTGAAAGGCTGACATGGCAACAGTATCGCTCAAGAAACTCACCAAGAGCTATGGTCCGGTGGCGGTGGTGCACGGCATCGACCTCGAGGTCGCCGACCGCGAGTTCATCGCGCTGGTCGGGCCGTCCGGCTGCGGCAAATCGACAACCCTGCGCATGATCGCCGGCCTCGAGGCGATCAGCGATGGCGTCATTGAGATCGGCGGCCGCATGGTCAACGACCTGCCGCCGCGCTCGCGCAACATCTCGATGGTGTTCCAGTCCTACGCGCTCTACCCGCATATGACGGTGCGCGAAAACCTCGGCTTCTCGCTCAAGATAGCGGGCGCCGCGAAGGAAGAAATGGACCGTCGCGTCGCCGAAGCGTCCGGCATTCTCGGCCTCGGCCAATTGCTCGACCGCCGGCCGTCGCAGCTGTCGGGCGGACAGCGCCAGCGCGTCGCCATGGGCCGCGCCATCGTGCGCGATCCCGACGTCTTCCTGTTCGACGAGCCGCTTTCCAATCTCGACGCAAAGCTTCGGACGCAGATGCGCACCGAGATCAAGAAGCTGCACGCCAAGGTCAAGTCGACAGTGATCTACGTCACCCATGACCAGGTCGAAGCGATGACATTGGCGGACCGCATCGTCATCATGCGTGACGGTTTCATCGAGCAGGTCGGCACACCCGACGAGGTCTTCCGCCGGCCGCAGACACGCTTCGTCGCGGGCTTCATCGGCTCGCCGCCGATGAATCTGCATGAGGCGGTTGTCGACGACGGACAGCTGCTGTTCGCCAGCGGCGAGAGGCTGCCTTTGCCCAGCCAGTTCAAGGCCAATATCGAGGCCGGCGACAAAGTCGTGTTCGGCCTCAGGCCCGACGACATCTATCCGACCGGGCATGGCATCAGCTCCGGCGAAGACGTCGACGTCCACCAGGTGGAGTTGCCGGTGACCGTCACCGAGCCGCTCGGCAACGAGACGCTGGTGTTCGCCGAATTCAACGGCAGCGACTGGGTATCGCGGATGCTCAATCCAAAGCCGCTGAAAGCCGGCGACCGGGTCAAGATGAGCCTGGACCTGTCGCAGGCCCATCTGTTTTCTGCTGAAACGGGCAAGACATTGCGAGGTTAAAACCATGGCAAAGATCGAGAAAATCGAACTGCGGATGGTCGACCTGGTGCCGAAGGTCAAGCGCACCGATGCCATCCAGAGTTTTGTCAGCCAGGAAACACCGATCGTCACCATCACCGACGCCGACGGCGCGGTCGGCACCGGCTACAGCTATACGATCGGCACGGGCGGCTCCTCGGTGATGCGGCTGCTGGCCGACCACCTTGCGCCGCGGCTGATCGGCCGCGACGCCGACATGATCGAGGCGATCTGGCACGAGCTGGAGTTCGCCACCCATGCCACGACGATCGGCGCGATCACGGCAATCGCGCTCGCGGCCATCGACACTGCCCTTTGGGACCTGCGGGCCAGGAAACAGAGGCTGCCGCTGTGGCAGCTGGCCGGCGGCGCCAAGGACCGCTGCCCGCTCTACACGACCGAAGGCGGCTGGCTGCATATCGAAACCGAGGCGCTGGTCGCGGATGCGCTGGCCGCCAAGGGCAAGGGGTTTCGCGGCTCGAAGGTCAAGATCGGCAAGCCGCACGGCTCCGAGGATCTTGCCCGGCTGACGGCGGTGCGCCGGGCGGTTGGAGATTCCTACGAAATCATGACCGACTGCAACCAGGGCTTTTCGGTCGACGAGGCGATCCGCCGGGCCGAACGCCTGCGTGAACTCGACCTCGCCTGGATCGAGGAACCGCTGCCGGCCGACGACATAGACGGCCATGTCCGCCTGTCGAATGCGACGTCGACGCCGATCGCCGTCGGCGAGTCGCTCTACTCGATCCGGCATTTCCGCGAATATATGCAGAAGGGCGCGTGCTCGATCGTCCAGGTCGATGTCGGCCGCATCGGCGGCATCACGCCGTGGCTGAAGGTGGCGCATGCAGCCGAGGCGTTCGACATACCGGTCTGCCCGCATTTCCTGATGGAATTGCATGTCAGCCTGACATGCGCCGTTCAGAACGGCAGATATGTCGAGTATATTCCCCAGCTCGACGAGCTGACCGGCAAGAAAATGCGTATCGAGGACGGGCACGCATTGGCACCGGACGAACCCGGCATCGGCATCGACTGGGACTGGGATGCGATCAAGGCGAAGAGCATCGCGGAATTCACCATGGCGATAGAAAAATAGGAGGCGGACATGCAGCGAATGGGAATGGTGCTCGGCCTCAAGCCGGAGAAAGTCGCCGAGTATGTGCGGCTTCACGCTGCTGTGTGGCCGGACGTCCTCAAGATGATTTCCGCCTGCAACATCAAGAATTATTCGATTTATCTGAGGGAGCCGGAGCACCTTTTGTTCAGCACCTTCGAGTACCACGGCACCGACTATGCCGCCGACATGGCGAAGATGGCCGCCGATCCCACGACGCAGGAATGGTGGGCGCTCTGCATGCCATGCCAGGAGCCGCTGCCGACCCGCAAGGAGGGCGAGTGGTGGGCGTCGATGGACGAAGTCTTCCATTATGACTGACGACATTTTCGATCCTGCCTCGCTTTCCCAGGCCTGGGCACAGCCGTCAAAGCCCAGGCCGATCGTGATTTTCGGCGCCGGCTCGATCGTCGGCGATGCGCATTTCCCGGCCTATGGGAAAGCCGGTTTTCCGGTTGCCGGGCTTTTCGACCCCGACCTGCCCAAGGCGGAAAAACTGGCGCAGAAATGGGGCGTCGCCGCTTACCGGTCGGTCGAGGAAGCTGCGTCAATCAAGGACGCCGTCTTCGATCTGGCGACGCCGCCGGCTCATCATGCCGGCGTGCTCAGGGCGTTGCCCGATGGTGCGGTGGCGCTGATCCAGAAGCCGATGGGCAGCAATCTCACCGAGGCGACCGAGATCCTCGAAATCTGCCGCGCCAAAGATCTGAAAGCGGCGGTGAATTTCCAGCTGCGCTTCGCGCCGATGATGCTGGCGCTCAGGGATGCGATCGCCAAGGGCTGGCTGGGCGAAGTGGTCGATTTCGACGCATGGCTTGCGCTGGCGACACCCTGGCAGCTCTGGGAATTCCTGTTGCGGGCGCCGCGCGTCGAGATCGCCATGCATTCGATCCATTATCTCGACCTGATCCGGCAATTGCTCGGCGACCCCAAGGGGGTTCACGCCAAGACACTCGGCCATCCCGGCCACAAGGTTGCGCAAACGCGCACCAGCGCGATCCTCGACTATGGCGACACGGTGCGCTGTGCACTGTCGATCAACCACGATCACAAATTCGGTCGAAAACACCAGGCCTGCGAATTCCGCATCTGCGGCACCGAAGGCGCCGCTTACCTCAAACTGGGCGTCAACCTCGACTATCCGCGCGGCGAGCCGGACATTCTCGAAATCTACCCCAAAGGCGGCACGGACTGGATTGCGGTTCCACTCGTCGGCGCATGGTTTCCGGACGCCTTTGCCGGCCGCATGGCCAATGTCCAGCGCTACGCGTCGGGCGAGGACGCCGAGCTTGTCAGTTCCGTCGAGGACGGCTGGAACACCATGGCGCTGGTCGAAGCGGCCTACCGATCGAGCGCGGCGCCGGCAACACCGATAGCGGCGAGGCCCTGACATGGAGCAGACAGTCTATTTCGAGGACTACCGGATCGGCTCGTCGCGCATGACCAGCGGGCGCACGATCACCGAGACCGACTTCGTCGTCCATGCCGGCCATACCGGTGATTTCTTTCCCCACCACATGGACGCCGAGTTCATGAAGACGACGCCGTTCGGGCAGCGCATCGCCCACGGCACGCTGGTGTTTTCGGTCGGCGTCGGGCTGACGGCCAGCGTCGTCAACCCGGTTGCCTTCTCCTATGGCTACGACCGGCTGCGCTTCATCAAGCCGGTGTTCATCGGCGATACGATCAGGACCCGCACCACCATCTCGGCTAGGGAAGATGACCCGAAGCGACCCGATTCAGGCCGGGTCGTCGAGCGCTGTGAGGTGATCAACCAGCATGGCGACGTGGTGCTGGTCGCCGATCACATCTACATCGTCGAGCGTCGCGACAAGCCGAGCAGAGCCTCGACAGATGACGCTGAAACCTAAAGACAAAAAACCGCCTTGCGGCGGGTCCTCGGTGAATCATCACCATACCCAAATTAGTAGCATAGCTGCCGGCACAAAGCAAGAACAAAATGTGGCAAACCGGATAAATCGCGACAGGTTGCGCTGCCCCTTATCGCCCTGCGAACCCCGATTTGCAGGACTTGGGTTCCGCGGAGCAGGCGGATAGAGGTGGTGCCGACATCGGGAATTGGTCATATCCGGTTGACCGGATATGCAGGCTTGCCGCCGCGCAGGACTGATGCGACATCCGCAAACACCTTGTTGCGAACCTCCGCGTAAGACTGGGTCGAGTAGTGCGCCGCGTGTGGACTGACCAGGACGGTGTCCAGCGCCAGCAGCGGATTGTCGGGCGAAGGCGGCTCCCGCTCGAACGTGTCGATGCCGGCGCCTGCCAGATGGCCGCGCCGGATCGCGTCCGCCAGTGCGACCTCGTCGACCAGGCCGCCGCGGGCCACGTTGATGAGTATCGCCCCTTCCTTCATCCGCGACAGGGCTTGCGCCGACATGATGTTTCTGGTCTCCGGTGTCGCTGGAACGTGCAGCGAGACGATGTCGGCCCTGGCAAGCAGCTCGTCGAAGCCGACCGGTTCGGCATCACCGGCCGCGATGCGCTCGGCCGGCATATGCGGATCGTAGGCGATGATGTGGTAGCCGAAGACCCGCGCCCGCTCGGCTGTCAGCCGCCCGATCTGGCCGAAGCCGATCAGGCCGAGGATCTGCCTGTCGGGCCGTGTGATGCCGGCGCCGTCGGTCATTGCAGCCCAGCGGCCGGCGCGCACCGCGCTGTCGAACTGCTTCAGCCTGCGCGTCAAGGCCAGGATCAGGGCCATGGCGTGGGTGCTGACTTCCACCAGATTGGCGTCCGGCACGTAGGTTACCTGAACACCGGCACGGCTGGCGGCCTCGACGTCGATCGAATCGAGCCCTACGCCGAACCGTCCGATGACCTTGAGCCCCTTCAGTTCCGCCAAAACGCGAGCCGTGATCGGCTCTCGCAATACCATCAATGCGTCGGCGTCGCGGCAGTGTTCGATCAGGGCATCTTCCGTGAGCAGCGTCTTCTCGACAAACTCGGCGTTCAAGCCGTCAAGATAGCGCAGCTGCTCCTCCTCGACTGACAGCACACCGTCGGTCTTGATGATCTTCATGGCAAACTCTTGCTATGAGGCGCTGCGCGCCGAGGCGACGCCGGCGGCAAGGCCGGCGCCGAGAAACATCGTGTCGCTGGCCAGCATGTAGAAGCTGATGCCGTGCCGCGACCATTTGCCGACATCATCCGCCGAAGGGCGAAAGATGCCGACGGCCTTGCGGGCCGTGCGCGCCGCGGCCGCGATCCTCATAATCGCTGCATTGAGCTTTTCCTGGCGGGCCGGCCCCATGGCGTCGATCGAAACCGACAGGTCGCCGGGACCGATGAAGATCACGTCGACGCCGTCGACCTGGACGATGTCGTCGATGTTGGCGAGCCCTTCGGCCGTCTCGACCTGGATGGCGACCGTCAGGACCTCGTTGGCCGAGTTGAGGTAGTCCGGAATCCTGTAGCCGTAACCGGCGGCGCGGCCCGGGCCGACACCGCGGGCGCCGACCGGCGGATACCGGCAGGCCATGACCGCCATGCGCGCTTGCTCGGCCGTGGAGACGCGAGGTACCAGGACGCCCGACGCGCCGGCGTCGAGCGCGGCCGCCATCCACTCCGGCGTGTGGCCGGGAACGCGCACCATCGCGGGAACCTTGTGGACATCGGCGGCGCGGATCAGATCCTCGAGCCGTTCGCGGCCGATCTGCGAATGCTCCCAGTCGATGCACAGGAAATCGACCCCGCTGGCGGCGGCCACTTCGACCGCCACAGGGTGCGGGATGGCACAGAAGGTACCGATGAGGCGATCGAGAGAGATACATTTCTTGCGAAAGTCGTACATGAAATCTCCAGAAATTTTCGGCGTCGGCAAAAAACCTGTTCGCCTATGTGGCCCTTGACGAAGGATGCACGGCTTCCGTCGACATCGGAAAATGCCGGCTGCCGCCTGAAAACGGCGCAAAAGTCTTGTAGTCGGCGCGCATCTGCAGCCGCGCCGGCGATTGCAGCGCGTGCGTCAATGCAGCGGGACTGTCAAACATGACGCGATTGCGCTGCATATGGTCGATCCGCGGCCAGGGCAGCGAACCGCACCAATCCAGTCGCGACAGAACCTCGATGTGGCGAATGCCGGGGAAGCCCCGCATCAATTGGGGATGATGCGTCACATAGTGGTAGAGCCAGGCATTCATGTCTTCGGCCGGCCCGGGATAGTGGACAAGATAGCTGCAGGGCAGCCCGGACGTCTTAACGCCAGCGTCGTCGACGGGAAACGGACGCACGCACATTGCCTGTTGCGTCGGCCCCGAACCGGCGATGCTCGACAGCATACCAGGTGCGGCAAGCGCCTGCAGATGGCCGGACGGCGCCAGCGCCGCCTCCATGTCCGCCAGTTCGTCGAAATAGAGCTGGAAGCCGAAGACCGGCGGCGGACCATCGTTGTTGAACATGTCCGCCACTTCGGGCAGATAGATGTTTGCAAGCGCAAGGCCCGGCGTCGATGCAATCACACGCCGCACGGCGTCAACATCTTCGCCGGCGATGGCCAAATTTGCCTCGCGGTCATCATGGAAGAAAGCAAGATAGGCAAAGCGCATGTGGACACCTGCTGGATCGAGTTCGACTAGATCAAATTCGGAAGAAAGAGAGCGATCTGCGGAAAGAGGACAATCAGCAGGATCAGCAGAAGCGTCAGCGCGATGTAAGGCGCCGCAGCCATGGCAACCGTCTTGAGCGATGTGCCTTTCGGCGCAACGCCGATCATGATGAACAGCAGCAGGCCAAACGGCGGCGTGGTGAAGCCGACCTCGTAGGCGAGCAGCAGGATCAGCCCGAACCATACCGGCTCGTAGCCGAATTGCTGGGCGATCGGCAGGAAGATCGGCAGCGTGATCAGCATCATCGAGACCTGATCCATGAACATGCCGAGCAGCAGGATGACGAGCACCATCATGAGCAGCATGGGATACGGTCCAAGATCGTAGCCGACGATGAACTGGATAAAGCCGTTGGAGGCGCCGGAGAAGGCGAATATCTGCGAGAACGTCGTCGAAGCCGAGATGATCAGGAAGGTCATGCCGGTGACCTTCATCGCATCGTCCAGCGACTTCCAGACAACCGACCAGCTGAACCGCCGGTAGACAAACAACAAGGCGAAGACAGCGGCACAGCCGAGGCCTGCCGACTCGGTCGGGGTCGCTATTCCAAGGATGATCGTGCCGACCACCATGAACACGATGACGCTCATCGGAATGATGTTGACGGCGACCGCCCTCACCTTCTCGGCCGCGGGGACGGCGGGCACCGGATAGTGCGGAGCGGCGTCCGGATCGATCTTTGTCTGCGCGAAGATCAGCGCCGCGTACATGAGAACGAGCAGCAGTCCCGGCAGAGCCCCCGCTATGAGCAGCGCGCCGACGTCGATCTGGGCCAGCGAGCCGAGCAAGACGGCCAGCGAGGATGGCGGGATGATGACGGCAAGGCTTCCGGCGCCAAGCACCGGGCCGTAGGCCATGTGCGGCTTGTAGCCCCGCTTCAGCATCTCGGGCACCATCAGCGAGCCCATCATGCCGGTATTGGCGAGGCTCGAGCCCGACAGCGCGGAAAAGATCGTGCCGGCGGCCAGCACGACATAGGCGAGGCGTCCGCGCAGATTGCCGATGCACAGGTCGAGCGCGTAGACGACCTTCTCGCCGAGGCCGGAGCGGAAGAACAGGCTGCCCATGACGAGAAACATCGGCAGCGGGGCAAGCGCGTAGGTCGAGACAGCGTCGGAGAAGTTGGCGACCATCTGCGTCACGCCGATCGAGCCGCCGAAGAACAGATACAGCCCGATCACATTGGTGACGAAGAACGCGAAGGCGACCGGCAGCCCAAGGCCCATCAACACCAGGATGGTGCCAACGAGCACGGCGAATGGAAACAGCCAGGCCACCGGTCAGAGCCCTTCCATTTCCAGCGGATCGAGCGTGTACAGCGTGTCACGGCCGAGCAGATATCTGAGCCATTCCAGCGCCGAGAGATAGAAGGCGAGCATGATGGGCAGAAAGACCAGCCATTTCGGCATATCGAAGCTGCGCGTTTCGTATTCGCCGCCCGCAACGGCACTTGTCAGCGAAGACAGAGCGACGCTGCCGAGGTAGAGGCTGACGCCGATGCAGGCGAGATAGACCAGCTTTTCAAGCACCACCCGTGCCCGCACCGGCAGCGCCTGGCGCAGGAACTCGACGAAGACATGGCCCTTGCTGTGGACCAGCCAGGGCATCGGCAGGAATGCCGCGTAGAGCAGGCCGTATTCCGTCGCCGACACCGCCCAGGCAAGCGGCCTCAGGCCCAGATTGCGGACGCACACATCAGCAACCACCGCGACGATGATGAGGCCAAGCACCACTTTTGCCGCCGCCGCCAACGCAAGGCTCAGCTTCCCAATCGCTGCAAACAATCTGTCCATGCCCGACGACCCCCATGTCCACCTTCGTCCTCTTGGCCCAGCTTTGATGGAGGGCACGCAAGGCACCCTCGGCTCGGGCTACTGGAAGAATTTCTTCAACTGATCGATGTTGGTGGGATCGCGTTTGGCCATTCTCGCCCAGCTCGCCTGCGTGGCAGCCGCCAGGAATTTGTCGCGGCCGGCGCCGGTCAAGCTGATCACCTTCTGCCCGCCGTCGATCATCGCCTGTGCCTGTTTTTCGGACTGGGCAAGGTTGGCGTCATAGCTCGCGCGCTCGTATTCGACGGCCGTGTCGGCAAGCAGCTTCTGCGCTTCGGGCGACAGCGTGTCCCATTTGGCCTTGTTGATCGAGATCAGCACGTCGGTTTTGAAGAACTGCGGGTCGACACGGTATTTGGTGAATTTGTCCCAGCCGAACGACGCATAGCCAAACACGGTATACGCGTTGGCATTGACGACGCCGCGCTCGAGCGAGGTATAGACATCCCCCGGCGCTTGCACGATCACCGTTGCGCCCAAGGATTCAAGGAAATCGCGGTAGAGCGGCGACGAGCGGATCTTCAGACTGCCCCAGTCGATGCTGCCTTCGCTGTTGAGCTTGGGTTCGTCGACGGTGAAGACGTTGAAGCCCGAGCCCGCGTCGACATGCGCCAGCAGATGGGCATTGGCCTTCTTCTCGAAAATCCCGCTGATGAAGTCCCAGCCGCCATTGTCGCGAACCTCCCACGGCGTCTTCGTCGATGCGGAGAAAACCTCGCCTTCGGGCACGAGTTCGAGGAACTGCCCTGCCGGTGTGTCGATCACATCGATCAGGCCGCTCCTGAGCGCCGCGCCCTGCTGGATCGGCGGAATGACCTCCGGCCCGCCACGGACGTTGATCTGGACCACGCCCTTGCCCTTTTCGTTCACCTTCTGAACGAACTTCAGGAAGCTCTGCGCGTAGCCGTTCTGCGTCGGCGTAAAATGCACGGCGTTGAGGACGACCTCTTCGGCCGCGGCGCTACCCGCCACACCCGACATGAGTGCAGCCAGAACAAGGGATTTCCAAATGCGCATTGCCATACTCCCTTTGATAGTTCGTCCATGATCGGGTTCGATCTAAAATTGCAATCGCCGCGCCGCCGCGTGAACGGCGGTTAGTTGGCATCATCTCCTACTGTCAGGAACCGCCCATGCGCGTAGAAGACCGGCGATCGATGAGCGCGGTCCAGCGCAACGCCCGACACGATGCCGATGACGATCATGTGCGATGCCCGCACGATGATTTCGGCCACCCGGCATTCGAATATTGCCCGTGCGCCGACAAGCAAGGGCGCGCCGGTTTCGCCACGCACCCATGATCCGGACGAGAACCGCGCGGCGCCCTTGGCTTTGGTCATGCCGCCAAAGGCACGTACAACGTTCTCCTGGTCGCCGGCGGGAAGATTGACCGAAAACGGCAAACCTTCGTGAATGACCGAGGCAAAGGTGCTGCCGCGGTTGACACAAGCCAGCAGCGACGGCGGCTCGGCGCTGAACGAGCAGAGAGCCGTCGCCGTGATGCCGCAAAAACCGATCTCGTCATGTTCCGACGCGAGGATGGCGACCGAGCCCGCCACGGCCCGCATAGCCTGCTTGAACGCGCGCGGATTGATGGAGTCGTGCCCATCCACCCACGGCGTCGGAATGGCGGCCGCCGGCATCAATTTACTCGAAGCCCGGCCTGGCGCATCAGCGGCAGCACGCGGTCGCAGAAGAAGGGCAATTCGTAGGTGTAGTTGACGAATGTGAGGGCGGCGCCGGAATAACCCTGTTCCATGATCTCGGTGAGGTCGTCGACGATCTTTTCCGGCGTGCCGATGAGCGGGAACGTCCCGGCACCACCGGCGAACCTTTGCCGATATTCGGTGAAAGCCTTCGCATCGTGCGAGTTCGCGAATTCCTTCTTCTTGCGCATGTGCTCGTCGACCGCACCCTCGTCCGCGCATTCCAACGCGTAGTGCCGGTAGTAATCCTCGGCTTCCTGCTGGGTCTCCCGGCAGACGACGTGACAAACTGTACAGACGCCGACTTCGCGCCCGACTTCGGCCGCGCGGTTGGTGATGTCGACCACATGCGCACGGCCGTCGGCAATTTCGGAAAACGTCGAAAACAGATAATCGCAGTGGCGCGCTGCGTAGTTGCGCCCCGGCGCGCCGAAGGCGGCGTTCATGGTCACCGGTCGCGGCGCCTGCAGGCTTGGCGGCCGGCTGACGACCCCCTTCAGATCATAGAACTCGCCGCCGAAGTCGAACGGCTCCCTCGATTGATAGGCACGCACGATGATGTTGATCCATTCCTCCGCTTGATCGTAGGTTCGATCGCCGACCGTCTGCCCGAACATCGCGAACTCGTCGGGGTTCCAGCCGCAGACAATGTTCAAGCCGGCCCGCCCATTGGAGATGTGGTCGACCGTCGCCAGCGCTTTTGCAGCCTGCAGCGGATGAACCAGCGGCACATGCACCGTCATGAACAGGCCGATGTTTTCCGTGGCGACAGCAAGGCCCGCCGCCCAGGTGAAAGTCTCGAACGACCATTCCCGCACATGCGTCAAACCGCCGAAGCCGCGCCAGCGGGCGATCGGCAGCAGAAACTCGAGGCCGGCGCGGTCGGCGATGCAGGCGGAATTGAGGTTGTCCTCCCAGCGGGCACGCCAGCGCTCGGGGACGGTAGTCATTGCCAGGCCGCCATCGGCGTTCATTGAAAATACGCCGAGCTTGAACCTGTTCGGCCCTTTCAGCGGGTGCTGCTTCCTGATCATGCTTTCCCCTGCCGCGACATGCCCTCACCTTCACCGTTGGAGTTTTGAAACGGTGGGCTAAGCTTCATGAAACGCTCCTCGGCGTTCTGAATGAAGTGGGTCATGCGGTCGTAAGCGGCGACGGCGTCGCGCTTGACGAATGCCTCATAGATTGCGCGCATGCCGGCAACGATGACGGCCTGCGTCGGCTGGTGCGACAGCGTCCTTAAGCGCACGACGAGCACATGGTCGGCGAACCTTGCAATCGTTTGGGAAAGGCGCTCGTTCTCGACGGCGCCGAGCCAACAATTCCTGAATGCCGAATTGGCCTGGAAAAAGCGGTCGGCATCGCCGGCGGCGGCCGCAGCCTCGGCCTCCCGAAGCGCGGCTGCCAGGGTCTTGAGGCCAGCGGCGTCAAGTGTCCGTGCCGCGTGCGCGGCGGCCCGTGGCTCAAGCAGGCGGCGGACCTCGAAGATGTCGGCGACATCCGTCGCGGTAAGCGTGGGCAGGGTGAAGCCGCGTGTCGTGCCGACGAGATAGCCCTCATGCACCAACTGCATCAAGGCGTCACGGACAGGCATTCTGGAAATGCCGAGCTGGGCGGCAATATCGACATCGACGAGCTTCTGGCCAGGCGCCAATTCGCCATGCTGTATCGTCAGCCGGATTTGTTGATAGACCTGGGCACGCAGATTGCCATCGCCAACCCGTTTGAGCTCTATCGTTTCCGTCATCCACGCCTTCCCATGCGAAGATTTCGTATATTGTTTGAGGCTGTGTTCTCGCAGTCGTGCCGTTTGAAATGCAGCCACGTGTCGGCAGAAATCCACCTATCAGCCATGTTCCCGGCTCAAGTGGAGCATAGGCTGGATCACCTGGCAAGATGTTTTAAGTTTATAATGTATACTGTTTGAGTTCGCTGTCCGGAGGGCAATGGATCGCGCCATCCGTGCTGCCGCGCCGCGCCACGGCGGGGACAGCTAACGATCCGCGCGGTTCGGTAAAAAACGTACAGACGTTTTTCCGTGACACATCGAAGTTGACGGATTTAACTAAAATTACTTGCGATCTGCGCGCGCCGGCACGCCCACCCCGATCCCTCGCCGGTACGCATTACTGGATCGCCCGCCGTATCGAAAGGTGCGGCGGGCTTTTCGTTTCGTTTGGCGGGGAGGCGCTTATGCGAGACTTGCCCAGGAATATCGACGCCGACGTCGTGATCGAAATCAGCAAGCTGCTCGACGACCGGGCGAAGTCCGTGCCGGTGCCGGTGCACAAGCTGGCGGCGATGATCCGGCTGGGCGTCGAGACGCGTCTGACCGATCACTCCATCGAAGAACTGATCGTGGAGATGGCCGCGACGCGGGGGCTTCCGATGCTGTTCGACTTGCCGGTGGTCGACAACGTCGTGCCGATTGCCTCGGCGCGCCGTCCCCGCTGACACTTCGCTCGAACCTCACCGATCGTCGCGTCGCCGGCCGACTTCACTTGTCCTGATGCGCGGACCGGGTGTCGCCTTTCTTTTCGGGGTCGTGGGTATGGTGGCTGTCGTGTTCGCCGCCGCCGCCGGAAACCTTGCTGTGGCTGCGACGGTCGGAGTCGGCCGGCGGCTTTTCGACGCTCAGCGGCTTCTTGGCGTTTTCGTGCGCGGCGCCGGGACCGCCCTGGCGGATGCTGGCAGGAGTCTTCTTCGACGTGGACATGACCTAGCGATCCTGGACGTTGCCTTGATGGGTGGTGTTGACCTTCGTATTGCCTTGCTGGCCCTGCTTGTCGGGATCCGGAACGGCTGATTGCGGTGCCTGGTCGGCTGCTACCGGTTTTTTGTCACCGGTGCCCTTTGGGCTCAGGTTCTTCGGCGGCACAGGGGGAGGTTTTGTGCTCATGGCGTGTCTCCTTCCGTCACCCAAACAAGCGGCTCGGGAGAAAGGTTCCCGATGGCCCGGTCCGAACGGCAATTGCCGCGAATAGCCGGGCCCGCAGGCGGTGGCTTGGCCGGCGGGATCCAGGATTATTTCTTGATGATGTTTCCGTTGTTCAGATCGAAGGCCTGGGCACCGAACGCCTGCCTGAAGAAATCCTCCTGCAGATCGCCCCATTCGCCAAGATAGGCGCCGCAATTGCTGCAATAGATCGGCGTCGAATCCTTCGGGTTGTCGGGAATTTCCATCAGGATCGTCCCGCACGCCTTGCAATCGAGCTTGTCATCCAAACGGCGGCCCATTGGCCTATAATTGCGCGTTTTCGGCCGCGCGCCAATTGTCGTATTCGTACGAAACTGCGAACGGTACGTTTTCCACCTCCAAGCGGGCAGCAGGCTAGCGGTCCGCCGGATTTCCGAAAGCGGGATCGCGCCGCCTCGAATACCTTCCCACCCGCGGCAGCTCGTCTGGAAAGTCGACCCAGGGAAGCCTCATGTCCCAATATGCGTGGGCCTGCGGCGGAAACCGTTCGGGGTGGTCGAGAAAGCCGATCGACAGATAGAGTTCGTCGGGCAGGCCCTGGTCGACATAGCCGATCGATGTTCCGCAATCCGCACAGAAGGACCGGAGCACGCCGGGGGTTTTCGAATAGGTCTTGGGCGTGCCGGTGAGCAATGTGAATTCGGAAGGCCGATAGCCGACCCACACCGTTAGCGGGCTTCCTATCGCCTTGCGGCAGTCGTCATCGTGATCGGAGCAAATCCAGAACGGCTCGCCGCGCATCTCCGCCGTTATGGCGCCGCAAAAACAGGACCCCGTTTCAGTTCGTGGCATTACCTGCCTTCATTGCTGACCTCACTCATTGCTGGCCTGGCATTTCGGTATTTTCCTTGGGGTTCTTCTTGATGCCGGCGGCAGGCGAGGTATCGGCCGGAGCATTGCCACCCTGGTTCTGTTCAGGGGCTCTTTTGAGCGGCGAAGTTCGCCAGCCCATATCGCCGTACAAAAAGCCGATGAGAAAGCCGACGATGATGATGGCCGAAATCACCATCGCAATTAACGCGTTACGTCGCTCCATTTCGCGCGGCTCCTTTCTTCGGGCCGAACAAACGATGGCGGAAATGGTTCCGGCGAGACGGTACGGACCCGGCCCGGAACATTCAGCCTTACGGCGGGTTCTTATGCATGCTCTTCTTACAGGGAGTGGCTCGCATGAAACCCGCCGTAACCGATCGCATCGAAACCAAGAAATACGACCACCCGACAGGCGGCTGGGGATCGCTCAAATCCCTGGTCCGCAAGGCGCGCGGCGAAGGCCTGCTGTTGTCCGGGATATGGAGCACGCTGCTCAAGCAGAACAAGGCCGACGGCTATATGTGCGTGTCTTGCTCATGGGCAAAGCCAGCCCAGCCGAGGCCTTTCGAATTCTGTGAAAACGGCGCCAAGGCGACGATGTGGGACCAGACCAAGCTGCGCTGCGAACCGGCTTTCTTCGCCGAGCATTCGGTGACGGAACTGCTCGATTGGCCGGACCACGATCTTGAGAAGCAGGGCAGGCTTACCGAGCCCATGCGCTACAATGCCGCCACCGACCGTTACGAGCCGGTTTCCTGGGACGATGCATTCCGCGACATCGCTGCCGAACTGCGGCGGCTCGATCCCAAATCGGTGGTGTTCTACACGTCCGGCCGGGCCTCGCTCGAGGCCTCGTTCGTGTACCAGCTTTTTGCGCGGATCTATGGCTCTTCGAACCTGCCCGATTCGTCCAACATGTGTCACGAATCGACCTCGGTCGGCTTGCCGGAATCGATCGGTTCGCCGGTCGGGACCGTGCAGCTCGAAGACTTTGCGAAATGCGACATGATGTTCTTCTTCGGGCACAACACCGGGGTGACGGCGCCGCGCCTGCTGCATCCGCTGCAGGAGGCACGTCAACGCAACGTGCCCGTCTTCACTTTCAATCCCTTGCCCGAGCGGGGACTGAAGCGCTTCAAGAATCCGCAAAACCCCCTCGACATGCTGTCGCCCGGACCGGGTACCAAAATGTCCAGCGACTACTTCCAGGTTCGTTCGGGCGGCGATATCGCCGCGATGACGGGTATCGCCAAGGCGTTGCTGGCGCTCGACGACGACGCCCGCGAAAGCGGCAGGACGCGTGTCCTCGACACGGCTTTCATCGCCGAACACACGCATGGCTTCGCCGAATTCGAAGCCTTCCTGCGCAAAACCCAGTGGAGCGATATCGTCGCGCGATCCGGCATTGCGCAGACCGACCTGGAGCATGTCGCCGAGGTCTACAGCCATGCCAACGCGGTGATCGGCAATTACGGCATGGGCTTGACCCAGCATCGGCACGGCACCGAGAACGTCCAGATGCTGTGCAACCTTTTGATGCTGCGCGGCAATATCGGAAAACCCGGCGCCGGCATTTCGCCGCTGCGCGGCCATTCCAATGTCCAGGGGCAGCGCACCGTCGGCATATCGGAAAAACCCGAGCTCGTCCCGCTCGACAAGTTCGCCGAATTCTACGCCTTTGAACCGCCGCGCGAAAAAGGTCTCGATACGGTCGAAACCTGCGAAGGCGTCATCGACGGATCGGTCAAGGGCTTCGTCGGGCTCGGCGGCAATTTCGTGCGGGCCGTGCCGGAAACCGGCCTGGTCGAGAAAGCCTGGCGTGGGCTCGACCTGCATGTCGAGATCGCGACCAAGCTCAACCGCAGTCACCTGGCCGCCGGCCGGGCAACCTATTTGCTGCCTTGCCTGTCACGGCTGGAAAGAGACCATCAGGCAAGCGGCGACCAAAGGGTGTCGGTAGAGGATTCCACCGCCTGTATCCACGGCTCGTTCGGATCGCGACCTCCGGCTTCGCCGCATCTGCTTTCAGAGCCCAGGATCGTCGCCGAACTCGCCAAGGCCACGGTGCCGGGCAGGAGTTCGATCCCATGGGATGAGTGGGTTGGGGATTATTCCCGCATCCGCGACGAAATCGAGCGCTGCTACCCCCAACATTTCCGCGACTTCAACGAGCGTTTCCTGACGCCCGGCGGCTTCCATCGCGACATCAAGGCGAGCAAGCGGGTGTGGGAGACGCCGAACAAGAAGGCCAATTTCAAGCTGCCAAGTGGCCTTGAAACCGATCCCGACATCGATGTCGCCGGCGATGATGTGCTGACACTGATCACGGTGCGCTCCAACGACCAGTTCAACACCACCGTCTACGGCTACAACGACCGGCTGCGCGGCATCAGCGGCACACGTATGGTGCTGTTGATGAATGAAAAGGATATCCAGCGCCTCGGTTTGAGCGCGGGACAGGAGGTCGATCTCGAAGCCAACGCGCGGGACGGTGTGGAGCGCCGCGTGCACGGACTGCGCATCACGCCTTACTCGGTGCCGGAGGGAAATTGTGCCGGTTACTACCCCGAGCTCAACCCGCTGGTTCCTTTGTGGCACAGAGCCGAGAGGGCTCATGTTCCGGCGGTCAAATCGGTACCGGTGCGGATATTGCCATAGGCGTTCGTCGTTCGCGGCAGGCACGCACCACGCCGATGTGACCTGGCGCGACTTTCAATCGCGATCTCAGCCGGCTCGCGCGAGTTCATCCACGGCATTCAGGATCGCACTCTGGCTCGCCGGCTTCTGCACCATCCTGCAAGCGCGGAACCCGGCTGGAATTTCGCGTTCGCCATACCCGGAGAGGAAGGCGAACGGAACACCGCGCATCCGTAACGCTTCCGCGATCGGATAACTGGTCTCGTCGTTCAACTGGATATCCAGCAACGCGGCGTCGATCCCGCCTTCGCCAACGAGCCGGAGTGCCGCCGTTACCGACGAAACAGGTCCAACCACCTGATGGCCGGCTTTGCGCAGGTAAGCCGCCGCGTCGTCGGCGATCAGCCATTCGTCCTCGACGATCAGCACACGCATCTTTCCGGTCACGACGAGCCCTCACGGGTCAGAGGGAATGCGATTTCCGCCTCCAAACCATTTGAGTGGAAAGTTGTTTCAACCTTTCCGCCCAGCCGGTAGCCGATTTCTCCGCGCAGAAGGGTAAGGCCGAAGCCGCTGTCGGTTGGCTCCTTGATGCGGGGGCCGCCCTTCTCGCGCCAAGTGAGCCTGAAGGTTCCGTCCGCCACCGACCATTTCACGACTATCCGCCCGGCAGGTTTCGAAAGGGCGCCATATTTAGCGGCATTCGTCGCCAGTTCATGGATTGCCATGCCGAAGGAAAGCCCTTGTACCGGCTTGAGGCTCACCCGTTTGCCATGGAGTTCGAACCGTTCGGCCCCGAAGGGATCGAGTTCCTGGCGCAGCAGTTCCTCGACGGAAGCTTCGGTCCAGCTTTCTCGCGAGAGCAGACTGTATGCTCGTGACATCGCCTGCAGGCGGCCGATCAAGGCGTCGGCGAACTCGTCTTTCGACGCCGAGTTTTCACGGGTCCGGTTGGTGATGCTGGCGACGACCGCCAGCATGTTCTTGACGCGATGGTTCAGCTCCGAGATGAGCACCTGCTGACGCTCTTCCGCCTGCGCCAGCGTCGTCACGTCGATCATGGTCACGACCACGCCTTGGACGCCGCCGCTCTTGTCCCGATAAGGGTTGATGCGAACCAGGTGAAACCGGCCGTTGTCATCGCGCGCAAGGTGATGGTTCAGGGTCTCTCCCGTCTCGAACACCGCCTGGATGTGCCGCTTCAACTCGGGGTAGTCGAGTCGGCTCGAAAGATCGGTCAGCGGGCGGCCGACATCGGACGGACGCAAGTTGAAGAACGACGACGCGGCGGGAGTAAAGGTCCGCACCACAAGGTTGCGGTCGAGGAAGATGGTGGCGATTTCCGTGCTTTCGAACAAGTTTCTGAGATCGCTGTTGGCGCGATCGAGTTCCTCTATCTTGCCGGTCAGCTCCGCGTTGATGGTGTTTAGCTCTTCATTGAGCGACTGCATCTCCTCCTTCGAGGCCTCAAGCTCCTCATTGGTCGACTGCGCCTCTTCATTGACGGAGACGAGTTCCTCGTTCGAAGATTTTACTTCCTCCAGCGCGGTTTCGTATTCCTCGATGGTCGATTGCAGCCGCTCGCGTGTGTCGCGCAACTCCCGCTCGAGATCGGCCGCGTCGTCGGTGCCGCGGCTTTCGTGTGCCGGCTCGGAGCGGATCTGGGACTGTCCCACCGGATTGAACAGGACGAGGTAGAGGGGCTCGCCATTACCGCGTTCCGTGTATGGCTCGACCGTCAATGTAATGAACTGAAGCTGTTCGTCGTCTTCCTCGACCGCTATATTCTCCCGCACGACCGTGCGGCGCGTCGTGGCTGCTTCCCGCAACGCGGCGCGCAGTTCCAGTCTCAGCCCGTGGCGGGCCTGGGTCAGCAACTGCCGGCTCGGGGCGCCTTGCGGCGCTTCCAGATATTTGCCCGTCCGCGCCGAATAGTAGACGATGTCGCCATCGCCATTGACCAGAACGTGAGGCGGGGCGAACCGCTCCAGCACCTGAGCCTCGATCGCCTGGCGCAGTGAATGGCTGGTCGCATCCTTCTTCGAGCCGCCGCGTCCGACCGGAAGGGCACCCGTGCGGCCATTGCCGATCAGGACCGGCGGCCGCGGCGTGGCATGTTCCCGCGCCTGGAATATCCGCTGCTTCTTGTCGACCGTGGCGAACAGGTCACCGTGCTGACCGATGGTTTCCGAGGTCCCGAGGAACAGATAGCCGCCCGGGCGCAGCGCGTAGTGGAAGATCGGGATGACCCGGTTCTGGATCTGCGGGCCGAAATAGATCAGCAGGTTGCGACACGAAATCATGTCGATGCGCGAGAAGGGAGGGTCGCGGATAATGCTGTGCGGCGAAAAGATGCACAGTTCGCGCACCTCCTTGCCGAGCACATAGCTCTCGCCGTCACTGTGGAAAAAGCGTTGCCTGCGCTCGGGCGAAAGCCCGTGCAGCAGCGCTTCTGGATAACGTGCCGCACGCGCCACCGCGAGCGCCGGCTCATCGATGTCGGTCGCGAATATCTGGACGCGCGGCTGCGCCGAAAGTTTCTCCATGCGCTCGCGCATCAGCATGCCGATCGAGAACACCTCCTCGCCGGTGGCGCAGCCGGGCACCCACACACGCACCGCATCGGAGGCGTTCTTGCCTTCGAAAATCTGCGGTATGATCTTGTCCTCCAGCAATTTGAACGCGTCGGCGTCGCGAAAAAAGCTGGTGACGTTGATGAGGAGGTCGCGAAACAGCTTCGCCACCTCGTCCGGATCCCTTTTCAGCCGTTCTGTGTAGGTGGTGATCGACTGCAGCTGCGTTATCTGCATGCGCCGCTTTACGCGACGCAGGAACGTCTTGGCCTTGTAGCCGGAAAAGTCGTGACCGGAATGGCTGCGCAAAATGGTGTAGATTTCATCGCGGGCTCGATCCATCTCGGCCTTGTGTTCGTCGTCTGCTTCGGTCAGGCCGTTCAGCACGTCGAAACTGCGGACAAACGCCTGAAGCTTTGCACCGATCTGCTCGGCGGGCGCCGCTATGTCGATCAGGCCGCTCGAAATCGCGCTCTGCGGCATGGCTGGATTGCGCGGGCCGGAACCGTTGGAGGCCTGGGCAATGGTCAGCCCGCCATGCTCCTTGATTGCCCTGGCGCCGAGCGTGCCGTCCGAATCGCCACCCGACAAGATAATGCCGACGGCATACTCGCCCTGGTCCTCGGCCAATGCGCTGAAGAAGATATCGATCGGCTTGCGCTCGCGGCTGAACGTGTTCGGCCGGCGCAGCGAAAGCGCGCCCTTACGGATGGTGAGAACGACGTTTTGCGGCATCACATAGACCTGGTCGGGTTGGACCGCTGCCCCCTCCTCGGCCACCAAGACCGGCATTTCGGTGTAACGTCGGATGACCTCGTGCAGCAGGCTTTCCCGCTCCGGGCTGAGGTGCGTGACGACGACGAACGCCATGCCGGTGCCGCCGGTCATTCCCTTGAACAAGCCCTCCATCGCCGGAATGCCGCCGGCCGATGCACCGACGCCGACTATGGGAAATCTGCCATTCTGGGATGCCACGCCAAGCCCCTGGTAACAGCCGCGAACACAAAGCCGTCAAATCGGGCCTCAGACCCTAATCACGCCTCAGACTAAGACCGGGCCGAGCCTGAGGCCAGTAAATAGTCCAGTAACGGAACAAAGCACCGCGGCTGGGCATTAACATTTGACTTCGGAGGCGGTTCCAATGGCAAGACGACCACCTGAAATAAAGCCGGCCAAGCGAATCCTGTTGCCCTCGCCGGATCTGACCAAGTTCCCGGTATCTGAAAACATCCCGCCTCGCCTGCTCGCGCTCGCGGAACGGTTGCAAGAGGTCCTGGCCCGCCATTTTGCGGAAGTCCGCGCCGACAGCCGTAAATCCCGCAGGAAGAAGGAACAATGAGGTGCGCGACCTGCAAGGCTTGCATATCCTGATCGTCGAGGACGAATGGATGCTGGCGGGCGATCTTGCACGTTACTTCAGCAAGATGGGCGCCGTGGTGCTTGGCCCGGTGGCGACGGTCGAACAGGCATCAAAACATACGGACGAGGCGGAGGCCGCGATCCTGGACGTCAATCTCAACGGACGACGGGTATTCCCGATCGCCGACGAGTTGATGCGCCGTGGCGTGCCGTTCGTGTTTTTCAGCGGCGACGAAGACATCGTTATTCCTGAGCGCCTTCGCTATGCCAGCAGCCTCCGAAAATCCTCGAACGGCCAGGCTGTCTTCGATGCTCTCTTCCCAGCCGAGACGTCGGCATCGAAAGGAGGCCGATCGTCGGAGCCCTCGGACGACGTATTTTCGCTGCTGCCCAAGCTCAGGCTCGCGGCGCGCCTGCTGCTGGGAGATGTGGAGGCCTCCGACCGGCTGGTCGAGCGAACGCTCGAACAGGCCATCGGCGAAATCGACAAGAGACGATCCGGCTCCTCCACGGAGGACTGGCTCAACGGCATCATGCGAAACATCGTCAGGGCACGCGGGCCAAACCTGCTGCACTGACCGTGGCCGCTGTTTGCCGCGATCCTACTTCCGGCTGCGTTCGACGAATTTGTTGAAGCGGCTGGTCTTTCCGCCGCTGGTCTCATCCTGGTAGAGGAAGGCCAGTTCGTTCTCATCGAAGATCCTGAAGAACTCGTCCCATTCGACAGGCTCGAACGTCTCTTCAGGCTCGCCGAAGTCGATGCGCAGTATGCCTCCCTCGCCCTTGGTGCGCACCACCGCCGGTCGCCCGTCGCGGTCCTCGGCCCAACGGCGGATTTCGTCGTGATCGGTGGTCGTCCTGGATTCAGACATCGCAATCTCCCTTCGATTCCACCGCAGGCCGCGAGATCTCACGCGTTGCTCCGGTCTGCCCTCACACAACCAGCAGATGCATTGCTGCCCGGCATGTGCGCGCGGTTGGTTGATTATGGCTCCTAACACCAAGCGCGCTTCGATGTTCCCGTGCCCAGCCCGAGGCGGGGTCGCTTTCGGAGCGCAGCGTTCCGGGAACTTTGTTGAAGCAAGGGAACAAACCTTTCGCCCGGAAGTTTGGGGCGGCAAAGCCATTCGTATGAGGAGTTGTCGTGAAACGTATACTGGTCACGGGAGGCTGCGGTTTTATCGGCCGCCACGTCGCCCAGGAACTCGTTGAACATGGCTATGGGGTTTCAATTCTCGATGCGCTGCTGGACCAGGTGCATGGTGGCGAGGCAATCAGCCTGCCGCCAGGCGCCAAGCTGATCAAAGGCGACGTTCGCGATCGCGACGCCATCTCAGAGGCGGTCGACGATGTCGACGCGATCATTCACCTGGCGGCTGAAGTGGGCGTCGGCCAGTCCATGTACGAGATCGCCCGCTATGTCGGCGCCAACGACCTCGGCACCGCCACGTTGCTGGAAGCGCTGATCAAACGCCCGATCGAACGGATCGTCGTTGCTTCGTCGATGAGCGTCTATGGCGAGGGTCTCTATGCGACGCCGGACGGCCGGCGCATCGACAATGCAAGACGGCAGCCGGACGATATCCGCAGCGGCCAATGGAATCCCCTGTCCCCGGAAGGTGAAGTCCTGTCGCCGCTGCCGACCGACGAACAGAAACCGGTCGATCTCGCCTCAATTTACGCGCTGACGAAATACGCCCAGGAACGCGCCGTACTGATCTTCGGCGAAGCCTATGGGGTCGATGCGGTGGCGCTGCGCCTGTTCAATGTCTTCGGCGCCGGACAGGCGCTCTCGAACCCGTATACCGGCGTCCTCGCGAACTTCGCCTCGCGCATCGCCAACGGCCAGCGGCCGCTGATCTTCGAGGACGGCGAACAGCAGCGCGATTTCGTGCATGTACGCGACGTCGCCCGCGCCTTCCGGCTGGCGCTGGAACAGCCGCAGGCACGCGGCCACGTCATCAACATCGGCAGCGGGCGAGCCTACGCGGTCAGCGATGTCGCCCGGCTGCTCGCCGAAGCGATGGGCGTGCCTGGCCGCCAGCCGGAAATCCTCGGCAAGGCACGCTCCGGCGATATCCGCAATTGCTTTGCCGACATCTCCAAGGCGCGCGAACTGCTCGGCTTCCAGCCGCAGTACCGGCTGGAGCATTCGCTCGGCGATTTCGTCGCCTGGGTGCGCAACACGGTCGCCATCGATCGCAGCGCCGAGATGAAGCGGGAACTCGAAGCGCGAGGGCTGGTATCATGAGACCGGAGTCACCCGATTTTCGCGAAATGCCCATCGCCATTATCGGCGGCAGCGGCTTCATCGGCTCCAACCTCGCCGACAGCCTGTTGTCGGATGGCGAACTGGTGCTGGTCATCGACAACCTGAGCCGTCCCGGCGTCGAGCAGAACCTGGAATGGCTGACGCAAAAGCACGGCAGCCGCCTGACCATCGAAATCGCCGATATCCGCGACGCCGAGGCGCTCGCGCCGCTGGTGGCGCGTTCAAAGGCGGTTTTCCACTTTGCAGCGCAGACCGCCGTCACCACGAGCCTGGTTCGACCGGACGAGGATTTCGACGTCAACCTGCGCGGGACGTTCAACGTCCTGGAAGCCGCTCGCCGCAGCGGCAAGCGCACCCCCGTCGTTTTCGCCAGCACCAACAAGGTCTATGGCCGCCTTGCCGATCTCGCCATGCGCGAAGAGGACGGCAGATACGCGCCTCGCGACGCGGCCATCCATGCGCACGGCATCGACGAGACGCGCGGCCTCGATTTCTGCACGCCCTATGGCTGCTCCAAGGGCGCGGCGGACCAGTATGTCCTCGACTACGCCAAGTCATACGACCTGCCGACGGCGGTGCTGCGCATGAGCTGCATCTATGGACCGCGCCAGTTCGGGACGGAGGATCAGGGCTGGGTCGCCCACTTCCTGCTTAGCGCCTTCTCGGACCGGCCGATCACCATCTATGGCGACGGCAAGCAGGTGCGCGACATCCTCCACGTTGCCGACGCGGTCGCGGCCTATCGCGCCGTGCTCGACCGGATCGAGGAAATCAGCGGCCAAGCATTCAATCTCGGCGGCGGACCACAAAACGCCGTCAGCCTGCGCACGCTGCTGAACGAGATTCGCGACATAACGAAACGGGACGTTCCGATCCGTTACGACCGCGAACGCACCGGCGACCAACCGTTCTTCGTCGCCGACACACGCGCGATCGAGGCGGCGCTGGGATGGAAAGCGCACGTCCCGTGGCAAAACGGCATCCGCGACCTCGCCGACTGGCTGCAGCGTCATCGCCTCGACCCGCATCCCGAACCGGCGAGGTACGTGGCATGAGGGTCGCTCTGGTCAATCCGTCCTGGACGTACCAGGACAGCATCTATTTCGGCTGCCGCCAGCCGCATCTGCCGCTCGAACTCGGCTATTCGAAAGCGCTGCTCGACGCCGCCGGCCACGAGGTGCTGATGCTGGACGGGCAGATCCAGAAGCTCGACAACGCCGCGCTCGCCGATCGCGTCGCCGCATTCGAGCCTGACATGACCGTCGTCAGCACCGCGCCGACCTACCTGTTCTGGCGCTGCGCACCGCCCGAGTTGCGGGTGCCGGCCGATTTCCTCAATCATCTTGCCGGGTGCGGCGGTCGCACCGTCGCCGTCGGGCCGCATGGCTCGGCGACGCCGACGCCGACTTTGCGCAAGCTAGGCGTCGACATCGTCGTGCGCGGCGAATGCGAGGAAGTGGTCGCGGAACTTGCCCGGCGCGACGACTGGAGCGCGGTGCCGTCCACGGCCTATTTCGAGGATGGAGAACTGGTCTCGAACGGCGGCGTGCATGCGAGCTCGTTCATCGATCACCCGCCGCTCGAATGGCCGTCGGACTGGATTGCCGCGCATTCGCACCACCATCATCGCTTCGACGACAACCAGGTCGGCTTTGGCGCGGAGGTCGAGGCGTCGCGCGGCTGCCCGTATAATTGCAGCTTCTGCGCCAAGATCGATTTCCGCGATGCCTACCGCCGCCGGAACCACGAAGCAGTGATCGCCGAGATCGACCGGCTGATCGCACAGGGTGTCGGCTACATCTACTTCATCGACGAGATCTTCCTGCCGCAAAAGGCATTGCTGGAGGCGCTGGTCGATCGCGATGTGAAGTTCGGCGTGCAGACCCGTATTGACCTCTGGAAGCCGGAATTGCTGAAGCTGCTCGGTGCCGCCGGCTGCGTCTCGATCGAGGCGGGCCTCGAAAGCCTGACTGTGGAAGGCCGCGCCATGCTGGCAAAACGCTGCCGTTTGGGCACCGAGGAGCTGGCCGCGCTGCTGGTCGACGCAAGGCGCCACGTGCCGTTCGTGCAGGCCAATCTGATCGGCGTGGTCGAGGACGATCCCGCGCTCGTCGATTATTGGCGGAAGCACCTGATCGACAACGGCGTTTGGGCCAACGAACCGGTGCCGCTCTATCCTTATCCGAGTTCGCCGAGCTACCGCGAACTTTGGGGCGAGCCGGACGATCTCGCCTGGGAGCGCGCGCATGAACATTACCTCGCATCCTTCCGAACGTTCAGCGACATCCAGGAGAAGCGTCCGCGTCCGCTGGCTGAATTGGAGGCCACATGTTGCGGACGCTGAGCCCGCCGCGTCGCATACTGATGACCGTCGATGCCGTCGGTGGCGTCTGGCGCTATGCGCTCGATCTGGCCAGGCAATTGGTCGCCGGCGGCGACAGCGTCGTGCTTGCCGGGCTTGGTCCGGAACCGTCCAGGCAGCAGGCGGAGGAGGCCCAGTCATTCGCGGCGCTGAC
The DNA here is from genome assembly GCF_040317865.1 of Mesorhizobium sp. M1365. Taxonomy (NCBI): domain Bacteria; kingdom Pseudomonadati; phylum Pseudomonadota; class Alphaproteobacteria; order Hyphomicrobiales; family Phyllobacteriaceae; genus Mesorhizobium; species Mesorhizobium sp. M1365. The sequence goes on from NZ_JAMYLG010000005.1 coordinate 158,833, forward strand.
CTGGCTCAACACGCCGCCCGACTGGATGACCCGCAACGAGCACGACCTCGATACATTGCAGCGGGAGCTGCACCCGCTCATACGTGACTACGCCGTCGAAATCGTCCATCTCAACGCGCCGACGCAGGCCGCGGGGCTCGATGTGCCCTGCCCGATCGTGACGGTGTCGCATTCCTGCGTGGTGACATGGTTCCACGCCGTCAAGGGACAGGCGGCGGACGGCGAATGGGCCTGGCAGAAGGACCGCAACCGGCGCGGTTTCGACAAAACAGGCATTGTCGTTGCACCCAGCCGCAGCCATGCCGACATGCTCGAAACCTGCTACGGGCCGATCGCCCGCCTGAGCGTCGTCGGCAACGGGGCGCGGCCCGGCGCGAAGAGCGAAAGACGGGAATCGGTGGTTTTCGCCGCCGCGCGCTGGTGGGACGAAGGAAAGAATGCGGCGGTGCTGGACCAGGCCGCCTCCCTGACGCAATGGCCGGTCTTCGTCGCCGGCTCCTTGCAAGGCCCGGACGGCCAGCATGTTGGCTTCAGTCACGCCGTTCCCGTCGGACCGGTGCCACATGAGGAAGTGCGCTCGCTGATGGCGCGGGCAGGCATTTTCGTATCGCCGTCGCTCTACGAACCGTTCGGCCTGGCCACGCTGGAAGCCGCGATGTCGAAGACGCCTTTGGTGCTCGCGGATATCTCGACCTATCGCGAATTGTGGGACGGGGCGGCCATGTTCTTCGACGCGCGCGATCCGGGCGATCTCGCCAGATGCGTCAACAGCCTTTGCAGCGACGCGCAGCGCCGGCGAGAGCTCGGTGAAGCAGCCGCTCGCCGAAGCCGCAGATTTTCATTGGCAAGACAGGCGACCGCCATGCGCGGCGTCTACGACAAGGCGGCCCTGGCCACCATGGCGGATAATTGATTATGCGATTTTTATTCTACACCCATTCGATCGTTTCCGACTGGAACCACGGCAACGCACATTTCCTGCGCGGCATCATGCGTGAGCTGGTCGCGCGCGGGCACCAGGCTATCGCGCTGGAGCCCGCCGACGGCTGGAGCCGGTCGAACCTGCTGGCCGAGAAAGGGTCCTTCGCAATCGAGCGATTCCGGAAGGACTTCCCCGAGTTGATGCCGGTGACCTACGATGCCGCTTTCGACCACGAAGCCTGGATCTCCGACGCCGATGTGGTGATCGTGCATGAGTGGACCGAGCCGGACCTTGTTGCGCGGCTGGGCAGGGCGAAAGCAACTGGCGGCCGTTTCACGCTGCTGTTCCACGACACGCACCATCGCGCTATCTCGGCCACGCAAGCGATTTCCGCCTTGCGGCTTGAACATTACGACGGCGTGCTCGCCTTCGGCGAGGCGCTGCGGGAAAGCTATCTTCGCGCCGGATGGGGCAAGCGGGTCTTCACCTGGCACGAGGCAGCCGATGACCACCTGTTCCAGCCGCATCCTGAAATCGAGCGTAGTTCCGACCTTATCTGGATCGGCAATTGGGGCGACGACGAGCGCAGTGCCGAAATCAGGGAGTTCCTGGTCGGCCCGGTGCGTGAACTCGGCCTGAGCGGAACCGTCCACGGCGTTCGCTATCCGCGGGAGGCGCTCGCCGACCTTGCGGCCGCCGGCCTGCGCTGCGAAGGCTGGATCGCCAATGCCGACGTGCCGAAGGCGTTCGCGGCGAACCGCATCACGGTTCACATCCCGCGGCGTCCATACCGCGAAAGCCTGCCCGGCATCCCGACCATCCGCATGTTCGAGGCGCTCGCCTGCGGCATCCCGCTCGTTTCGGCGCCGTGGTCCGATGTCGAATGCCTGTTCAGGCCCGGCGTAGATTTTCTGTTTGCAAACAACGGTTCCGAGATGCGGCGTCATCTTCGCGCCGTGCTGCACGACGCGGACCTCGCCGCTTCTCTGGCGACATCGGGCCTCGAGACCATCCGCTTGCGGCACACATGCCGGCACCGGGCGGATCAATTGTTCGGCGTGCTCGCCGAATGCGGGCGCCGCCAAGCCGCCGACACGATCCTTGCAAAGGAGGCCGCCGAATGAAGATCGCATTTTACGGGTCAAGCCTGCTGTCGTCCTACTGGAACGGCGCGGCCACCTATTACCGCGGGCTGCTCAAGGCCTTGGCCAGGCTCGGCTACGACATCACCTTCTATGAGCCCGATGTCTACGATCGCCAGAAGAACCGCGACATCGAGGCGCCGGACTGGTGTGCCGTCGTCGTCTACGAGGCCACTCCGCATGCCATGATGCAGGTGGCGGCGCGAGCGGCGGAGGCAGATATCGTCGTCAAGGCGAGCGGCGTCGGTTTCGCCGACGACGCACTGTTGCGGGCGGTGCTCGATCACGCCCGTGCCGATGCGCTCACCGTATTCTGGGATGTCGATGCGCCGGCGACGCTTGGCCAGTTGCGCGACGAGCCCGACCATCCGCTGCATCGCGCGCTGCAGGAAATCGACCTCGTGCTGACCTATGGCGGCGGCGACCCGGTGGTCTGGGCCTATCGGGCAATGGGGGCGGCCGAATGCGTGCCGATCTACAACGCGCTCGATCCGGAAACGCATCATCCGGTCGGCAAGGACATGCGCTTTGCCTGCGATCTCGCCTTTCTCGGCAACCGGCTGCCGGACCGCGAGGCGCGCGTCGAGGCCTTCTTCCTCGACCCGGCCGGCCGCTCCGCCGTTCAGCGCTTCCTGCTCGGCGGATCGGGCTGGGGCGACAAGCAGATGCCCGCCAATGTCCGATGGCTCGGCCATGTCGGCACGCGCGACCACAATGCATTGAACGTCACGGCCAAGGCGGTGCTGAACATCAGCCGCGACAGCATGGCGGCCAATGGCTTTTCACCTGCGACGCGCGTTTTTGAGGCGGCGGGCGCCGGCGCATGCCTCATCACCGACGCCTGGCTCGGCGTCGACCTGTTCCTGAAACCCGGCGAGGAAATCCTGGTCGCGCGCGATGGCGAGGACGTCGCCGAGATCATGCAAAGCCTTAGTGCCGAACGGGCCAAGGCGATCGGGGCATCGGCGCTTCGTCGGGTACTTGGCGAACATACCTATACGACACGGGCCGTTTTGGCCGACGCCATCTTCAGGCGCCATTTCGAGCGTCCGACCGTGGAGGCGGCCGAATGACGAAGCCGCTCGACATCGTCTTTCTTGGCCTGTCGCTCTCCTCATCCTGGGGAAACGGCCATGCCACCACCTTTCGGGGGCTGCTTAAAGGTCTCCACGAACTCGGCCACCGCGTCACTTTTCTCGAACGCGACGTGCCGTGGTACGCAAGTCACCGGGATCTGCGCGATCCCGATTTCTGCGCCTTGCGCTACTATGAAACGATCGATGATCTTCGCCGCAATTTTGCGCGCTGCCTGCGCGATGCCGATATCGTGGTCGTCGGCTCCTTCGTTCCCGAAGGCCCTGAAATCATCGACGTCGTGGCATCGTTGTGCACGGGTCAGTTCTGCTTCTACGACATCGACACTCCGATCACGCTGGCAAAGCTTTCGACCGATGATTGCGAGTACATTGCCAGGCGGCAGGTCCCGTATTTCGACGTCTACTTCTCCTTCACCGGCGGGCCGACGCTTGCCCGTCTAACGGCGGAATTCGGCGCGAGGCGGGCCGAGCCGCTCTACTGCTCCGTCGACCCGGAACGGCATCACGGAACCGGTGATCCAATCCGCTGGGATCTCGGCTATCTCGGCACCTACAGCCCCGACCGCCAGGCGACGCTGGAGGCCCTGCTGTTCGAACCGGCGCGTCGCATGCCAGAGCGCCGCTTCGTCGTGACAGGCTCGCAATATCCGCGCGAAATCGCCTGGCCGGACAATGTGGATCGCATCGAACACCTGCCGCCGGCAGATCACGCCGCCTTTTACAGCCGCCAACGCTACACGTTGAACGTCACGCGCAGTTCCATGATCGCGGCCGGATGGTCGCCCAGCGTGCGCCTCTTCGAGGCAGCCGCCTGCGGCACGGCGATCATCAGCGATAGCTGGGCCGGACTGGACAGCCTGTTTCCAGAGCGGACGATCCACACGGCTCGCAGGACCGAGGACGTAGTCGGTATCCTGTCCGGGGAATCCGACGGCGCCCGGCTTGCCATGGCCAGGCAGGCGCGCGTGCTCATCCTCGCAGCTCACACAAGCATCGCAAGAGCCCGCGAATTCGTTTCGCTGCTGGCGCAGGCCAAATCGCCAGGTTCTGTTCTCGATCTGGACGTCGAGAGCGCAGCATGACCCGCAGACGGGAGAAGATAGAGATGCAGCTATCAAGAAAGGCGCAACGGACCAAGACCGTGCTTGTCGCCGGCGGCGCAGGTTTCCTCGGTTCGCATCTTTGCGAGACAATGTTCCAGGCCGGCTGGCGCGTGATCTGCGTCGACAATTTCCTTACCGGCCGCATGGAGAACATAGCATCGATCGCCGATCGTCCGGATTTTCGGCTGATCAAGCAAGACATTTGCCGACCGTTGGAGCTTGGCGAACCGGTTGACCGCATCTTCAACATGGCGTGCGCGGCCTCGCCGCCGCGTTACCAGGCCGACCCGGTCCATACGACGCGGACTTGCGTCATCGGAACGCTCAATCTGCTGGAGCTCGCCGCCCGCAATGGCGCCCGGTTCCTGCAGGCGTCCACCAGCGAAATTTACGGCGATCCCGAACAGCATCCGCAGAAGGAAGACTATGTCGGCCACGTGAACTGCATCGGGCCCCGCGCCTGCTATGACGAAGGCAAGCGCACCGCCGAAACCTTATGCTTCGATTATTTGAGAATGGGAAAGGCCGATATCCGTGTCGCGCGCATCTTCAACACCTATGGTCCCAGGATGGACCCTGCGGACGGACGGATCGTTTCCAATCTGATCATGCAGGCACTCGAGAGACGGCCGCTGACGATATTCGGCGACGGGCTGCAGACCAGGTCGTTCTGCTACGTTTCCGATCTGGTCGACGGCTTGATCCGGCTGATGGAGGTCGATCCCAATCCACGCCAGCCGGTTAATCTGGGCAATCCGGGGGAGTTCACCATCCTGCAACTGGCGAGCCTGGTGAGAGGCATGACCGCAACCAAATCGGGCCTGAAATTCCTGCCGCTGCCGCAAGACGATCCTCGTCGTCGGCAACCCGACATTTCCCGCGCGAGAAAGCTTCTCGGCTGGTCGCCAAAAGTGCCGCTCAGGCAGGGTTTGATGCACACGATCGGCTATTTTGCCGAGCTTGAGACGGCGCAGATGATCGACAGAAGACGTCGAATTGCCGCCACCGTGCGTTCTGCATCAGGCCGGCTGCAAAACCTGCCGGCCTGAGGCGAGGAGCGTCTGGCCGCTGTATGATCGCGCGGTCGTTTCGGATTTGGTCACTTTTTCTCGTCGCGGGAACAACCCGTCCAGCTTCTGGTTCTGCCAAGGTACCGGCATGGAGACGACTGTGCATCCGAAGCGATCCGCCAAAGACATCGAACAAATGGCCGCAAAGGAGACGGCTGCCTTCCTGCGGCGCGCCTCTATCACCTATCTGGAATGTTGTGTGAGCCTGATGATGACGCATCTTCAGCGCGAGGAGGTAGCCGCCATCCTCGAAAAGGAAGCGGATATGCTGCGCCGGCTGGATTGATCGGGCTCGAAGGGCCGCAGGTCGCCTTGGCTTTCCAGGAAACGAAGCAGCGCGGCAGCGTAACGTCTTGCCGCGGCCGCCAGCCGGATCTGTTCCCGATCATCGCCCGATCGCTCAGCCATGCTCCACAAGCCAAGCTGGAAGGCGAGATAGCAGGGCTCGTAGTAGTGGACCAGTTTGGCATCGACGGGACGAGACGTAGTCGCCTCGACAGCTTTGCACAGTGCCGCAGTCGCCGCGTCGGAGAGGCTGTACTCGACACGGGCGCCGGCAATGTCCCAGGCGATGTCCTGGCAGCCGATCAGATCGTGCGATCGGCAATGGTCGAGGGCGTCCGTCTTGATCAGCGTTCCGCCGCGCGAAAGGATGAACTCCCACGGATGAAGCCGCCCGTCGATTTCGACCCGCTGCATGGTCTTTGGTGAAGCCTGTTTCGAGAACCAGTTCCGCAGCTCCGCCGCGCGGCTTTCGCCCAGCGCCTCGCTGGTATTCCGCACGGCCATGTCGGCAAGCGCCTCCAGCGAGGCACCCGGCCCGGAGGCGGGCAGATTGGCTGCGCGCCAGGCGAGATAGCGCGCCAGATGAGCGACCATTTTTTGTTTCGAATGCCTTGCCCGCTCCAGCGTTGCACCGTCGCTCCAGCGTTCGACGAGAAAGCCATGGCACAGCCCGGCAATTTCCGGGCCAAAGCCTGCGTCATGCAGCCTCCTGGCAGTCTCGGCCTTGTGCATTCCGATTTCACCGAGGCCGACGAATTTGACCGACCATTTTTCCCGGCCCGCAGAAGCAAGAAACTTTCGCCGCTCTAAGCCGCGGTGGACGGGTGGCCAATGATCCTGCGAGCCATAATGCAAGCGACGCCACTCTCCGGCGGATATTTCCATCAGGCTGACCGCTGTGCGGCCGATCGTCCTGGCCACCCAATCCCGCAGCGCCGGCAGAGCGGATCCCGCGGGGAAAGTCCGTTCGAAATCCGCGGTGTGTTTTTGGCAAACCGTCCATGCCTCACGGATGTCCGCCGATGCCTCGGGACCCGGCCCACCCGAATGGCTGGGGAACAGATGGATGCGCCCGGCATCGATATCCAGCGCTTGCAGCCATGCGACGACGGCGTGAAACGAGCTGCCGGACAGGCCCGGGCCCTCATCGACGACAGCGAAATGGGCCGATGGCCTTGTCCTCCAGCCGCCGATCAGTTCCGGATCGGCGGCAAGCCGCCTGCGAAACGGATGACCGATCGGACGGACACCGACGGGTGCCTGTGCGCCGATGGCTGCAGCCACCATCGCTGCAAGCCCCAGGCCGATGCTGCGGATGCCGATTACGCATGTGTTCGCATCGAGACCCGACTGCCGCGCGGCGACCAAATAGCTTTCCGGATAGAGCGCGTAATGGGCGTAGCCCTCGGCCGTGCCGATGAGGATTTCGCCGTCGCAATCGAGTTCGGCCAGCATTCGCGGCACGTCGGCATCGATCGGGCCGTCGACGGCGAATCCGGCCCTCCACGATCTGCCCACGTCCCGGGCCAAGCCGACCAGGAGATTTGCGCCCGCGATCCGCTGTCGGGAATTCCTGTCCATGCCGTTGGCCTCGAATTCAGCATCGGCAAGGCCCTGGACCAATTCCGAGGTCTTGATGAACAGGCCGACCAGGGCTGCGTGGCGTTCGATCCCGCTGGGCATGTCCGCAATGTGCCCGGCCGCTTCGCAGGCCGAGCTGCGAACATGTCGCGCGCTCTCAATTCGCTTGTGGTCGCCATAGACGATCATTGTCCCGTCCCGGTTGGCCTCACTGCACAACTCGGCGAGCGCTACTTTGATCCACCATCGGTTGCACGATTTTTGCAGCCGGCAAGGAACAATCAGCGAGGCAGGCGGTTTGGCACGAAGAACTTACCTTCAACAGCATAGGCAGCGGTTTCGTGGGATCGAAGAAAGTTCGGATCGGAATAGTCGGCGTCGGCAACTGCGCCTCCTCCCTTGTTCAGGGCATCACCTATTACCGCGACGCAAGAAGCAATGAGCCCATACCCGGGCTGATGCATGCCGATCTTGGCGGCTACCATGTCAAGGACATCGAAGTGGTCTGCGCTTTCGACGTCGCCAAGGGCAAGGTCGGACGCGATGTGGCCGACGCGATCTACAGCGCGCCGAACAATACTTTCCGCTTTGCCAATGTAGCGCCTACCGGCGCCCGCGTCGAACGCGGACCGACGCTGGATGGCATCGGCAAATATCTGCGTGACGAGATCGTGGAGGCCGACGAACCCGTCGCCAACATCAGCAAGATCCTCGCCGAAAGCGGCGCCGAAATCCTGGTGTCATATCTGCCTGTCGGTTCGGAGGAGGCAACGCGCTTTTATGCCGAGTGCGCGCTCGAGGCGGGCTGTGCCTTGGTCAACTGTATACCCGTCTTCATCGCCTCGCGGCCGGAGTGGCGCCGGCGCTTCGAGCAGCACGGCCTGCCGCTGATCGGCGACGACATCAAGAGCCAGGTCGGTGCGACGATCGTCCACCGGCTGCTCGCCAACCTGTTCCGCGAGCGCGGCGTGCGCATCGATCGCACCTACCAGCTCAATTTCGGCGGCAACACCGACTTCCTCAACATGCTGGAGCGCGAGCGGCTGGAATCGAAGAAGATCTCAAAGACGCAATCCGTCACCAGCCAGATCGACGTTCCCCTGGAGCCCGGCAACATTCACGTCGGGCCGAGCGACCATGTCCCGTGGCTGACCGACCGCAAGTGGGCCTATATCCGGGTCGAAGGCACGACCTTCGGCGGCGTACCGCTCAATGCCGAGCTCAAGCTGGAAGTGTGGGATTCGCCCAATTCGGCCGGCGTCGTCATCGATGCGGTGCGTTGCGCCAAGCTGGCGCTCGACCGCGGTATCGCGGGCGCGCTGACCGGTCCCTGCAGCTATTTCATGAAATCGCCGCCCGAGCAGTTCACCGACGCGGAAGCGCGCCAGCGCACGCTCTCTTTTATCGCCGGCAAGGACGAGCCGATGCTCGATGCCGCGGAATGACGACGACGTTCTTTCTGGTGCGCCACGCCGCGCACGACAATGTCGGCTGTTATCTTGCCGGAAGGATGGCCGGCGTTTGCCTCGGCGAAGCCGGCAAGGCACAGGCCTCGCATCTGGCAGACCGCATGGCACGTGAGGCGATAGCGGCAATCTTCTGCAGCCCGCGCGAACGCACGCAGGAGACTGCCAATCCGATCGCGCTCGCCTGCAATGCCGGTGAAATCGCGATCCGCGAGGAGATCGATGAGATCGACTTCGGCACCTGGTCGGGAAAGACCTTCGAGGAGCTGAACCAGGATGCCGACTGGCGGGTGTGGAACGACCAGCGTCAGCAGGCGAGAACACCGAGCGGCGAGACCATGCTGGACGTGCAGCAACGCGTCGTCTCATTGATCGAGCAGGTCCGCGGCACCTACCAGAACCAGGGCGTCGCACTGGTCAGCCATGCCGACGTCATCAAGGCCGCCGTGTGCAAGGTGCTCGGCCTGTCGCTGGGGAACTGCTTTCGCTTCGATATCGACCCAGCCTCGATCACCACGGTTGTTTGGGGGGACTGGGGGTCGAAGCTGATCAGACTCAACGAAGCTGCCTGACGAGGAATTGCCGGATGCGTATGGCTATTTTCGGTCTTACCGTGACATCGTCGTGGGGCAATGGGCACGCCACACTGTGGCGCGGATTGATCCGGGCGATGGCCGGGCTGGGCTGGTCCATCACCTTCTTCGAACGCAACACTCCCTATTATGCCGGGACGCGCGACCTCGATCAGTTGGATGGCGGCAGCATTGTCCTTTATCCGGACTGGCAGGACATCCAGAGCGTTGCCGAGCAGGCGATGAGTGAGGCCGATGTCGTCATCGTCACCTCCTATTGCCCCGATGCCGTGAGCGCGTCGCGCCTTGCCCACCAGGCCTGCCGCGGACTGAAGGTGTTCTACGATCTGGACACGCCGGTGACGCTGGCGCGGATCGAACAAGGTGAGCCTCCGGCCTATTTCGGGCCGGAAGGGCTTCGCGATTTCGATCTCGTGCTGAGCTACACGGGAGGAACCGCGATCGACGCATTGAGGTCGATGCTGGGTGCGCGCCACGTCATGCCGCTCTACGGCCATGTCGATCCAGAGCGACACCGGCCGGCTCCGCCCAGGCCGGAGTTTGCCGGCGACCTTTCCTATCTCGGGACCTATGCGGCAGACCGCCAGGCCGGGGTCGAGAGGCTGCTGGTCAGTCCGGCTGCGCGCCTGCCGGAGCGCCGCTTCATCATTGGCGGCGCACAATATCCGCAGGAATTCCCGTGGAGCGACAATATTTTCTTCGTCCGTCACCTGCCGCCCGCCGACCACCCCGCCTTCTTTTCATCATCACGGCTGACTCTGAATGTGACCCGCGAGGCGATGGCAGAAAGGGGCTGGTGCCCATCTGGCCGGCTGTTCGAAGCCGCCGCTTGCGGTGCCGCGATGGTGAGCGACACATGGCCGGGACTGGAGGCCTTTTTCCGGCCCGGCGAAGAGATCGTCGTGGCGAACAGCACCGACGACGTGGTCGCCGCGCTCGACCTGTCCGACGCCGAGCTTGACGCCATCCGCCGTCGAGCGCGCGAGCGGGTGCTGGAGGAACACACCTCGGCACGGCGCGCGAAGGAATTCGACCGCATCCTGTCCGATGCACTGCACGGCTCCACGCATGGCGAGCCGTTGAAGGAGGCAGTTTGATGTTGGGCATCGTGCCCGCAGCCGGACGGGGAAGCCGCATCCAGCCGCTCGGCTTTTCGAAGGAGCTTCTGCCGGTCGGCAGCCGCATCGACGGCAACACCGAACGGCCTTGCGCGGTCAGCGAATACCTGGTGCGCCGCATGGTGCGCGCGGGGGCCGACAAGATCTGCTTCGTCATCGGCTCGGGTAAGTCGGATATCCTCGAATATTATTCTGCCGGCTATGCCGACGCGACTGCGCTGTTTGTGGTGCAGCCCTCTCCGGTCGGCCTTTGCGACGCCATCTTCCGTGCCGCACCGCTCGTCACAGCCGATGAGACCGTTCTGGTCGGGTTGCCTGATACGATCTGGTTTCCCGAAGACGGCTTCCTGGCCCTCCCGGACGACGGCCTGTCCTTCCTGCTGTTTCCGGTGGACCAGCCGGAGTTCTTCGACGCCGTTGTTGTCGACCAGGACAGCCGGGTGAAGCAAATCCAGGTCAAGCAGCAGAATGCCCAATCGAACTGGATCTGGGGTGCGTTCAAGATGCCCGGCCGCACCCTTCACCAGCTCGCCGCGCTGTGGCGGGAACGGGACCGGTGCGACGAATATATCGGCACGCTGGTCAATGCCTATCTCGCCGCCGGAGGCGATGCCTGCGGCATCAAGGCTGGCACCGCCTATGTCGACGTCGGCACCTTCAACGGCTACCGCACCGCACTTCGCCTGCTTGAAAGCGCCGCCGGTACCAGGGACGATCAAGTCGACATTACGCTGCCCGGCCACCAGCACGTCCCTGTCCTCACAGGCGAAAGAGGCTAGCCATGCTGCATTCCGATGCCGAGATCCGCCGCCGTATCGATGCGCTCGGCCCATGGTTCCACAATATGGAACTGGCCGGCATCGAAACCGCTCCCGACCATTTCCTTGGCAACTATCCGCTGATCAAATGGCGCAAATTCGCCGACGCCATTCCCGCCGATCTTTCCGGCAAGGCGGTGCTCGACATAGGCTGCAATGCGGGTTTCTATTCGATCGAGATGAAACGCCGCGGCGCCGGCCGCGTGCTTGGCATCGATTTCGATGAGGCTTACCTGGCGCAGGCGCGCTTTGCCGCCGAGGTAGCAGACTGCGACATCGAATTCCGGCAGCTCTCGGTCTACGACGTTGGCGCCCTGCATGAGCGGTTCGACATCGTGCTGTTCATGGGCGTGCTCTACCATTTGCGCCATCCCTTGCTCGCACTCGATCTGATCCGGGAGCACGTCGCCCGGGACCTGATGATCTTCCAGTCGATGCAGCGCGGCAGCACCAACGTGCCGGCGCTCGAGCAGAATTATCATTTCTGGACCCACGACCTGTTCGACCGGCCGGAGTTCCCAAAGCTACATTTCATCGAGCATCGTTACGCCGACGACCCGACCAACTGGTGGATTCCCAATCGCGCCTGCACCGAAGCCATGCTGCGCAGCGCCGGCTTCGAGATCGTGCTGCAACCGGAGCAGGAGGTCTATTTCTGCCGCACCGGCGACGTGCCGGCCGGCGGCGGCGCCGTCTACCCGTCGAAAGGACCGACAAATGATTGAAGCCGCGATGATCTGGAACGAGCCCAACAACAAATCCCACTGGGATCCCGAGCTCGACCCCGACTGGAGCCGCTTCGCCGCTACGGCAATCCTGGCCGCCGACGCGATCGCGTTGGAGAATCCGGCCTTGACCAAAGTCCTTGGCGGCATCTCGCCGATCGATGCCGGCTTCATGACACGGATGAAGGAATTCGGCGTGCTCGATCATGTCGACGCAGTCGCCGTGCACGGCTTTCCGCTCGACTGGAACCTCTGGCAGATCCACGAATGGCCGCAGAAGATCGGCGAGATTTCGGCTGTCACCGATCTTCCGGTATGGGTCAGCGAGGTCGGCGTATCGACCTTCGGCGCCGAGGAGGTACAGGTCTGGGGCCTGCGCCGGACCGCGGAATTGCTGATCGGCAACGCGCCGCGCATCCAATGGTACAGCCTCTACGACCTGCCGCGCGAGTGGGAAGCGACGACACGCCATCGCGAGGCGGAAGGCTCGTCTTACTACCGCCATTTCTACATGGGCCTGCTCCGCCAGGACGGCACGCCAAAGCCCGCGCTCGAGGAGTTCCTTCACCACACGCCGGCAATGGGACTGGTGCAGTGGTTCCATTTCGAAGATCACCGGCTGGACGACGCCGTTGCCTGGATGAAACGCCTCGGCGTCACCAATCTGCGTACCGGGCTTTCCTGGGCCGACAGCTTCAGGCCGAACGCACTTGACTGGTTCGACCGGCAGATGGAGGCTTTGGCCGACTTCGACGTGACGGTTACTTTCTGCTTCACGCCGGAACACCGCGGAATGATGCCGCACCACAGCAGTCCGCCGCTGGTGCCGGAGGAATTCGCCGACTTCTGCGCGGCAATGACGCGCCGATATGCCGGCAGCATCGCTGCCCCTTCGGTCTGCAGGCTGCGCGCCTCCGCAGCGTGAGGAGCTTCGGCCCTCCAGCCATGACGCTCACCATCCTCAACGTCGCCTATCCCCTCGCCCCGGTCGGGCCGGATGCGGTCGGTGGTGCCGAGCAGGTGCTGTCGATGCTCGACCAGGCGCTCGTACAGGCCGGACACCGCTCGATCGTGATCGGCTGCCAGGGCTCGAGCGCTGCGGGTGTCCTCATCGAGACGCCGGCCGAACCGGGCGTGCTCGATGAAGCGGCCAAGCGCCGGGCGCAGCGTGCTCATTGCGCCGCAATTGCCACCGCGCGCGCTCGCTGGCCAATCGAGGTGGTCCATTTGCACGGTATCGATTTCGATGCCTATCTGCCGGGCGACGGGCCGACATTGGTGACCCTGCATTTGCCGCTCGACTGGTATCCGGCCGACGCTCTCAATCCGGCGCGGGAGGATCTGTGGCTGCATGCGGTATCGGCGGCTCAGCAAAGAACCGCGCCGCCGGGAGCCAGGCTGATTGGGCCGATTCCCAACGGAGTGGACGTCGACGCGCTGAGCGAGCCGCAGGCCAAACACGACTTTGCGCTCGTGCTCAGCCGCGTCTGCCCGGAAAAGGGCATCCATCTGGCGCTCGACGCAGCCAAGAAGGCCAGCGTGCCGCTGGTCATCGGTGGCAAGGTCTACCCCTATGAAACGCACACAGCGTATTTTCGCGACGAGGTCGAACCCCGGCTGGACGACCGGCGCCGCTTCCTTGGTCCGCTCGGCTTTGTCGCCAAGCGGCGCCTGCTGAATACAGCCCGCTGCCTAGTCATCCCGAGCCTTGCCGCGGAGACCAGTTCGCTCGTCGCAATGGAGGCGCTCGCCTGCGGCACCCCCGTGGTGGCCTTCCCGAATGGCGCACTGCCGGATGTGGTCGAGCACGGCAAGACCGGGTATCTGGTCGGGGATGTCGACGAGATGGCCGAAGCCATCGCTGCCGCACCCAGCCTGGACCCCGAGACCTGCCGAGCCGAGGCGCGGCGGCGCTTTTCACTCGACCGCATGGTTTCCTCCTACATGGACGCCTATCGGGCGCTGGCACGGCTCGGCACAGACAGCGGGCAGCTCGCGACGGCGAGGTGAGCAGGACATGCTCCGCAGTGAGATCATCGACGATCCGGCGGACCTCGAAGCCCTCGAGCCGCACTGGTGGGAACTTTGGTCGCGCAGTCCCTCGGCGACGCCGTTCCAGTCTCCCGCATGGTTGCTGCCATGGTGGCGGACATTTGCTCCCGGCGAGCTAGCGACGGTCGCCGTCTGGCGTGGCGACGATCTGGTCGGCCTGGCGCCACTCTATCTGGAACGCCACGACGCCGGCGCGCGATTGCTTCCGCTCGGCATTTCGTTGAGCGACTATCTGGATGTCCTTTGTCTTCCCGAGATGGCCGAACCGGTCGGCGCAGTCATCGGTGGCGCCGTTCTTTCCGTCGGCTGGTCACAGTGGATCTTGCAGGATCTGCCTCCCGGCGGCGCCGGCCTTGCCATCAGGCATGCCGCGCTCGAATCGTGCCAACCCGTCGGTCACGCCGCTTGCCCGGTGCTCGCCCTCGCTGGCGACCAGACGCTTCAAGGCTGCGTTCCGGCACGGCGGAGGCGCCAATTGCGGCGCGCCCACAGGGCCGCGTCGAGACGCGGCAGTGTCTCCATCGAACCCGCTTTGTCCGATCCGCAGATATTCCTCGACCACCTGATCCGCCTTCACCGCGCGCGCTGGGCCGGACACGGCGACGGCGTTCTGTCCGATTCCCGCGTGGAAGCATTCCACCGTCAGGCGCTGCCGCAGCTGGTCGCACAGGTGCTTGCCCGATGCTGGCTTGTCACGATCGGTAACGCGATCGTGGGCGCCTATTACGGGTTCCATCATCGTGGCCGCGCTTGCGCTTATCTCGGTGGCTTCGATCCGGCCTATGCCGATGAAAGTCCCGGCGCGCTGCTCATCGGCCAAGCGATAAGGCAGGCGATCTGCGAAGGCGCGGAAGAGTTCGATTTTCTGCGCGGACAAGAGGCCTACAAGTACAGCTGGGGCGCCGTCGACCGGTGGACGATGCGCAAGATCTGGACGCGGAGCAAAGGGCGATGAGCGCGACCCAGCCAGAATCTCGGCGGTCGATATCAGCAAGGCGGGTGCTGGAGGATTGCATGGCAGACGGTGCCGGCGTCGAAGCCGTCATCGCCAGGCTGGCTCTCCGTTTCGAGACAGGAATCGATGCTGCAGAATTGGCGAAGATTGCGCAAAACACGCACTCGGCTGACCCGCGAAACACGGCAAAACTGCAACGGATTGCCGACCTGCTTCGGCGCAGGCCCGAGATCTTCGCCACGCTGCGCAAAACAGGTGGCGCCGTTCGGCACGAGCGTGGCGAGGACGAGACCGACGATGCGATCGTCAAGCGGCTGGCGGCTGGGTTTGACGCGGCGGCGGCGATCTCCCCGGCGGCGAGCGTCCAGCTGTCATCGCTGGGCAATGAGGAAAACCTCTCTGCCGCTACGGCTGAGATCGTTGCATGGCTGGAGAGGCGAGGCTTTACCGGCACCGGCCGCGACATACTGGATATCGGCTGTGGTATCGGTCGGTTCGAACAGGCGCTCTCCGCTCTGTCGCACCGAATCGTTGGCAGCGATATATCCCCAGCGATGATCTCGATCGCCCGCCGGCGATGCGCCGGGCTCGGCAACGTAGAATTCCGCCCTACGCGCGGTTTCGATCTTGCCGATTTTTGCGATGCAAGCTTCGACCGCGTGCTGGCCGTCGACAGCTTTCCCTATCTGGTGCTGGCCGGCCTTGCGGAGCGACATTTCGTGGAAATCGCGCGCGTGCTGAAGAGGCCGGGGATGGCCGCGCTTTTGAATTATTCATATCGCGGCTCGCCGGCGCTGGATCGCGCCGATGTCCATAACTTCGCCAACGCAAATGGCATGCAAGTCCTCGTCGACGGCGAAAAGCCGTTCCGGCACTGGGACGGCGATGCCTTCCTGCTTACGATTTCCGGCGGAACATTGCGGCCCAACGCTGGTTCGGATGCCGAACGGGAAAAGCCGCTATTCGACGGTATGAAGGAGGACAAGATGGCGTCCGGAAGCAAGAAGCACATCGGTCGCGGCAGTCACGGCAAAGGCGCTGGCGCTGGCGCGATGACGGATCTTCCCAAGGACAAGATCGGAGAGAACGCCGTTCTGTCCAACAGAGACAAGAAGCAGCACACCAAGGAGCGTGGGCTCGACGGCAATCGGGTCAAGTCCGAGCAGTACCAGGATCATTCAGCGGATCGGCGGCCTGAAGACTGATCGTTGCGGCGGCATATGGCTTGCAGCCGGCGAGCAATTGAAACACCGCGAGAACCCAACCGCTGACGAAGCTGTGCAAGGACCGAAGCCGGTCGCATGGACGCCCTGCAAATTCTTGCAAACTCGCACTGTTGCCACCAGAGTGAGGTGAAGGGACCAACATTTGCCAAGAGAGCGCGATGTCTCGCTCAAGGGAAGATTCCGTCAGCACGCGTGCCGATCTGACGATAGACCGGGAAATCGCTTCCTTGCTTGCGGCCATCGAGCAGGAAAGGGTTCCTGACCGGCTGACCAAACTTGCGATCGAGTTGCAGCATGCGCTTGTCGAAAGGCACTTGCGCGAGACCAGCAACTAACGTGACGTGTATTAGCGGCGCCTCTCGGCTTCGAAGTCCAGTTGTCCTTCGGACAGATAGCTGCGCCTTTCCATCAGGGTTTGCGAGGAACTTTCGCCAAGGTATTCCAGCACGCCGGCGCGTGCCCTGTTGAGCCGGCTCTTCACGGTTCCCACCGCGCAACCGCATATTTCGGCCGTTTCCTCATAGCTGACGCCCAGAACGCCTATCAACATCAGAACCTCGCGCTGGTGCTCAGGAAGGCTCTGGATGGCCTGGTGGACCTCCTTGCCCTGCACGGACCATTCCTGCGTCGCTTCCGAGATCGGCCGCAGCGATGCGCAGTCGAGCAGGCCGGGCGCTTCCCTCACCGCGGCCCTGACACGCGTGTAGTAGGTGTTGCGCATGATCGTAAAGAGCCATGACTTCATGCGCGTTCCAGCTTCGAATTTGTCAATGTTGGCCAAGCCCTTGGTCAGCGTCTCCTGGACCAGGTCGTCGGCATCATCGGGGGTGCGGCAGAAGGTGCGGGCGAAAGCCCTCAAAGCGGGTATGAGGTCGACGATGGAAACTTCTTCGGTTTCGCGAGTCGCCAAGGCGTAGGCTGCAGGTGGCAATGGTCCAGCTCCCGTCCAGAATGAGTTCGTGAGCGCAGACCAGTTAAATGCATTGGGCGAAAGATCGTTCCGGTTGGCGAAAGCACCCGGCTCCAGAAACCGGAGAGGACTTGGCTGAGCAATCCCGGCCGACGGCGATATTTTTGACGGAACAACCATCGGGATCGCGGAGTTCAAAATCAAGGTCGTCCGACAAATTCGCGCGCCGACATTTGGCGCGTCGAAATGCGATCTCGCAGCGAGCCTTGGCTGCGACCTCAAGGGCGGCCCGCCACCTCAAGAAACAGGAGGAGTCCATGACAGGAAACAAGCACGCCAAAGGCAAAACGCCGGCCGATAGCGATCTTGCCAACGATCCCGGCATCGGCAGTTCCAGGGGCACGATCAAGGAGGGCGACCGGCTCGATCAGGGCAACAATACGTTCGAAGGCGATGTCGAGAACGACACCACGCCGCAAGGCGGTATCAATCCCCGGCAAAAGATGCGGACCAACAAGTGACCGGCTGCGCACGATCGAACAAACCTGCTGCAACCCGTGCAGCAATCCCGCGTTAAAGAGCATGAGCCTCGTGTCCGCCCCGGACGTTGATGCGACAGGCTCTTTCGCGGAGACACAGATGACAAAAAAATCGTTTGGCCGCCCCGTTCCAATTCTCGTCGGCCTTGGTTTCCCTCGCCATGTCGAGAATATCTGGCAGGCCTATGACGTCTTAAACGAATGGCCGAGCCGCGGTCCGGCGCACAAGGCGGCGTTCGACGCCTGTCGCGCCGGGCTGGCTGACGAGGTCGACGTCGAGACGGTGCGCGCGGCGTTCGATACGTTCGCCCGCAAGGCGGGCATTCTGGCCTACGATATCGCAGCCGAAATACCAGCACGCCCCACAACAGCTGCGAAGGCCCACGACGTCTGGCCGAAACGCCCATCGGACGGCCGTGTAGACCCTGAAGACGCCCAGCTTGCTTGAAGCGGCCACCTTGCTTGAAGCGGCCACCTTGCTTGAAGCGGCCACCTTGCTTGAACCGGGAGGAATACGGTGCTGAGAACAGAGTTCGATACCCCTGTTTGCATCTATTTCGGCAAGCCTGGGCGATCGCGATTGGTCAGTTCCGTTTTCGAAGCAGTACATTGCCTGAAAAGCGAGAAATGGCCGGCGCGCAATGCTCCGCTGGCGCTGGCGGCCGCTGATGTATTGAATCGCGCCCGGACCGGTGAAATTACGGCCGGCAAAGCGCGGCAAGCATTTGTCGACGCCGCTTGGGAGGCGAACATTCTTGTCGAAGGCGAGCCGCATGACGCGCGTGGCCTGACAGCCTTCATGTCGGACAGCGGGTGAACCGGCACGCTGTTTTCCCGCAGTTCCGTCCAAAGCTTGGTTTATCGCGAATGATTGGCGTTCTCGGCCTTTTTCTCGCGCTGCTGCCTGAGGACCTCGTCGGTTCCGACCAGCTTCTTCGATCCGCCGGGAATCGCGGTGGACACAACAGCCGGTGGGTCGCTTGCCGGGAAAGAATCCTCCAGACCCGCCTGCAACTGGTCTTCCAGCGTTTGCGGCTCTTCAGACCGGCCGGGGGTCCTTCGGGTATCTACGTTCTCCAGTGGCTGCTTCATGTCCGGTGAAGACTTTACCTCTCGAATCCAGCCGTAGAGCTGTTCGATGGCAAATTCCTTCATCGTGTCGAAATCGGCTTTTTCGTCACGCGATGCCTCGATTTGGTCGACCATCGTCTTCTCGAACCGGTCGAGATTATCGTTTCCGCAGGCCCGGCAGAGACGCACCAGCGCCTCGCGCAGTATGAGTGGCGCAAAGTGCGCCGTCGCCTCAAGCCTGAGCTGCTGCAAACGCTCCGGGGTAGCGGCTTGGAACTTCGACATGTTCGACCTCTCGCCTTGTGGAGCAGGTCAACGAAAATTGTCGGCGGATGTTCCATCGGCGGTGGCCGGTGCATCGCTTGATCCTCAGCGGTGCGCGCCACCGACTGCCATGCGGATACCGAGACAGACGACGAAGCAGCCTGCCACGCGCTGCTGCCAGAGCCTTACCTTCGGGCGTTTCATGACCCAGGTCCCGAGCGTGCCGGATGCGAGTGCATATGTGCCCAGCACCAACACACCGGTCATTTTCTGGGTGCCACCGAGCAGCAGCAATTGCAGCGTGACCGATCCGCGGGAGGGATCGACGAACTGTGGAAGGAAAGCTAGCATGAAGGTTATCGGCCAGGGATTTATCAGATTGGCGATCATTCCTTCGCGTGCGGCCACAAGCGCCCCGACACTGCGGGGCTCCTCGACGGCGACGCCGGCCGACGGCAGCAGCACCAGACGCGATCCAAGCCAAACCAGATAGGCTGCGCCCATCCATCGAAGCATGGCAAAGGCAAACGGCGATGCCTGGAGCAGCGACGATATGCCGAGGGCAAGCAGCGGCAGCTGGACCATACCGGCGCCGAGGGTCATTCCCAGGACGGTGAACAGGGCAACATCACGGCCCTGCCCGATGCCGCGCGCAATCACCAGCAGACTGTCGGGCCCCGGCGGCATCTGCATCAGGATGACCGTTCCGACAAAAGCCGTCCACGAAGCGGGATCCACGTCGCTACTTCGCCCCGGTTTCGCAAGATGCCTTTGCGCCGTCCTTCAACTGGCCGGCATCTCGCATCATCTTGAGCGCTTCGTCCCTCGTCAGGCCGCACTTGCGGGCAAAAAAATCGATCTCATAGGCCAACTCGGCCGACAGGTCGTGTTTGGCATACATTCTTCGCTTGTGTTTGCGTGCGCCCACCAAGGCTCGGTCCCGGCTATGTTAGTCCTCCCGAACTCACATCGGATCAGCCGGTTCCCACTGCCTGACCAATTCGTTTCCGCAGGTTTTCTCACGCGCCGTCCGGCCGGCCGACCCTGTCCTTGAGTTCGTTCAGGAATGCGAGGAGCGCGTCTTCAGGATCGTCGGCCTCTTCGGTCAGCATATCGATGCCCCAGCGGCCGAGAACAGCCTCCTGGACGATGCTCGGCTGCGACATGAAGATGAAGGATTTCGGACGGTTCTTCTCGTAACCGGACCTGCGCCAGGTCTGCCAAAGCCGATGCAGCAGCAGACGGATGTTCATGTCGGACATGCTGTAGCCGATGAACAGGATGGTGCGCCCTAGCGCGTCGGCTCGAAATTTCACATCGAGCGGCGAATCGAACGACAGCCGTTCAAAATAGTCGGTCTCCGCCAGGACCAACGATTTATCGTCGTCGAAATCGCCGTGGAACTTGATGATCTGCGTCACCTCGCCGGTGGCCTTTGGCAAGTCCTTCGCATTGGCGACTTTGACAAAGGGGCGGCTATGGATCTCGAAGGCCACCTCGAGGTTGCGATCATAATTGGTGGTGTAGATGATCGGAAAATCGAGCGATACGATCAGCTTGTGGATTGCCGATCGCTGCACTTCTTCCCGCGAGACGCTCCATTCGCGATCCATCCAACTGCGCAAATGGCTGAGGCTCCCCTGCTTCAGCCGGTAATATTCTGCAATGGCCTGATAGCTGGCCTCTGGTGCGCCTATCATGTCCTCGTGAAGGCCGAGCTCGTTTTGCATGTGCTCGATGAGCTTTTGCCAAGACGGCAAGCCGACGCTCATCGACACCCCGGCTCCAACGAACAGGATCGCTCGTCGCTCTTTCACCGATTGGGCCAGTTGCTCGACTGCAGACAGCATTCGACACAACTGCAATAGATACCGCTCCGTTCCAGCCGAGCCCGGACCACCGGGAGAATAACTCCGATTTCGGATTGAATGCCTCCCGAGCGCCCGCCGCCGAGTTTAGCTCACCCCATCCGATATTTATTTCATTCCATTTGGCACTTCTGCGCCTGTCACGCGTTGGGAGTGTTCAACAAACACGGCGCAGCTGATGGATCGCAATCGGATTGTCTCAGTAGCATTATGTCTGTTCCTGCTTACGATCTGCGCCGTCCAGCAAAAAGCTTGGGCTCAAGCACCTTGCCCGGCCGACCACGACAAATTGTTGGCCGCTCTCAAGGCCAACGTCAAAGCAAGCGGCGGCCCGGGCAATGGCGGCTTCGATACTCATGAATGGGCCGCAGTCGTGGCTCGCGACGGAACGGTCTGCGCCGTCGCGTTCAGCGGGCCTACCGCCGACGCCCAGTGGCCCGGCAGCCGGCTGATCGCCGCCGAAAAAGCCAATACCGCCAACGGGCTCAGCCTCGCCCAGATGGCGTTGTCCACCGCGAACCTCTATGCGCCGGTGCAGCCCGGCGGTCCTCTATACGGCCTGCAGGCCACCAATCCGGTCAATCCAGCGGTAGCCTATGCCGGCGATCCTTCGACATTTGGAAGCTCCAGCGATCCGTTGCTGGGAAAGCCCATCGGCGGTGTCGTCGCATTTGGCGGCGGCCTGGCTCTTTACGACGCCAAGGGGATCGTCGGGGCGCTTGGCATAAGCGGCGATTCCTCTTGTGCCGACCACAATGTCGCCTGGCGCGTGCGCGCCGCGCTGGGGCTGGACAAGGTGCCGGCCGGCATCAACCCAGACCGCAAGGACGCCATCATTTACGACCTCGATCCCGGCGGCAAGAGCGCCTCCGGCTGGGGGCATCCATTGTGTGCCGGAAGTGAGGCGGACGTGGCGGCGGAGCTCGGCGCCGGCGTGGGCGGGTCAATACACAAATGAAGAAAGTGCGACAGGTGGCCGTGCAAACCAGTGTGTCAGCCAACGGGGGAAAAAGGTCTATGGCTGCGATGCTGGGATGGACGCTGCTGGCGGGCTTCGCGCTGATTACCGCGGCGGTTGCTCAGTCAACGTCAAGCCCTGCGATAAATCCGCCGGCCGCAGCCGCTCCGCCCGACGACGGCCAGTGGGCGATGCCGGCAAAGAACTACGCCTCGACCCGCTACAGCGATCTCGCGGAAATCACCGAAGACAACGTCAAGACCCTGCAGGTGGCCTTCACCTTCTCGACCGGCGTCAACAAGGGCCAGGAGGCTGCGCCCCTGGTGGTCGGCAACACGATGTACATAGTGACGCCGTTTCCCAACATCCTCTATGCGCTTGACCTTACCAAGCCCGGCGCGCCGATGAAGTGGAAGTTCGAGCCCAATCCGGAGCCTGCCGCCCAGGGCGTTGCCTGTTGCGACGTGGTGAACCGCGGTGCGGCCTTCTTCAACGGGCGCATCTATTTCAACACGCTCGACGGCCACACCATCGCCGTGGATGCGGCCACCGGCAAACCGGTCTGGAACACCCATATCGGCAACATCAATGTCGGCGAGACCATCACGATGGCGCCGCTGGTGGTAAAGGGGAAGGTGCTGGTCGGCAATTCCGGCGGCGAAATGGGCGTACGCGGCTGGATCAAGGCGCTCGACGCCGGCGACGGCCACGTCGTCTGGACGGCCTACAACACCGGCCCGGACACCGAGGTGCTGATCGGCCCGGATTTCAACCCGCATTACGACATGGACAAGGGCAAGGATCTCGGCGTGACGTCGTGGCCGCCCGACGCCTGGAAGATCGGCGGCGGCAATGTGTGGGGCTGGATCTCCTATGACCCGGACCTCAACCTGATCTTCCATGGCACCGGAAATCCCGGTCCGTGGAATCCGGATCTGCGGCCTGGCGACAATAAATGGACCGCCGGCATCTTTGCCCGCGATCCCGACACCGGCGCAGCCAAATGGTTCTATCAATGGACCCCGCACGATCTGCACGACTACGACGGCATCAACGAACAGGTGCTGCTCGACATGACCTGGCAGGGCAAGCCCCGCAAGGTGCTGGTGCGGCCGGAACGCAACGGCTACGTCTATCTGTTGGATCGCACCACGGGCGAGGTCCTGTCGGCAGTGCCGTTCGGGCCGGTCAATTCCAGCAAGGGCGTCGACCTCAAGACCGGCCGGCTGATTGTAAATCCGGACAAAAAAACCGGCACCGGCAAGGTCGTGCGCGACATCTGCCCGACCGCGTCCGGCCTCAAGGACTGGCAGCCTTCGGCATTCTCGCCCAAGACCGGTCTGCTCTACATCCCGCACAACAATCTCTGCATGGACGAAGAGGGCGTCGAGGTGAATTACATCGCCGGCACGCCCTACGTCGGCATGAACGTGCGCATGATCCCCGGGCCGGGCGGCAATCGCGGTGCTTTCACCGCCTGGGATGTCGCCGCCGCCAAGCCGGCGTGGAGCCTGAAGGAGAACTTTCCGGTGTGGAGCGGCGCCGTCGCCACCGCCGGCAACGTCGTGTTCTATGGCACCATGGAAGGCTGGTTCAAGGCGGTCAGCGCCAGGACCGGCGAACTGCTGTGGCAGTTCAAAACGTCGTCCGGCATCATCGGCCAGCCGATCACCTATCGCGGCCCGGACGGGCACCAATATGTTGCGATCCTTTCGGGTGTCGGCGGCTGGGCCGGCGCGATCGTATCCGGCGATCTCGATCCGCGCGACGCCACCGCCGCGCTCGGCTTCGTCAACGTCATGAAAGATCTGAAGGATGTAACCACGCCGGGAGGTACGCTGTATGTGTTCCGGCTGCCTTGAGACGATCGGCCGAGTTGCGCGGCCACGGAGAACGCGTTCGCGGCGGTTAGCCGTCGCGGTTGGCGCACTGGCGCTCTCGCTTGTCGCCACCCTTGCCGATGCGCGCGAGCTGAGGATCTGCGCCGATCCCAACAACATGCCGTTCTCCAATGCCGCCAGGGAAGGCTTTGAAAACAAGATTGCCGAACTCGTCGCCGGGGAGCTTGGTGCGACGGTGTCCTACACGTGGTGGGCACAGCGGCGCGGCTTCGTCCGCAACACGCTGAAAGCCGGCTTGTGCGATCTGGTGCCCGGCACGCCCGTCAATCTCGAGATGCTGCGCACGACCGCGCCCTACTACCGGTCTTCCTATGTGTTCGTGACACGCAAGGATGTGCCAGAAATCACGTCCTTCAACGATCCTCGCCTGCGCGATCTGCACATCGGCGTCCAACTGATCGGCGACGACGGCGCCAACTCGCCGCCCGTCCAGGCGCTTGGCCGCCGCGGCATCGTCGGCCATCTCATCGGTTTCCCCGTCTATGGCGACTATTCGGCGCCGAACCCGCCAGCGCGCATTATTGAGGCGGTCGCGAATGGCGACATCGACATGGCCGTCGTCTGGGGACCGTTGGCCGGCTACTTCGCATCCAAGCAGAAGGTGGCGCTGCGGATCACGCCGGTTTCGCCGCGCGTGGACGGCCCGCAACTGCCGATGATCTACGACATCTCGATGGGCGTGCGCCGTGGCGACGATACGCTGCGCAACGAGGTGAACGCCGCCCTGACCAGACACCGCGACGAGATCGACGCGATCCTGGCGGCCTACCAGGTGCCCCGCCTCGATCCTGTCGGAGCGCCTTGAAATGAAGCGCGGTCTTCCCTTGCTGGTGTTCGCGATCCTCGCGGTTTCCGGGTGCCAGCGTGAGGAACGCGACACGCGTCCACAGTCGGCGCTCGGCTCGGGCGACCAACCGGCAGCCGTGACGGCCCTCGAGCCGGGCGGCCAACGGCCGGCCTCGTCCGATACCAAGGCCGGCGTGTTCGAGGCCAACGCCTTCCACCTCAGCGAGGGCAAGCGTCTGTTCAACTGGTTCAACTGTTCCGGTTGCCATGCCAATGGCGGTGGCGGCATGGGCCCGGCCCTTATGGACAAGAAGTGGCTCTATGGCAGCTCGATCGAAAGCATCCACGCCACGATCAGGGACGGTCGGCCAAACGGCATGCCGAGCTTCCGCGACAAGATCCCGGACGACCAGATCTGGGAGCTTGCCGCC
Source organism: Mesorhizobium sp. M1365 (assembly GCF_040317865.1). Taxonomy (NCBI): domain Bacteria; kingdom Pseudomonadati; phylum Pseudomonadota; class Alphaproteobacteria; order Hyphomicrobiales; family Phyllobacteriaceae; genus Mesorhizobium; species Mesorhizobium sp. M1365. The sequence goes on from NZ_JAMYLG010000005.1 coordinate 183,714, forward strand.
TTCGTCCGCGCGTTGAGCGGCAACGCGCCAAAATCCGCTGCGCCGAGCCGCGACGACGACATGATGCCCCATCCATCCGAAAATCGCCTGCCGGATGCCGCGACTCTGGGGAAGTCGCCGTGAACCGCCTTGTTTGCAGGGTGTGCTGCGGCGCAGCCTTCATGCTGCTCCTTGCAGGATGCAGCGGCTGGCAATCGGCGCTCGACCCAAAAGGCTCGGCCGCGGGTGAGCTTGCGTGGCTGATCTGGTTCTTCACCGCGCTGTGCACGGTGGTCTGGCTTCTAGTGCTGGCTGTGCTGATCATGCCATTGGCCCGGCGCGCGGCGCCGCTCGGCGATCCACTTGTACTCGACGCTGCCGCCGAGCGCAGCAAGATGCGAATTGTCGTCGCCGCACTCGCCGCTACCGCCCTGATCCTGGTAGGCCTGACCCTGCTGAGCTACTTCGCCAACCGGACGCTCGCTGCTATCGGCTCGGATGCGGCGCTGACGATCCGGGTGACCGGACATCAATGGTGGTGGGAGGTGCGCTACGAAAATGATCAGCCGAACCGCATCCTGACGACCGCCAATGAAATCCACATCCCGGCGGGCGAGCCGGTGCGGCTTGTAGTGACCTCGACCGACGTCATCCATTCCTTCTGGGTCCCGAACCTCTCGGGCAAGCTGGACCTCATTCCAGGCCACGAGAACGTTCTCGATCTGAAGGCGGACAAACCCGGCGTCTATCGCGGCCAGTGCGCCGAGTTCTGTGGCGCGCAGCATGCCAATATGAGCACCTTCATCATCGCCGAACCTCGGCCTGTATTCGACGCCTGGCTGAACGATCAGCTGCGGCCGGCGGCCGCCCCCGTGTCGGCCGAGGCCAAAACCGGCCACGACCTGTTCCTCAAACGGCCATGCGTGATGTGCCACAAGATCGGCGGCACCATCGCCGGCGGTACGGTCGCTCCCGACCTTACACATATCGCAAGCCGGCGGACGCTCGCTGCCGGAACGCTGGCGATGAGCCGGGGCAATCTCGCAGCCTGGATAGCCGATCCGCAAGGGATCAAGCCAGGTGCCCACATGCCCGTGGTGGGACTGAACGGGGACGAGCTGAATGCAATCGTAGCCTATCTCGAGGGCTTGAAATGAGTAGCGCCGACCTGGCCCATGGGCGTGACCTCGCCCAGCAACGCGCCGCAGCACAAAAGGGTGACCTAGCTCCCGAGCGCGACGGTCCTCGTGATACCGGCCTCGACGACGCCAGCCTTGACGGCTGGTTGGCGCGGACATGGCAGACGGCGCCAGGCATCATCGGTGCGCTCTCGAGCGTCGACCACAAAATTGTCGCGCGGCGCTACCTGATCACCGCTTTCGTCTTCCTGTGCCTCGGTGGCCTCAGCGCCGTTGCCATGCGCATCCAACTGTCGGGGCCGGAGCGTGGGCTGATCGGGCCCGACCGCTACAACCAGCTGTTCACCATGCATGGCGTGACCATGATGTTCCTGTTTGCAGTGCCGATCGTTCAGGCGACCGGCATCTACCTCGTGCCACTGATGGTCGGCACCCGCAATATCGCCTTTCCGCGCCTCAATGCATTCAGCTTCTGGATTTATCTCTCCGGTGGCCTCTTCGCTTGGGTGTCGTTTGCACTCGACATGGCGCCCGACGTCGGCTGGTTCTCCTACGTGCCGCTGTCCGGTCCTGAATTTGGGCCAGGCAAGCGTTCCGACGTGTGGGCGCAGATGATCACTTACACCGAAGTGTCATCGCTGGCGGTCGCGGTCGCCACCATCGTAACCGTGCTGAAGCAGCGTGCGCCGGGCATGTCGCTCGATAAGATTCCGCTCTACGTCTGGGCGATGCTGGTCACCTCTTTCGTAATCGTGTTCGCCATGCCGGCGGTCATGATCACGTCGACGTTCCTGATCCTCGACCGGCTGGTCGGCACCCATATCTTCAATCCCGCCGAGGGCGGCGACGTTTTGCTGTTCCAGCACCTGTTCTGGTTCTTCGGCCACCCCGAAGTCTACATCATATTCCTGCCGGCTACCGGCGTGGTGTCCTCGATCATCGCCGCTTTCGCCCGGCGTCCGGTATTCGGCTATCTGGGCATGGTACTGGCCTTGATCGCGGTCGGCTTTCTGTCGTTCGGCCTGTGGGTTCACCACATGTTCGCAACCGGTCTGCCCAAGCTCGGCGCGAGCTTCTTCACCGCCTCAAGCATGCTGATCGCCATCCCGAACGGGCTGCAGATCTTCTGCTGGCTGGCGACATTGTGGGACGGACGCCCGATAATCCGGACGCCGCTGCTGTTTGTGTTCGGCTTCTTCTTCACGTTCGTCGCGGGCGGCCTGACTGGGGTGATGCTGGCGTCGGTGCCATTGGACCTGCAAGTGCACGACACCTATTTCGTGGTCGCGCATTTCCATTACGTGCTGATCGGCGGGTCGGTGTTCCCGCTGCTCGGCGCGACCTATTTCTGGTTCCCCAAGATCACCGGCCGGATGATGAGCGAACGTCTCGGACGCTGGCACTTCTGGCTTGCCTTCCTAGGCTTCAATGCGGCGTTCTTTCCGATGCACATTGTCGGCCTGTGGGGCATGCCGCGGCGGGTCTACACCTATCCGGTGGAACTCGGCTGGGGCAACATCAACCTGTTCATCACAGCCGGCGCGGTCATCCTGTTCCTAAGCTTCGTTCTGTTCACTATAAACCTGGTGTACAGCGCCTCGAGGGGCGCCCCGGCGGGGGACAATCCCTGGAATGCTGGCACGCTGGAATGGGCGACGAGCTCTCCACCGCCGAGCTATAATTTCGCTCGGATCCCGGTGGTTACCCACGCCGAGCCGCTCTGGGCCGAACGTGACACGCTGCCTGTCGCGACCGGGCTTCGCGTCGACGCGCGCGAACTTGTCATATCGACCGTGGCAGAGGCGCATCCAGATGTGCGCGAGAAGTCGGCGACACCGTCGATCTGGCCATTGTTCGCCGCGCTCGCCGTCGGCGCCACCTTTCTCTATTCGATCTTCAGCCCGTGGGCGGTGGTCTGGGGAGCCGGGCCGATCGCCATCACTCTGATCGGCTGGTTCTGGCCGAAAGGCGACCCGGAGGATGAGGAATGAAACAGCGCCCTACCGCCGATCTTTCCCAACTCCCGACCTTCGGGCTCGGACCACGCAGCCCGACCTGGTGGGGCACTCTCGCCTTCATGGCGCTGGAGGGCACTGGGTTCGCGCTCGCCGCAGGCGCCTATCTTTACCTTGCCTATCTGTCGCCCGAATGGCCGCTGGGCGTGCCGCCGCCCAACCATTGGCCAGGCACCATCGTCACGCTGTTGCTGCTCGCCAGCGTGGTGCCCAACCACATACTGAACCGCTATGCCGAAGCCTGTGCCATGGTGCCCGTGCGCATCGGCCTGATCGTCATGTCGCTGCTCGGTATCGCACCGCTTGTCGTGCGGTGGTTCGAATTTCCGGCCCTCAACATCTATTGGGATACCAATGCGTACGGCTCAATGCTGTGGGTCCTGCTCGGCCTCCACACAACGCATCTGATTACCGACGTCGGCGACACGCTGGTGCTGACGGTCCTGATGTTCACGCGCCATGGCTATAACGGCCGGCGTTTCGGGGACGTTGGCGACAACGTCTTCTACTGGGATTTCGTGGTCGCGACTTGGATCCCGATCTATCTGTTGATCTACTGGATGCCGAGGCTTGACTGAGATGCGTGCGCTTCGCTTGGGCACATCATGGGGCGGGCTGTTGTCCGGGCCTTTGGCCTGGGCGGTGTCGACGCAGCTGAACTATGCGTTCGTGGAGTGGCAGTGCGCCCACGGCGTTCCCCTCATACTGGTCATTGCGCTGGTGCTGACAGTGCTGGCCCTGCTCGGCGGCGTGCTTTCGTGGCGGGCGCGCCAGCAAGGTGGCGCCGCCTTTAAACCGGATCGTACGCGCGGCACCGAGGATTTCGTCGCCAATATCGGCATTCTCAGCGCGGTGCTGTTTGCGCTGGTAATTGTCATGCAAGGCGCCGCCTCGCTCATTCTTGACGGCTGCCTGCGATGAGCTTCGACGCGCTCTTCTCTACCACGATCTGCTACGGTGCCGGCGCCGCGCAGGCCGGCTGGACGCTGGCGTTGCCGATCACGCTGCCGCTAACCATGGTCGCACTGCTTTACGCGGCAGGCGCCTTTCGGCTGTGGCGGCGGAGTGCCCGCAGCCGCCCGTTGCGGTTGCGGCAAGCCCTGCTGTTTGCGACCGGCTGGGCCATTTTGGCGGCAGCACTGGTCAGTCCGCTCCATGCATTGGGTGAGCGGGTCTTCACCGCCCACATGATCGAGCACGAACTGTTGATGGCGGTGGCGGCACCCCTGCTGGTCGCCTCCCGGCCGGCGGCGGCGATGATGTGGGCATTGCCGATCAAGCTGCGGCTGGCATTTGGCGCAGCCGGGCACGCGAAGATGCTGCAGGCGGTTTGGGCCACCATCAGCCGCCCTGTAACGGCCACCGTCCTGCACGGCGTCGCCATATGGGCATGGCATATTCCGGCGCTGTTCGAGGCGGCGCTTGCACAGGGTGTCCTGCATTACGCGCAACATGCCAGCTTCTTCGGTTCCGGCCTGCTGTTCTGGTGGGTCCTGCTGCCGCGTTCAGGCCGCGAACAAGCCTGTGGCAGCGCAGTCATGCACCTCTTCTTCACGTCGCTGCACACTGGCCTGCTCGGAGTGCTGCTCCTGGTCTCGCCAAGGCTGTGGTATCCGGAAAATGGCGCAGGCGCAGACCTATGGAATCTTAGCCCGCTCGAGGACCAGCAACTCGCCGGTCTGGTCATGTGGGTTCCGGCCGGCCTGATCTATGGCGGCGCGGCGTTGCTGCTGGCCGGCCTGTGGATCCGCTCGAGCAGCCGAAAGGACCGGGAGGCGTCGCATGCGCTTCACGCTGTCTAAAGCCGTAATCGGCGCTGCGGTTATTGTCGTGCTCGTTGCAGCCCTGGCCGGGATTTTGTTGTACTTCGAGCAAAGCCGTCGGGTCGAGCAGAAGGCCGACAATGCGACCGGCGGCGTCGGCGCCCGCGCCATTCCGATCATGATGGCCAATGGCTGCGCCGGTTGCCACACCATCACCGGCGTTCCCGGCGCGCAAGGGTTAGTCGGTCCACGCCTCGACGCAAGCCTGGCCACCCGGGTCTATGTCGGCGGCGTCTTGCGCAATAGGCCGGAGAACCTGATCCGCTGGATCCGTGCGGCAAGGGAGATCAATCCGCATACGGCAATGCCTTCGACCAGAATTTCCGATCAGGAGGCGCGGGACGTCGCTGCCTACCTCTATTCGCTGAAATGACATCGTTGCTCGCCTAGTCGAGATCAAACACTGCCGGCAGTCTACCGATGCCGGTTTGCCGGACCGGCAATCGTCACCGCCTTCGGCTCGATGTCTTGGTTGCCGACGAACCTTTCGGAACCGGCCCGCATCGGCGAGGCTGCCCGCGGTCGCGTCGCACATCGCGGCCGACGCGAGCGCCCGCTATGGCCCGGGCAATCTGCTGGTGCGGATTGTTTCGCGGGCATCTCGGATATGAGCTTCTTTGGCGAGGGGGCCGAGTCCGGTCCGACGTCGTCGTCCGCAACACGCCGATGTGGGCAACATTCCTACCCTCAATATGGTGGGGAACGAGACTACCATACGCCGTGCGACCGTTTGCATATCGGCTATGCTTTCGACGTACTGTCGCAGGTTGTGAGAGCTGTTTATGCTGCACTTCTTGAAGAGCAGGGTTAGGTGTAAAAGCTCGACAGTCAACACCTCGCCAGGAACAAATCGGCATAGCCACGGTTTGGTTCTACACGTCAAACCGCGAGGAAATCCTATGGATACTGATGTCAATTCCGAAACCCGCTCGATCTTCATTGTCGGGCTGCGCAACGCCCACGCCATGGAGAACCAGGCACTGTCGATCATGAAACCTCAGGTCAAGCGGATCGAGAACTATCCGCAGGTCGCCGACCGCCTGCAGCAGCATATCACGGAGACCGAAGGGCAGATGGCCCGCCTGGAATCCATTCTGGATGGCCTCGGTGAGGACCATTCCACATTGAAGGACACGGCCATGTCGATGGTCGGCAGCATGGCCGCGATGGGACATTCCGTAGCCGGCGACGAAATCCTCAAGAACAGCTTCGCCAACTTTGCATTCGAAAATTACGAGATCGCCGCTTACAACTCGTTGCTCGTACTCGCCGAGGCCGGAGGGTTTAGTCAGGCAACCAATTCCCTTCAGCAGAATCTCAGCGAAGAAGAGAAAATGGCCGACTGGTTGAGGCAGAACCTGCGCGGTGTCACCTTGCAATACGCCAGGCTGCGTGAGGCGGGAGAGACCGCCAAGAGTTAGGCCGCCCGGCGGGCCGAGAGGAATTCCTAGCAACCACCCCTGTCGAATTGACGGGGTTGTCTAATCGCCGCTGGGACGTCAAGCATGTAATTGCGTTGAGACGACGCTGCCGGGTGCATGGTTGTCTTCGCGGTCAACATCAGTCGCCGCATGATGGAGCTCCGCGGACGAGCCTTCAATGTGGACGACGCACTTTGCTGAGACAGCGGTGCAATCCCATCAGCGGAATGGCTCGGCTCACGTCCCGGCAGGGACGTCTCAGGCGCTCAGATCCTGAACGCTATTCGCAAGATTTCATGCTGTGGCGCCTGCATTTCGATCAAAGAACTCACCGGTCTTGAGCATCGAATGCATTATCACCGCCAGTTTGCGCGCCACAGCCACGGCAGCTCGTTTGAAGCCAAACCCTCTCCCGGAGCCTGAGGCCCCACGTGCGCAGGCTGCTGTCGATCGAGCTGCGTGTCAGGATGACCGCCGCAGCCTCATAGAGAAGTCCCCGCAAATGTCGATCGCCGCGTCGGGATATATGGCCGTCATAATCGACTTCTCCCGATTGGTAGCGGCGAGTTGTCAGGCCGATCCAAGCGGCAACAGAGCGGGACTTCTTGAAGTTGCCCGGATCTTCAATGGCCGTGGCGAAAGAGGTTGCGGTAATGGCGCCGATGCCGGGGATCGACATGAGTATGCGGCATGCTTGGCTTTGACGTGCATCTGCGACAAGCTGGCGCCCAAGCTCGGCGGCACGGATGCGAATGCTGCACCAGGCTTCCAACATCGGTAGGACGACAGGAGCAAGCTCGCTCTGATCGATAAGAAGGCTCCGGACATTCTTTTCGAATGTAGTTCCCTTACCGGCGGGAACGAGCAAGCCGAACGTTTTCATGATCCCTCGGATCTGGTTGGAAAGCTCGACGGTGATCCGGACCAGCCGAGTGCATGCTGCCACGAGCGTGCGGGTCAACATACTGTCGAAGCCTTTCACGCGCACCTCGCGAAAGAATCCTGCTTCAGCAAGACGCGCCAAACCATCGGCGTCATTCGCATCCGTCTTGTTCGCCGCCATATCGAGAGCGGCTTTGGCATGGCGCGCATCGATGCAGATGGCTGGCAATCCCTCGGCGCGCAGCGCATGATAGAACCAAACTGACAGCGGGCCGGTTTCGAACACGACGCGCTTTGCGGCCGGCGCCCGCTTGCGGACAAGCTCGGCAATGATCCTGGGATCAGATGCGCACTTCCCGCGCCAGATCCGTTCGCCTTCACGGCGGATCGACACCGCCGTCTCTTTCATCGACACGTCGAGACCGATATGTTCTTCCATGGCTGTTCTCCGTTGATGCTGGGCCCGGCGTCCAGTCGTGAGCCCGTATTTCATCTTATCGGGGAACAGCCACCCTCCAAGGCTATGATCGGTTCCAGGGCGCGTCGCTCCCGCGATTACCCCATGTGGTTGTTTTTTTTCAGAATGGACAGTGCTGCTGAGGCCCGTTGGCCAGACACGCTTCATGCAGCCCGACGAACCGAACGGATTCAGAGCGAAGAATCGGAACGGACCGGAGCGCCTCGGCTAATGACTTGAGCGCCGCGATCATATTTGTCTGCGGAAGGTTGCGGACTCCTAGCCGACTTCGATGTGCCAACCGCGAGGCGGCCCGTGGTCGGAATCGCCACGAACGACCGCAGCGCTATCACGTTGTTTCGGGAGAATCGTTCGAACTGGGAACCTCGTCGGTCTCCGGCAAACGATCGCGAATCGCTTCCTCAGTTTTGCTTGCCGTCTTTTTCACGACTTTCTCGACGCGGTCGACCAAGGTCTCGGCGTCGCTGCTGGAACCCTGTCGGTCAGCCTCTTCTTTTACAGTCTCATATGCTTCGGCGGCGACCTGCTTGGCTTGTTCCACGCCTTCTTCAAAGAGCTCCTCGGCACTGTCACGAAGCTTGTCGCGGTAGGGGCCGAGTTGTTCGTCTTCCGCGGCGGTGTGAGGCAGCATCACGCCGATGGCGGTGCCCACGGCAAGGCCCACCGCGGCCATTGCCAGAGGTTCGCGCTGGAACAGGTCTCGCGTCGACTGCCGCACCCGCCCCGCCATATCGTTGGCGCTCGAGCCGAACTGCCCGGCCGTGCTTCTTAATCTTTCTTTGGCGCCGCTCGCAACGTCTGCGACAGCCTCAGTCCCACCGCCTGCCACGGAAGCAACCGAACGAGCGGCATCGGAGAGCATGGAGCCGGCGGAATCTTCGCTCTCGGCACCGTACTCATCGCCGCTTGAGTCCTGCCAGGCCCCGCCCAAGCTCCGCTGGTCAGAGAAGGTTCGGCTGCCGTCAGGTTCCCTGCTGGTCGAATAGGCACCAAGTGCTGAACTGTCTACCGACGTGCCCTTGCCAAGCATCAGCCAGGCCAGGCCCGCGCCGACCAATGTAAGCGGCAACGGATTGTCCCTGACCTGAGTCTTAAGATTGCTGAGCATGGCGGATCCCTCGCCGCTGAACATCCCGGTGAATTCGTCGATCAGTTGGCCCGGTGTCATCTTGCTGCGGATCGAGTCTGCGGTATCTGCCACTCTGGCGCGAGCAATATCAGCATCGCGTTCCAACTCGGCTGCGGATTTGTCGGTCATCTTATCTGTTCCTTGATCACGCGTGCGTCGCGTTTAAGTTGGTCTTGTGTCCGGTCGGGGGTCAACTCTGAGGGAGCCATGCTTGCCTTGCCGGAGCGCAAGAGTATGACGCCCAGTACTGCCACCACGACGCCGACGAGCAGCGAGGACCATCCGGCTCCCAGCCCGGCGCTCGCCAAGGCAATCACCAGCGCCTGCAAAAGCACCATCAGGGCGGCGAGCAGGCAAATGGCGCCTCCCATTACCTCCACGGCGCCGGCGCCGGCCTTGCTTACCTTTTCCGACATTTCAGCCCGCAACAGCCTGCTTTCGGTTTGAAGCAGTGTTGTGACCTGCTGTGCCAGATCGCTGACAAGGGTTGTCAGGCTGCGAGTGTCCTGATTGTCAGTCATGGGTTTTGCTCCAGGCTTGCATTGGCCCAGTCATCGCCGGACTGATCGGATACTAGCGGGGCCGGCTCCACTGCCTCTGCCGATCGCCCTCCGAACTCATTCGAGCTAGGACCGGTCTCGGGCGCCCGGCCTGCTCCCGACCGGCGCGGTGCTCCGGCTTGGGCAGAGGGCGGCGAGCTCTTGATGAACCGCCCCAGCGCCAGGCCTGCCAATACCGAACCGGCGATCAGCGCCCCCGAGTTTTCGCGGCCGAACGACTGAATTTCGCCAAGCACCTCGTCGAACGGTTTATCCTTCAGGGACGAGGAAAGCCGCTCGAGCCCGCCTGCGGCGTCAAGGGCGAATTTCGAAGCGGTCCGTTGATCATTATTGGCAAGATGCTCGCTTGCCGCGCGCAATGCGCCGCTGAAGGCCTTCAGATTGGCGCTCACGTCGCGCTGCGTTCCCTCCGCCTTGTTGAACAATGCTTGCTTTGCTTCCGATGCGTAGTCTCCGGCTTTCCTGGTGATCTCGTCACGCGCATCGTGGAGCGCTTCCGTCGCGGTCTGCTTTTCTCGCTGTAGTCTTTCCGAAAGCTCGCTTCTGGCTGTCTCGAAATCGGCCGTCTGACGGCCCTGATCGTCCTGGTCCTGCATGGTGTCTCCTAGTGGAATCCGAGGAAGGAGAGGATCGCAAGCACGACGACGACGAAGCCGATGAGATAAATAACACTGTTCATGGCGCAATCTCCTCCACTGCGCACCGAACTTGCCTGTGCTTCCCGTGTTCCCCTCAGGCGTCATCTTTTTTGGTAAGCGAAGCCTAACCAGCCTCAAGACGGGATGTTGTCCTGTGCCGATGGCGGTGAGCGCGCGGTTGGAAATGATACGAGACCGGACTCCGGTGCGACTTACAGGTCGAGGCGCAGGTCCGCTCCGGCACATGGCGCTGCATGGGCCGGAATCTTTCCGTAGTGCTTTGACTGGGCATTATCGCAGTGGGACCTGCCTGCGACCTACCACTCGATCGCAGGCCGCGCGATCATCAGCCAGAAAATCCCGAGTACGGCAGCGAAGGCGGGGAAGCCGAAGGCGAACCACAGCCAGAAGAGCCGATGATAGCGCGGCGGCAACGGCGCGCCTGCAGCGGCGGCTTGCGATGCCAGCTTGCGCATCTCCATTTGCATCCAGACGACCGGGAGCCAGAACATTCCGGTGAAGATATAGAGCGCGATCGAAAGTACGATCCAGCCCTCCGACAGCGAGTAGCCGGCCTGCCAGGCGAGCGCGGCTCCGGTCAAAGGTTGCGCGACCACGGCCGTCGCGGTGAAAAGGAAGTCGGCGACGACGACGACACGCGCCACCGCCGCAACCGTCGCGGCATTGCCGGTCCTGTGGGCGAGCAACATGAAGAAAGCGATACCGGCGCCGGTACCAAGCAGCACGGATGCGCCGATGACATGCAGAAATTTCAGCAGGAAATAGAGCATCAACGCTCCTCCAGCACTGCCAAGGCCACAAAGTGCAGCACCAGGATCGGCAACACCTTGAGGAACGGCCCAAGCGGGTCGTTCCACAGCTCGGGGCTCAGAAAGCTTCCGACGACCAGGTAGAAGAGCGAGAGCGCGATGCCGCCATAGAGGCCTTTTCGCGCCGCCGGCCGCCAGGCTAGGAGCGCGCCGACGGCGATGTCGGCAAGAGCACCGGCTATCACGATCGGCGGCGACAAGATGCCCGCCCCCGTGCCTTGCATCAGATCGACGCCGCTGCGGTAGCCGGTGGTCAGCGACACAATTCCCGTCACGATCCACAAGAAGGGCAGGACGACGAAGATCGCAGGCTTGATGAAATACAGCCGGGCAAACCATTTTTCCTGCACCGTTGCCGGATTGAGCGCGAGGAAGCCCGCCAGGGTTTGCGGGCGTATGCCGGTCGTGGCGGTCCAGTCCGAGGGATCTCCAACCGCTCCTCGGGCAATCTCTCTGGCCGCGTTGGTGCGCATCGGTGGACGCCAGCCGAACATCGCGGCAAGGTCGCCGAGGCGGTAGAGAAGCCTTGCAACAGCCGCCGGCAAGACAAACCTGGCTGCAGGAGCCCAGCCGAGCCATCGGCGATAGCTGCCGACGACCTCGTCCATGCTCAGCTGTTCGGGACCGACAAGTTCCAGCACGATGCGAGACGGACTGGCGGGATCGAGAAGGAAGACGACGGTTGAGACCACGTCGTCGAGCTGCACCACTTGGAGCGGGCCGGTGCCGGGCATGGACGGCAGCACCGGCAGCGAGGCGAGACCCCTAAACAATGCGCTGGCCCCAAACACCGGCCGGCCGAGCACCACGGACGGGCGCAGGATCACCCAATCCAGATCAAGCGCCATAAGCGCTTGGTCGCCAGCCAGCTTCGTCGCCGAGAATGCCGAAGGCTGCGCCCGATCGACGCCGATTGCCGAGAAGTGGATCACCCGGGCAACCCCTGCCCGCGCACAGGCGAGGAAGAGTGCTGCCGCCGCCTCGCGATGGACTTCGCGCGTCTTTTCACGAGGGCTATCCTGCAGAACGCCGGCACAATTGACGACGGCGTCTATGCCCCTGAGATGCGGTAGCCAGTCTTCGGGCTGCAGCGCCACCGCCATGTCCAGCACCAGCAATTGATAATTGCCGGTCCGGTTTGCGCCGGGGCTGCGGACCAATCCGATCACCTCATGTCCTTCGGAAAGAAGGCGTGCCACGACGGAGGCACCGATTAGGCCGGTGGCGCCGGTAACCAGGACTTTCACTGGACCCCATTCTCCGACGGCGGGAAAGTATCGTTCATTCCGGTTTATCGCCCTCGATACTCCCCTTCATACCGGAAAGTTCTTCCGTCGTGCATAACAACCGCGGCCGCGCCGGATCGGAGATGTCGAGCTTGTCCCAAGGGATGCGGTACATGCTGTCGCGACTGCGCAGTCGAAAGACATTGAGGACCGCAATGCCGATGGCCGAAGCGGACAGACGCTCGAAGGCCGCGTAGATGCCGACATGGTACTCGGCAATCACCAGGTCGTCGCCATCCGATTCTGCGCGTATCTCCTCGATATGACCGATGCTTTTGCCGCGCTGCGAAAGCACATTCCTGCCAGCCAATTGCTCGAGATTGATAGTAGCCATCATCCAGCTCCCGGGATACGCCCAATGACATGATCGCGCAGCCAGTCCTGCCAGTCGAAAATCGCCGTTTCGCGGACGTCGATATCGAACTCGATGTCGACGCCGATGTCGCGCACCTTGTTCCAGGCGATGCGGTGCGGCTCGGCATGGCGCTTGCCGCCGAGCCTTGCCGCAAGCCGCGCCATCCAGCGCCCGGGCCGCTGGCCAAGCCGGCGCGCCAGCGTGATCGAGCCGAGCTCGACCGCAATGATTTTTGGCGGCTTGCCTGGCCTGAGTTCGGCCACCAGCCCGTCAACCTTGCCGATCTTGACCTGCTCGCGGTCGACCACTTGCTTGTCCAGGATGTCACGCAGCAAATCCATCACGTGCCTCCGAACATCTGCAAAGGAATGGTCACGATCGCGAGCAAGAAACCGAGCGCGATGATGAAGATAACCGCGGCATTCGCGATGATGCCATTGCGGTGCTCGCCGATATAACGCTCGTCGTTCAGCAGGAAGAGGAACGGCACCACGGTTAGCGGCAGGCTGGCGGCCGTCAGCGCCATGGAGAAGATGGTGAGCTTCAGCGGATCGAGACCCAGTGCGATCGGAATGGCGGCGAGAAACAGCGAGACCGTATACACGGTGCTGAAACCCGGGTCGTCGCGCGGTTTCAGGTTCTCGCCCCAGGTCCAGCCGAAACCCTGCGCCACAAGGTAGGCTTGCTGCAGGCCGATTTCGAGCGCGGCGCCGAAGCAGGCAATGCCTAGTGACGCAACGAACAGGACGAACCCCCAGAAACCGAAGATCTGAATCAGCATCAGCGGCAGTTGGTGGTAGTCGTCGACCTGCACTATGCCGTGTGCTGCCAGAACGAGCGCCGCCACAATCAGCACACCCATAGCGATTGTGCCGCCAAAACTCATGCCCAGGCCGGCAATCGCCCGATTGGCTCCGAGATAGCTCTTGTCCCACTCGTCCTCGATCGCTCCCGACGAATAGAACATGAACAGATAGGGCGAGATCGACGCACCAAGAATGCTGACTGCCATGAACCAGTAGTTGGCCGCGTCGTGATCCGGCAGTGTTGGCACGGCCCCGGCCGCGACCTGCCCCCAATCGGGCTTCAGCATGACGGCGCCAACCACGAAGCACAGCGTGACCAGCCCGAGGATCGCGACGCCTTTTTCGATGAATCCGAACGTGCCTTTCCAAAGGAACAGCCATGCCAGAAAAGCGACCGGCAGCGCCCACCACTGAAAGCCGATGCCGGTGGCGAGCTCGAGCGCAATCGCAACACCGCCGATTTCGGCTGCCATGACCAGGAAGTTAACCAGCAAAGTGGCGAGCAACGGCCACAGAAAGGCGTTGAAGCCAAACCGTTCCCGGATCCCGTCGGCGATGGTGTGATGACTAACTGCGGCGAAGCGTCCGGCCATTTCGACCAGGAAGATGATGCAGATCGTGCCCAGGACGACGGCCCATATCAGCTGAAACCTGAACGCGGCGCCGGCCTGAGCGGCGGTCGCCATTGATCCGACCTCAAGAAAGCCGCCAACGCTGGTGACGACGCCGAGCGATATTTCGAGCAGCTTCTTCATGATTTCGGCGCGAAATATTTCGCGTAGGACGTGCTCAGGTCGGCGGCGGCGGCCCGCAGATCCTGCTGCGCGTGTTCCACTTCCGAGCGGTTGCCGTTCTGCACGGCCGTCGCCGCGCGAATTACCGCTGCCGAAAGCCGTCCAACCGCCATCTTCAGACCGGCTTGGCCGCTGGACTCAGGCGACTTGCCGGACTGGATTTGCGCACCGGCATCGGCGAGCGCCTTGCCGGCCGATTGCAAAGTGCGCGACGTGTATTCCGACGGGGCTTCCCCAGCGATCCAGCTCTCCAGGACCAGCGATGCGGTCTGTGTGGCGGAAGCCGCGGTTTTCGACTGCTGCTCGACCTGGCCGGAAGGCGAGCATGCCGTCACTACAAATATTATCAGCAGCAAGCGCAGGCGGTCTGGTCGAGAACCGACGGCTGTAACGGCATTTACAATACGTGCTTGTAGCGTTGCTGCCACACGATTGTTCTCCCCGGCACCAGGCGACTTCGGCGCGAAGTTTGATCTAGAGCGCTGGGTGATCAGGTCAACTGAATCGCGATGAACTGCGCTGGCACCGCGGAACAAACCAGCGATCGCCGGATTAGGGGATGACGAGGCAAAGGCCATGGACAGGGAAGAGCGTATCAGGCAGCGAGCCCATGAGATCTGGGAGCGCGAAGGCCGTCCGCAAGGACGCGAGCGCGAGCATTGGGATCAGGCCGTGCAGGAGATCGAAGCTGAGGGTTCCGAGGCCGAACGCGGCCCGGTCGTGCCCGATCCAACGGTCGAGGCCGGCTCCGATCCGGAGGCACGCGGCAGCAAGCGGCGGCGAGGGACATGAGGCCGATGCCTCGTTTCGTCGCCTGGATCGTGGTCGTACTGGTCGTGCTGTTCGCCGCCTGGCTGATGATCGGGCGCGACAGAACCGGCGGCGGAGGTCAGCCCACGCCGCACGCAATTGATCAAAATGGATAGGAACCGACATGACGGGAACCGATACTCATCCTGAACAAGACCCGGCGGAAGGATCGCGATCGATAGTGGAAAAGCAGCTCCGCAACGAGCAAGGCGGTGAGGGTCAAAATCGCAAAGCCGAGCCAGCTTCCGACACATCCGGCAGCAAGACCAAGACACCTTCGGAAGCGCGCAAGAAAGGCTCAGGCTTGGATTGAGCCGGCCGAAAGCGGGCTCACACTGCCGTTTGCCTCGAAATAATAGGGATAGCGCTCCTGGACGATTTCGAGCACCTCGAAGATGCGGCGAAGATGCGTTCGCATCGCCTCTTCCGCCGCAAGCGCGTCGGCCTGCTCGAGCGTATCGACAATCCGCCGATGTTGGCCGAGAACCACCGACATGCTGTCGAGGCGCGGGAAAGACAGGAAACGGAAGCGGTCCATGTGCAGCTTCGCCGCGCTGATGTCGGCCCAGATTCCGGGGAAGCCGGCATGGCTGGCGATGTGCTGGTGGAACAGCTCGTCCGACTTGAAAAAGCGCCTGTCGTCCGCGATGGAGGCGAACGTCTCCTGGACCGCCAGTTCGCCTTTGAGCATGGCGAGCAGTTCGGCGCGACGCGGGCTCTCGACCGCGCGCTTGATCAGGCCGACTTCGAGCGCTTCGCGCAGAAACTGCGATTTCTCGAGATCGGCAATCCGGAGCGGCGCCACCATGCTGCCGCGCTGCGGATAAATGTCGATCAAGCCAAGACCGGCCAGCCGGGCAAGCGCCTCCCTGACCGGCGTGCGGCTCACGCCGAGGGCTTCCGACATCGCCTTTTCAGAAATCAGCTCGTGCGGCTTCAGGCGGAAGGTCAGGATCTGGTCGAGCAAAACCTCGAACGTCCTAGCCGCGACTGAAGCGCCGGGGGCGGTTTCGTCGAGCCGCCCCTCGGTGATGGTCCGCGTTCCCAAAAGCCGTGCCATCGGCGACCCCTTATAGGCTCTGCAGCTTCAAGCCGTTCATGAAATGCCTGCGCAAGCAGCAGCGCCGACGTTATTCCTTGCGCGGAGAACCGCCGATGCGCGCCAGCAGGCCGCCATCGACGCGTACGACCTCGCCGGTGACGAAGGAGGCATCGTCGGACAGCAGGAAGGCGACGACTGCGGCAATCTCTTGCGGCTGGGCGGTACGGCCGAGCGGATGCATGTTGTCGAGGATGCGCAGGATCTCGTCGGGCTTATCGTTGAGCTTGACCGCATCCCGCAGCATCGGCGTGTCGACGGCGCCCGGAGCGACGGCATTGACGCGCACACCGAGCGGCGCATAATCGACGGCCATCGATTTGACCAGCCCGATCAGGCCGTGCTTGGCCGTGCTGTAGGCCAGAACCCCTTCCTGGCTGGCCAGACCCTGCACCGAGCTCATATGGACGATGGCGCCGCGGCTTTGCCGCAGCAGCGGCATCGCCGCGCGGGAGAGCAGGTAGGCAGCCTTGAGGTTGACGTTCATCACCTCGTCCCAAAGCGCCTCGTCCGTGGTCTCCACCGTTCCGTAACGCTGGATGCCGGCATTGTGGGAGAGCATGTCGAGCCCGCCGAACGCGGATCGGGCAAGCTCGACGGCGCGGCCACAGGCTTCAGTGTCGGCGGTCGAGCCAAGCACGGTGTGCACGGTCACGCCGCGCGCCGAAAGCTGCGCCGCGACGTCATCCAGCTGATCGCCCGCCCGGTCGAACAGAATCAGGTCGACGCCTTGCCCGGCCAGCCTTTCGGCGACAGCACGGCCGATGCCCATGGCCGCCCCCGTGACCAGTGCGCGTTTTTTGAACTCAGCCATTTATTCTCCCTCGAACAGTTGCGCAGCGACTGCCATGGTAGTCGATCGGCGCCACTTGACGTGCCCTTCTTTGCCGAACCGGCCCAACCGTGTTCGGCGTCATGTCGATCCTTGCATGAAAGCCAGCGTTTCCGCGCGCGTCGGTGCGCCAAGACGTCCGCCAAAGCGCAGGCACTTTAGCGCGGCGGCGGCGCTGGCCACTGCTACCGCCCGCTCTTCGTCCCAACCTTCGGCCAGACCGAGAGCGAAGGTGCCGTGAAACACGTCGCCTGCCGCCAGGGTGTCGACGGCTTCGACCCGCGGCGACGGCAGATGACGGACATCATTGCCGCCCGGGTGCCGGAACGCGGTGCCGTTCGCCCCATCGGTGACCGCCACGAAGGCGCCGGTCCGTTCGCCGAGAATGGCGACGGCGGAACCGGCGGAAACCTCTGGACCGCAAAGGATGCGTGCCGCCGGCAGCGAAGCAACGACATGCGAGGCGAGCGGCAGTAGCCGGTCGAGCACCGGTCGCGACGCGACATCGGCGTCAAGGATCGCCGGGATGCCGCACTCGCGAGCCTTCGCCAGCGCCAGGGCCGCGGCTCCGGGCCAGCGGACATCAACCAGCACGGCGTCGAAGCGGGAAAAATCCGCGGGCGGAAGACGGTCAGGATCGGCTTGCGTGATTGCATCGTAGAAGGGCACAATCATACGCTCGCCGGCGGCATCGACCAGGATCGTGGCAATGGCCGAGCGACCGCCTTCAACCCTGCGCACCAGCGAACAGTCGACCCGCTCCGCCTCCATCTGGCCGATGACATCGCGGCCGACAGCATCGTCGCCGACGCTTGCCCATAGCCAGACCTGCCCGCCCTGGCGGCTGGCTGACGCGGCGGCGCTTGCCGCCATCCCGGCCGCGATCTGCACGGCCTCGCTCGGCAGGAACTTGCCGGCGCCGGAGGGCAGGACATCGAGGCGCAAGATCGTGTCGTAGGTGAGCGCGCCGACGCAGAGCAGGCGGGGCGCCGTCATTGCAGCCGGTAGCCGCGCTGATGGGCAATCGCTGTCATCACGCCTCTCAATTCGGCAAGGCCGCGAAGACGGCCGATCACGGGGTAGCCGGGATGGGTGTGCCGCGCGGCGTCATCAATCAGCTCGTGGCCATGATCCGGGCGAAACGGCAGCAGCGCCGCCGGTTCACCGGCATCGCGGCGGCGTTGCTGCTCGTCGAGCAAGATCGAGACCACCGAGACCATGTCGACATCGCCGCTCAGATGCTCGGATTCCATGAACGAGCCGTCCGGGTCCATGCTGACATTGCGCAGATGCACGAAGTTTATCTTGTGCGCAAAGCGCCTGGCGATGGCGGGCACGTCATTGGCCGGGTTGGCGCCCAGCGACCCGGTGCACAAGGTGAGGCCGCTATGGGCCGATGGCACGGCGTCCAGGATAAGGGCGATGTCGTCGGCGTTCTTGACGATCCGGCACAGGCCGACGAGATCGCGCGGCGGATCGTCCGGGTGGATCGCCAACGTGACGCCCGCCTCTTCGGCCGCCGGCAGCACGTTTTCGAGAAAACGGACGAGGTTCTCGCGCAGCCGGTCGTGCGACAGGCCCGACTGCTCGGCCACCACTTCGCGCAATTCTGCTATGTCGTAGCGTTTGAAGGCGCCCGGCAGGCCGGCCATGATGTTGGCGAGCAGACGCTCTTTTGACGTATCCGGCGTCGTCTCGAACCATTCGCTCGCCCGCTGGAGAACATCGGACGCATAGTCGCGCTCCGATCCCTTGCGCTGCAGCATGTAGCAATCGAACGCGGCAAGCTCGTGCATGTTCATGCGGAGCGCCCGTCCGCCGCCCGGCAGCGGCGCAGCCAGGTCGGTCCGGGTCCAGTCGAGGATCAGCATGAAGTTGTAGCAGACCGTGCGCACACCGCAGGCGCCGAGATTGCGTAAGGTCTGCCTGAAATTGTCGTAGAGCCGGTCGAGATCGCCGCGGCCGAGCTTGATGTCCTCGTGCACGGGCACACTCTCGACGACGCTCCATTTCAGGCCCATCGCCGGATCCGCTTCGATAAGCGCCTGGCGCTGCCTGATGGCGTCGATCGGCCAGACTTCGCCGTAAGGGATGTCGTGCAGTGCCGTCACGATGCCGGTCGCGCCGGCCTGCCTGGCATGGGCAAGCGTTGCTGCGTCGCTCGGCCCAAACCATCGCCACGTCTGCTCCATTCGACCTCCAGCTGCGGAATTTCTCGATGAGGACCGCTGATGTATTGGATACTACCATGGCAGTCAATTGCTTGCCGCAGCCCAGTGCCTGTGTCTGCGTTCGGGCCGCCCCCTATGAGAGATTACAACGGTACGTGGCGTTCAGATTGAACGGCTATGCAAGGTCCGAGTTTCGGCTGGCCCAAATCGCGCCGCGTTCGAACATCGTGCGCATTTGCGGCACGGCGAACTCGTCGGCGGTGTGGCCGAGCGCGCTGTAGAAGACGCGGCCCTTGCCGTAGCGGCGCTTCCAGACGACCGGCATGACGACGCCGGCGATGAAATCGAGATGCTCGCCGGTGAAAGTAGTCGTCGCCAGCACCTCGTTGGTCGGATCGACATGCATGTAATACTGCTCTGAACGGTAGGCGAAGCCGTCGATGCCCTGCATGACCGGATCGTCTGGCCTGGTGATGTCGACGTGATAGTCGATGATGTTGCCGGGATGGGCGACCCACTGGCCGCCGGTCATGAACTGGTATTCCGGCTCGTTGCGGAAGCTGTCGCACATGGTGCCGTGAAAGCCCGCAAGGCCGGTGCCGGCCCTGACGGCGCTGGTCAGGTTTTGCAGCTCCGGCTTTTCGATCGTCGACATGGTGATCACCGGGACAATGAGATCGAGCATGCCCAGCTGCGGATCGGCAAGCGCCGAAGTCCCCTGCTCCAGCTGCACGTCGAAGCCGTTGCCGGCCAGCATCTCCTTGACGATTTCGGCGCTCCGGGCCGGGGTGTGACCTTCCCAGCCGCCCCAGAAAATCAGTGCCGTCTTGCTCATCGCATTATTCCCTATTCCAGAATTCCGAAAGGCAGGTCGGCCTGCATCGGCGCCGGCCGGGCGCAGCCATATCTCAGGTCGATACGCTGGCCTATCTCTGCTGAAGAGATGATCGATTCCATGATTTCCAGGACATGGAGGGAAAGATCGAGACTGGCGCGGTGTTGCCTGCCCGAGACGATCGCCTGCGCCATGTCGGCAAGGCCGAGGCCCCGGTAATTGCCGTCGCCATAGGAATGGATCTGATCGGCCACCGTCCAGTCGCCCTTGCACTGGCTGGTCCTGATGTCGCCCTGGAACTGGTTGGGATCGGAGACGATCATCGAGCCCGTGGTTCCGTAAAGTTCGATGTGATTGTGTTCATGCTTCCAGACGTCGAAGCTGGTGGTGATCGAGACCGCGGCGCCATTCTCGAATGCGAGCAGGCCGGAAATATGGGTCGGCACCTCGACCCGGATGGTCTCGCCCTGGCGCGGTCCAGAACCGATGGTGCGGGTGGCGTAGGATGACTTCGCCTGCCCGGTCACGGATTTTACCGGACCCAGGAGATTGACCAGGCAGGTCAGGTAGTACGGTCCCATGTCGAGCATCGGCCCGCCGCCGGGCTGATAGTAGAAATCCGGATTGGGATGCCAGAGCTCGTGGCCGGGCACCTGCATGAAGGCAGAGCCGGCGACAATGGTCCCGACCGTATCCTTATCGACCAGCCGCCGCGCCGTTTGGTGGGAGCCGCCAAGAAAGGTGTCGGGTGCACAGCCGACGCGCACGCCCTTTTCGCGCGCGGCCGCGACCAGCCGCTCGGCGTCGCTGAGCGTCGTTGCCAGCGGCTTCTCGGAATAGACGTGCTTGCCTTGCCCGACAGCCTGCAGGCCGACCGGCACATGATGCTGCGGCGTCGTCAGGTTGAGCACGATCTCGACGCGCGGATCGGCCAACAGCGCGTCGACCGGCATGGCAGCCAGGGCGTAGGTCGCTGCCTTGGCCTCGGCCGCCGTCCGGTTGACGTCGGCGACGCCGACAATGTCGAGCACCGGGAATTGTGGCGATGCCTTCAGATAGGCATCCGAAATGTTGCCGCAGCCGATAATGCCGACGCCGATGCTGCGCATGGGCTTCTCCTCAAAAGGCGGCATTGATGAAACAGCAGAACTCGTTTGTCACCCCCCTTTCGGCCGGACGAGGTTATCCCGTGACAAGGATATACCTCGAGAGCCTCAGAACCGCCGCCCGATCACAATCGCGCGCCTATGCGCGAGCGGCTTGATTTCGAGGTCGAACGGCCGGTACTCAGCAACACTGCCTCATGTAGCTTGCTCGACATTTCTGATGCCCGGCTTTGAGCACAGCACAGATTTTCACCCGTAGAAGGACGCACATGATCCGCCCACAAGGAACCATCGCACCGATCCTGACGCCGTTCGAAAACGACGGCCGCATTGCCCGCGACCTCTGGATATCACACGCCAAGTGGGTGCTGGATCAGGGAGCGCATTTCCTGTCGCCGTTCGGCACCACGGGCGAGGCGTTGTCCGTCTCGTTGCGCGAGCGCATGCAAGCGCTGGAGTGGCTGGTCGAGGCCGGCATTTCGCCAAGCCATCTGATGCCCGGCACCGGTGTCACAGCACTTGCCGAGACCGTCGAGCTGACGGCGCATGCCGTCGGGCTCGGCTGTGCCGGGGTGATGGTGCTGCCGTCGTTCTTCTATACGGCCGCCGGCGACAACGGACAGGCCCGCTACTATGGCGAGCTGATCGAACGGGTGGCGAACCCGGCGATGAGGATGATCCTCTACCACATTCCGCAGAATTCCGGCGTACCGGTGAGCCCGGCGCTGACCGCCCGCTTGAGCCAAGCGTTTCCGGATGTCGTGGTGGCTTACAAGGACAGCGCCGGCGATTGGAACAACACCGTGGCGGTCATTGCGGCAGCTCCAGGGGTCGCGGTGTTCCCGAGTTCGGAAGCACAGCTGACGAAAGGCCTCGCCAACGGTGCTGCGGGCTGCATCTCGGCGACGGTCAATCTGAATGCCGCAGCGATCCGGGCCCTCTACGACGCAGCGCTGGCGGGAGAGGACATTACTGACGCGGATGCCGCCATTAAGGCGTTCCGCAAAATCATCCAGGACGCCGGCCTCATCTCCGCGATGAAGGCAGTGCTGGCGGTACGGTCCGGCGACAGACGCTGGCTGAACCTGCGCGCGCCGCATGAGAACGCGACGCAAGCCACCGGCGAAGCTTTGCTCGCCGCTCTCGGCCCGCTAGCCGACCATATCGGCCGGAGCTGACTATCGGGCCGTGTTCAGGGCGGCAGCAGCGCGTATCAGCGCCTTGAACGCATTCTCATCTATGTCTTCGCCCTCACGGATATCGATGGCGCGCCTGGTGTTGCCTTCGAGACTGGAGTTGAACAGGCCTGAAGGATCCTGCAGGGAGGCGCCCTTTGCGAAGGTCACCTTCACGACGTTCTTGTAGGTCTCGCCGGTGCAGATTATTCCGGCGTGCGACCACACCGGAACGCCTCGCCACTTCCACTCCTCGACCACTTCCGGGTCGGCCTGCTTGACGAGAGCACGGACATGGGAAAGCGTCTTGCCTCGCCAATCGCCCAGCTCACTGATCCTCGCATCTATCAGCTGAGAGGGAGAGCTCTCTGCATTTCCTTCCATAGAGCCACTCTTCATCATCATTGTCACTTTCCCTAGGGTTGTTGCCGCTCGCCCGTCACATGAATACCGCTAGTCGGCACCGGGTTTGCGGGATGACTCGCATTCCACTCACATTCGCTCGCCAGGCAACTGGCTGGCTTGCTTTACCCAGCCGGTGAGTTGAGCTTCGTCGAGCTGGTCGTCCTCGCGGATGTCGAGGTAGCGCACGTCCTTGTGCTTGGACTCGCCTGGAGGGACAGGATGCAGCGACGTGCCGCGGAAGAAAGCCAGCTTGATGTACTTTGTGAAGCAATGGAAGTTGAGGAACCAGCCTTGACCCTCTACGCCATAGAAGGGCGAGTTCCATTTGACGGCCTTGCGCAGGTTGGGAACGTTGCGCTCGATGAGTGCGTCGAGGCGGCGTCCGACGTCGCGTTTCCAGCCCGGCATGGCCGCGATGTAGGCCTGCACGGGAGCGTCACCATCACCCTTCGGGATCTGCGGGTTGCCGCCTGCGAGGAGGACCGGCTTGGCGGCTGCAGGCTTGGCGGCGGGCTTCTTCGCGACCGCCGCTGACTTGATGGACGTCTTGTCGGCCATGCGTTCACTCCAATGCGCCGGTGCCCCCTGCGTTGCGCCACTTGGGAGCGTAAGGCAGCACGAACATGTACAGCCCGGTAAGCAGGAGCAAGCCGAGTGGAAACAGCGGCAAGAGGTATACCCAGTAGGCGGGTTCCTTGCCTACTCCCAGGCTGATGAAGATGGCGGCGACGACCGTCGCAAAGATAATCGATAGCCAGCGGTGGATCTGCCGAACCCATTTGTTCCAATCCATTGAGACCTCCTCTGAAGACGAACCGAAGCGGATCGGGCAGCCCGTTTGGCGACTCCCGCCGGGCAGCCACGCCACTGAACGCATGCTTTACCAGCGCGCCAGTTGGGTGATTTGAACGAGATTGCCGCAGTTGTCGTTCAGCTGGGCGATGGTCGAGCCGGTTACTTCGGTCGGCGGCATCGTGAACTCGGCGCCGCGCGCTTTGATGCGCTCGTAGTCGCCCTTGACGTTATCGGTGAAGAACATGACCGCGGGCTGGCCCTGCTGGAAAATGGCTTGCTGGTAGGTCTTTGCAGCGGGGTTGTCATTGAGCGCGAGTTGCAGCTCGGCACTGTCCGGCTCGTCGCGTGATGCGACGGTCAGCCAGCGAAACGGCCCATTGCTGAAATCGGCCTTCTTGGTAAAGCCGAGCGTTTCGGTGTAAAAGCCCAGTGCCTTTTCCTGGTCGTCCACGTATACTTTGGCCAACTTGATCTTCATTGGCTTGCCTCCATTATCGCCTCGTGATGTCGCTCTGTAACAGAGCCCTTGCCTGGATAGCCCAGCGGATCTCAGTCCGTCCGCGCCAGAACCTGCTCCAGATCGTCAAAGAACCTCGGCCAGCCGACTTTGGCACCCCGGAAGTAAGGCTGCTGATCCGGCCGGAAGCCCGACTGTTCCATGCGCAAGCGGGCTCCGGTGCTCGTGGGGGTGAGGGTCCAGGAGACGACACTCTTGAGATCCTTGGTATCCCACGTGTAAGTCAGTGTTCTGTTCGGCTCGACCGTCTGCACCTGACATTCGACAGCGCCCCAGTCTGCGTGAAGATTGAAACGGTGGTCCGCGACAGGTTTGAAGTCATTTTTCATGAGCCACTCCTCGATCAAGTGTGGTTGCGTGAGCGCGCGCCAGATCTTCTCGGGCGGATAAGCGATTTCCCGTTCGACAACGACGGAGAGCGTTTCGGTCGACGTTCGGTTCACTGGTCCATCCTTTTGAGCAGGTCTTCGAGGTCGTCGAACCGGCTCTGCCAGAACCCGGTCATCTGGCTTGTCCAGTCGATCAGGGGGGCAAGCGCAGCAAGCTGCGCGCTATAATGGGTCTGTCGCCCTGCATGGCGGTCGCGCACGAGCCCGGCCTGCCTCAAAACGCCGAGATGTTTTGACACGGCCGGTTGCGAGATCCCGGCCTGAGCCGTCAGAGCCCCGACCGTCTGCTCTCCTTCGCGACACAGCCGCTCAAAAATAGCGCGCCGAGTCGGATCGGCAAGCGTTCTGAAGAGTACATCGTGAGCGTTTGGCATTGGGATCGATAACCCTTCGGCTATTGATCGATGTATAACCACCGGGATATGTGTGAGTCAAGCGGGAAGCGGCATAATTCTCGTTGCAGGTCACCTGCTTCGCTCACGCAGCCAGTTGCTTATTCGCCGTGCTCTGCACTGGAATTGTCACGCGTTTATATGCTATATGACCATCTACATGGTCAGGAGCTGAGATGGACGCGATCAATTTGGCGGACGCCAAGGCACATCTGAGTGAGCTCGTCGACCGGGTCGAGGCTGGAGACTCGATCGACATAACCCGGCGTGGCAAGCCGGTCGCCAGGCTCACGGCCGTGGCCCGCCCTCGCAAACGGATCGACGCCGTCCTGCTCCAATCCCTGACCGCAACCATGCCTCTGCAGGCTCAGGCTGCCGCCGATCTGGTGCGATCGATGCGAGATGGCGATCGCTATTGACGTCCTATCTCGATACTTCGCTGATCATCGCGGCGCTATCCAACAAAGCCATGACCGCGCGCGTTCAGGGCTGGCTGGCGGAGCAGGACCCAGCGCAACTTGTGATCAGCGACTGGACCATCACCGAGATGTCCTCCGCCATGGCGATCAAGCTTCGGACCGGACAGATCGACCTGGAGCAACGCGCGGCAGCGCTCGCGATGTTCAATAGGCTTGTCGCTGAGAGCTTCACCGTGCTGCCGGTGACGGGCGGGCATTTTCGGGTCGCCGCGAAATTCGCCGATCAGCATATCCTCGGGCTTCGTGCTGGCGACGCCCTGCACCTCGCGACGGCATCGGAGCATGGCGCCACGGTGTGGACCCTCGACCAGCGACTCGCCGAGGCAGGACCGATTCTCGGCGTGCCGACGCAGTTGCTGGCATGATCGAGGCCCTCTCCTCCAAAATGAATAAACCGATTGAGGCTCGCCGAGCGGTACGGCCGTTCCACCTATGAAGCGATGATCGCCTCCGCGGCGGTTCACGCTGGCTGCGATACACTCTGGTCAGAGGACATGCAGCACGGAATGGCGCTCGACGAAGGCTTGCGCATCGTTAATCCCTTTCGCGTTGCGAGCTGATCACGCTCATTGAAGGGGGCTGGCCGGGAGCGAACTGGCGGCTTTCGATGTTGCCGAGCGGCGCGTCGGGCACGGAGAGCGATGCTGTCAACCACAAGCGTCTGCGCGGGCGAGGAGAAAGGCCGCTTCGCGCACGTTGCGGGTGAGCTTGGCCGCAGCCTCGAATTCGGCGCGGGCCTCGGCCAGCCGGCCGGCCCGAAACAGAAAATCGCCCCTCGCCGCCGGCAATGGCGCATAATTGCGCAAGGCGGCGGCGTCGGCAATCTCGTCTACCAGCCGCAGGCCCGCTTCGGGCCCGAAGGCCATGCTGTGGGCGACCGCTCGATTGAGATCGACCACCGGCGAGGGCATCACTGCACGCAGCCGGTCGTAGAGCGCTGCGATGCGGGGCCAGTCGGTGTCGGCCGGACTGCGCGCCCGCGCGTGACAGGCTGCAAGCGCGGCCTGCAACACATAGGGGCCATCGCCCCCGAGGGCTTCGGCACGGGCCAGCGCGTCAAGGCCTCGGCGGATCAGCAGCTGGTCCCAGCGCGCGCGGTTTTGCTCGGTCAGGGTCAAGAGGGCGCCGTCCGGCCCGATGCGTGCCGGCAGGCGCGATGCCTGGATTTCCATCAGAGCCAGCAGGCCGAACACCTCGGCATCCTCGGCCATCAACCCCGCCAGCATGCGGCCGAGCCGTTGTGCCTCCAGGCACAGGCTCGGCCGGACAAGGTCGTCGCCTGCCGTGGCGGCATAGCCTTCATTGAAGATGAGATAGATGACCTCCAGCACCGAGGACAGACGCGCCGCACGCTCGGCGCCGCGCGGCACCTCGAAGCTGAGCCTGGCCTTTCCGATCGTCCGCTTTGCGCGGACGATGCGCTGGGCGATCGTCACCTCGCTCGACAGGAAAGCACGGGCGATCTCGTCCGTCGTCAGGCCGCCGATGACACGCAGCGTGAGGGCCGCGCGGGCGTCGGCCGAAAGTATGGGGTGGCAGGCTGTGAAGATGAGGCCCAGCAGTTCGTCGCCAAGATCGTTGTTCATGGCCATTTCGTTTCCCTCGGCCGTACCGTCGCACTCGCCGTCCAGCTCCCGCGCGATCTCCTCATGCTTGCGCTCGCGCATCTTGTCGCGACGAATCGCATCGATGGCGCGGTGTTTGGCGACTGTCATCAGCCAAGCGCCAGGATTGGCCGGAACGCCGGTCCTGGACCATTCGGATAGGGCTATGACGAGGGCGTCCTGCACCAGTTCCTCTGCAAGATCGACATTGCGCACGAGGCGGGCCAGGCCCGCGATGAGCCGGGCCCGTTCAATGCGAAAAATCGCCTCGATCGCCTGCTGCGTCTCGCCTGCCGTCATGCTGCCTTATCGGCCAAAGCCATAACGAAGGCAAAGCAGGTTGCGGCCGACAGGTTCAGTTGCCGCTGAGCTTCTCGCGCGTCCGGTCATGGATTTCCGTGACCTCCGGCGTCAGATTCCCATTGCCAATCAGCCATCTCGTACAGCGGCCGGATTTCAATCTCGCTCGGTCCCGGCATGGGATTGGGGCAGCGCTTCACCCAGGCGACCGCCTCGTCCATGTCCTTGACTTCCCAGAGCCAAAAGCCGGCGACCAGTTCGCGGGTCTCGGCGAAAGGCCCGTCGATGACCGTCCGGCGGGGGCCATCGAAGGCAACGCGCTTGCCCTGCGAGGAGGGCTTGAGGCCATCGGCGTCGAGCAAGATGCCGGCATTGCGCAGCTCGTCGTTAAACCTGCCCATCGCCTCCATCGCCTCCTTCGCCTCGGGCGTGGGGACAAAGCCCTTTTCGCTGTCCTCGGTAGCCTTCACGAGCACCATCACACGCATCGTCTGTCTCCTTGTTGAGCCGGACTCACCGGCCCGGCATCGAAACGACGAACGGAGTTTAGGAAATCGACATTGTCCTGCAAATTTTTTTCGAGGTTAAGGAGAAAGCCGCCGATCGCGGCTCCTCTAGAGCCTTTCACGTTTTGATGGAAGCGTAGCCGGCGTTTGCGAAGTAGTTGTTGCATTCGGTTGCCTCGATCGTTTCAACGAGGTGGCCGATGTGGCGCCAAGTGTCCTCGACGGTACGTTTCTGAGCTTGGCGCATCCAGTGTTTGATTTTGGCAAAGGCCTGCTCGATCGGATTGAGGTCTGGGGAGTAGGGCGGTAGGTACCAAAGCCTGGCGCCGGCCGCCTTGATCATCTGCCTGATGGCCGCCGACTTATGACTTCCCAGATTATCCATGACGACGATGTCGCCGGGTTTCAGCACGGTGATGAGCTGCTGCTCGACATAGGCGCGGAAGCATTGGCCGTTGATTGGCCCGTCGAAGACGCAAGGTGCCGCGAGCCTATCGCAGCGCAGCGCGCCGAGGAAGGTCAGCGTGCGCCAGTGGCCGTGCGGGGCCAAGCCGCGCAGCCGCTCGCCCTTCGGCCCCCCAACCGCGCAGCGGAGCCATGTTGGTCTTGATCCAGGTCTCGTCGATGAAGACCAGATGCTGCGGATCGAGGCCGGCCTGCCAAGAGCGCCATCGCTGACGCCTGCGGGCAATATCAGCGCGCGCCTGCTCAAGGGCGAACAGCGTTTTTTTTGAAGCTCAGGCCCTCGCGCCTCAAGAACATCCAGACCGCGTTGTGCGAGACCTTGACCCCGCGTGCGGCCAACTCATCCTTCAGACCATGCAGTGTCAGATGCGGCGTCTCACGCACACGCGCCTCGATGAAGGCACGGTGCGGCTCCAGCACCCTCTTGCGATGTCCGCCCATCTTGCCAGGCGCAACCGAGCCAGTCGCCCGATGGCGCTGCAACAACTTCACCGCCGCCGAAACCGAAATGCCGAACCGTTTCGCGGCCGACCGGCGGCTCTCGCCACCCAAAACCGCCGCTACAACACGTTCGCGAAGATCATCCGAAAGAGGTCGCGTCATCCGATGCTGGCCTCCACTCCAGCCAGCATCTTGAATCACAAAACCGACTGATCCGGAATCCCCTTCGATTCCGTCAAATCAGGAACCGCTCTAGTCAGGAATTGCGATGGCGCGATATCGAGATTGGGCGCAACGCTGGTCGCCGATTGTAAGTAATTGAGTGGCTCGCCTAAACCATTTCGGGACGTTTTGAGGCCTCGCGGATCGCCTTGTGCACGCTGCGCTGCAAATCCATGAAGGCCGGGGTTTCCATGACCTCTTCCCGGCGCGGGCGCTCGATGTCGACATTGAAGGTCTGCATGATGCGTCCTGGGCCGATCCCCATCACGACGATGCGGTCCGAAAGGTAGACGGCTTCTTCCACATCATGGGTGACGAAGAGCACGGTGAGCCTGTGCTCCTCCCAGATCTGCGTCAGGAGTTCCTGCATCTGATGCCTGGTCAAGGCATCGAGCGCGCCAAAGGGCTCGTCCATCAGAAGCATTTTGGGTCGATACGAAAGAGCACGCGCTATGGCCACCCGTTGCTTCATGCCGCCCGAAAGCTCAGACGGATAACGATTGGCGCTGTGCGGGAGCTTGACCAGATCGAGATGCTCGCGTGCTATCCTGCGGCAGGTCGCGCGATCATGACCCGCGGCCTTGAGCGCGAACTCGATGTTCTGCTGCGCCGTCAGCCAGGGAAGCAGGGTGTAGGACTGGAAGACGACGCCGCGGTCGAGGCCCGGCTGCAGGATCGGCGCGCCATCGATGGCAAGATCTCCCGCGTCGAAATCCTGCAGTCCGGCAACGATCGACAGCAGCGTGCTCTTGCCGCAACCCGACGTGCCCACCAGCGAGACGAACTCGTTGTCGGCAAGATCGAGATTGATATCGCGCAGCACTTCCGTGCGCCGCGCGCCCGTGCCGAAGCTCTTGTGGAGACCCTCGATCCGCAATTTGGGCAAACTCATCGGCCCGGCCTCATTGCACGTGGCCCTCCTGCCGGAACAGCACTTTTCCCAGTGCCTTCATAACCTGGTCGGTAATGAGGCCAAGCACGCCCAGCAGCAGGATGTAGCCGATGATGGTGTTTGTCTGGAAATAACGCTGGGACACGGTGATGCGGTAGCCGAGCCCTGATGTCGCCGCGACAAGTTCCGCCAACACCAGCCAGGTCCATGCCCAGCCGAGACTGATGCGCAACGTATCCCAGATGCCTGGCAAGGCGCTGGGAACCACGATGCGCGTCAGGATCCTGCGATCCGGCAGGCCGAGCGTCCTGCCAAGGCCGATGAAATCAGCGGGAACCCGCTTCACATTGTCCATGATCATCAGCACCTGCTGAAAGAAGGTGCCGATGAAGATGATCAGGAACTTCTGGGCATCGCCGGTCCCCGACCACAGGATGGAGAGGGGCACGAAAGCGACCACCGGCATGTAGCGGATGAAATCCACAAGCGGCTCGATCGCCGCTTCCCAAGTCCTGAAGCTGCCGATCAGCACGCCAATCGGAATCGCCAATGCCGAGGCGATGAGGAAGCCAACAGAAATACGGTATATCGAGGTCCTGAGATCCAGCCACAGCGTGCCGTCACCCGAGAGCTTGCCGAGCTGGGTCACCACGCTCCCCGGCGAGGGCAGGAAAATCGGCTTTACCAGCCCCAACCCCGTTGCCGCCCACCCGGGGCGGCCGTGGCCTTAAAAAACCCCCACTGCTATCATCCGGACGCGCGCGCGTGCGATGGGCGCGCCGACCCCGGTGTAGGGGCGACGGCGCATCGGCTGTTTGATCACCTGCCCCGGCGCTGCGTGAGACGGGCTTGGCTTGGTCGCACGCTGCTCGGACATTTGCGTCACCACCGCGAGCCGGCCCTCGTCATTTCGCGGCCTTGACGAATGACGGGTCGATCATCTGCTCCGGCGTCACGTCCGCCTGAAGCAGCCCGGCGTTCTTGGCGGCTGCCTCGACATCGGCGAATGTCTTGGTGGAAAATTCGCCCGTCAGCGCATCCTTGTTTTCGGCGAGAGTATAGTAACGCACGCCATCAAAGGCGGTGTTGAGGTCTTCGACGCTCGAACCAACCGCCTTGGAGATGATCGCCCGGCCGTCGGGCGTGTCGGCATTGTAAGCCTTCAGGGCCGCATCCCAGGTTTTGATCATGGCAAGCACCTGGCCGGGACGCGACTTGATCACCTCATCGCGCACCACCAACACGTCACTGATCAGGCCGGGATCTTCGCCTGCGGTGAAGAGCAGCTTGACGTCCTTGTTCTGTGCCCTGGCCGCGGTGAGATAGGGCTCATAGGTAACCGCGACCGGGACCTGGCCGGCGATCAACGCACTGCCGGCATCCGCCGCCGGCATTGGAACCGGCTGGACATCGGCGATGGACATGCCGTTCTTGGCGAGCGCGTATTTGAGCAGGATGTCGCTCGTCGTGCCTTCCTCGAAAGCCACCTGTTTGCCCTTGAGGTCGGCGACGGAGGCGATGTCCTTGCCGGCGATCATGGCGTCTGCCGTCATGCTGACGTCGAGCAGAAGCACGATCTTCACCGGCAGGCCGGCCGCAACCATTCCCATAGCCGTGTGGGTCGCGATGTTGGCGGCATCGAGCTGGCCGCTCGCCAGGGCGGCGTTGATGTCCTTGTCCTCGGCGAAGTTCACGATCTGCACGTCGGACAGCCCGTTTGCCTTGAACAGACCCTTGGCTTCGGCGATGTGCCACTGGCCGTAGCCAAGCCATGGCTCGATACCGATCTTGAATGTTCCTGCCTCAGGCGTCGCCGGAATTGTCGTGTCGGCCGCGTAGACCGCCGGGGCAAACCCGACGGCAGCAGCCATAACGAGTGCCCGAAATTGTCCTGCTAGGTTACGCATCATCTTGTTCCCCTTGATGATCAGGCCGCTTTTTTGAACCAAACATCCGGCCTGGTGAGAATGCGGGCTTCTGCTCTTGCGGCACCGTGCCTCGGCATCTTAGCTGTTCGTTCAACGAAAGTGCGACGACACTTCAACGTCAGCAACAGCGGATGTCAAGGCTAAATACATACATGCATATACAAGTTAGCCCGCTCCTTCCGACTCTGATTCGCTTCACTGCGATCAGGTTTTTTTGGATGGAGAATATCGACTGCCAAGCGAGTAGCGGCTGCCAACGTAAGTCAGCTTGCTGATCGTGGCAACGACGGCGCCCGTCCATGTCCGGCGATGCAGAAACAGGCAGCAGCTGCCGACGTCGATGCCCAGATACCGCGCCGTCTCGGCATCGGCAGGGGTCGCCGAGATGATGTGCTCGACCTCCGTCACGGGGGTTTTCTGCATGAGGTAGTCGTAGGTCGCTGTCTTGGAAAAATCCTGCTTGTCATAGTCGGGTATCAGGCCCGGGTTGACGAAGCGCTCTTCCAGTTGCACAGGCAGGTCGTTCTCGAAGTTGACGACGATGGAATGATAGACCGACACGCGCTTTGCAAACTCAAACGAAAGCGCGAGCTCCTTTGTCGGCGTGATCTTTTCGAGGACGATAACCTCGGAGCGATGCATGTTTCCCCGCGCGACAATTTCCGCCGCGATGTTGTTGATCTCGATCAGTGCGGATTGCGGTCGAGGCGGCGCGATGAATGTGCCGACGCCCTGGAGCCGGATCAGAAAACCCGCAGAGGTCAACTCCCGCAAGGCACGATGGACCGTCATCCGAGACACGCCGAGTGTCGCCACGAATTCATTTTCGGACGGCAGCTTGCGGTCCTTGCTCCATCGCCCCGTTCCGATATTCGTCAGGATGTAGTCCTTGACCTTCTCGTAAAGAGGGCTGGCGGTGTCGGGCAAAGTGATCATTACAAAAATCCTTTCCGGCAAGGTTCGGAAATCACACGCGCCCGGCAGACCGCATCCGGATGATTGTTTTCAAGCCATCGCCCTGTCCCGCCAACAACCGCTTATAGGCTGCGGGAATATCATCCAGGCCGATCTCCCGGTCGATCAGTTCGACCATGGGCTCGGTCAATTCGCCGAGCATCCGGATGGCGTCGGGAAGCTCATCGGCAAAGGCGTGGCATCCCAGCAATGCGATTTCGCGTTCAACCAGGATGTTGGGATCGATATCGAGGCGGCCGTGGAATATGCCGACCATCGCAACGGTGCCGCCGGCGTCGAGAACGCCGAGCAACTGGCCGAGTGCTGCGATGCTGCCGGTCGCTTCGACGGCAGCGAGCAAGGGGGCATCCGCGGTGGCGGCGGCGATGGCGTTCCGGTTCAAATCGACGATGCTGGCGCCGGTGACCCGCGCCACGCGGGCGCAGCGGCCCTGATTGCGGTCGGCGACGAGCACGGTACCTGCGAATGTCCGGGAAAGCAGCAGTGCGGCAAGCCCGCCAATGGTCCCGCAGCCGACGACAAGAACGGAACCGGCCGTTTTCGGCAGACGCCGCACTGCGTGCAACGCTACAGCCAGCGGCTCGGCCATCGCCGCGACCCGTTCGTCAAGCACGGCATCGACGATGTGCAGGAGGCGTGCGGGCAGGACCGCCTGTTCGGCAAATCCGCCGTCGCATATCTCGCCGACAAAACCCAGCGACGTGCAAAGATGCCGCTTGCCTGCATGGCATTGCGCGCATTCTCCGCACCAGAAACGGGAATCGGCGACCGCTCGGTCGCCAACACCGACGGTATCCACGCCCTCGCCGATGGCAATCACCGTGCCTGTCAGCTCATGGCCGGCCGTGGAAGGCGATCGGCTTATCCATTGGCCCGTGCGGAAGTTGTGGAGATCGGAACCGCAAATGCCTGCGGCATCGACCCTCAGCTTCACCCAGCCTGGCTCGGGAGCGCCTGGCGCGGCGATATCCTCGACGCGCAGGTCGCCGGGTCCATGGAGCCGCGCCGCCCTCATCGTCATCGTTTCCGCTCAGCCGGCGAGATAGCGATCGCGGATCTCCGAAACCGCGTTCTCATGCGAGCTGAATCCTTCGTAGCGGGCGAGCCTGCGGGCATGCAGGGCGAGTTCCGGATAGGCCGCCGAGGTCACATAGCCGACCGACGATCTCTTGACGAAATCCGTCACGGAAAGCGGTCCAAAGGTTCGCGCCCACCGGCTGGTCGGCAGCACCGCATTGGGTCCCAGGACGAAGTTGGCGAGGGTCACCGGCGTATGCGGACCCATGAGGATCTCGGCAGCTTCCGTGATACGTCCGAGATGCGCAAATGGCTCCGCTGACAGAATCTCGAGGTGCTCCGGCGCATAGTCGTTGATGAACCGGTAGCTGTCCTCCAGCGACTCGGTCAGCACGATGCCGCCGCGCTTCCCAGTCAGCACCGCGCGTGAGAACTCCACACGCTGTTCGCTCATCCTGGACCAGTGTTCCGGTATCGCAATCAACGCGGCTTCGGCGACCTTGCGGCTGTGCGTCACTAGGTAGGCCGAGGAATCCGGCCCGTGCTCGGCCTCGATCAACAGGTCAAGAGCGGCCAAGCCGCCGTCGACGCTGTGATCGGCAAAAATGATCGCTTCGGAAGGACCGGCGGGGAGACCTGTGTTGATGATCGGGGACAACACGCTCTTTGCCGCCACCACCCAGGGGCTCCCCGGCCCGACGATCTTGACGGCAGGCTTCACAGTCTCGGTCCCATAGGCGACGGCGGCGACCGCATGGGCGCCGCCGCACTTGTACACGGTCTCCACGCCGGCGATGCGGGCAGCAACCAGCGTCGCGGCGTCGACGGAACCATCCGAAGTCGCAGGCGTCACGATCGCGATCTGGGGAACCCCGGCAATCACCGCCGGAACCGAAGTCATCATCGTCACCGAGGGAAAGGCGCCTTTGCCGCGCGGAACATAAAGCGCAACGGAAGCAATCGGTGTGTATCGGTCGCCCGCATAGGCGCCCGGCCGAACTTCCTTGAGCCACATCGTTTCCGGGCGCTGCTCCTCGTGGAAATGCCGGATGTTCTCAATGCCGAACCGGATACTCTCCACGACGTCCTTGTCGACCTTGTCGAATGCCGCGTCGAACTCCGCTTCCGAAACTTTCAGTCCACCGTCGGCAACATCGGCTTTGTCGAGTTCGCGTGCAAACCGGAGCAGTGCCGCGTCACCTTCATCCTTGACGGCCTGGATGATTGGACGGACCTTTTCGATGAAGGAAGACAGATCTCCTTCGGCGCGTTTCAGTAAACTGGCCCGCTGATCGACACTGAGGGATGACAGGCGGTGGAAGCTGACGTCAGACATGGCGGCTCCTTTTCTTAGAACGCAATTACGATTAGCGCTTGTCGATCACTTC
Organism: Mesorhizobium sp. M1365; assembly: GCF_040317865.1. Classification (NCBI taxonomy): domain Bacteria; kingdom Pseudomonadati; phylum Pseudomonadota; class Alphaproteobacteria; order Hyphomicrobiales; family Phyllobacteriaceae; genus Mesorhizobium; species Mesorhizobium sp. M1365. The sequence continues at coordinate 218,592 of NZ_JAMYLG010000005.1, forward strand.
TGGGACACGTCTCCGGCCCCTGAAGCCTTCAAATCGATGCGAGAAAACCTCCATCCACGGGAATGGACTGGCCGGTTATGTAGGCTGCCGCATCCGAAGCGAGGAACACCGCGATTCCGTGCAGGTCCGAGAGATCACCAAAACGGCGCTGCGGAATCTTGGCGAGCATCGATTGCTGCCATGCCTCGTTGCTGTAGAACACGTCTGTCATCGCTGTTCTGAAATAGCCAGGCGCAATGGCGTTGACCCGGATCCCGAGATCGGCCCACTCTGCAGCAAGCGCCCGCGTCATGCCGAGGAGGCCTGATTTCGACGAGCCGTACGGCACCGCCGTGGGAACCCCAACCTCGGAGGTCAGCGAGCAGAGATTGATAATGACGCCGGGCCGCCCGGCGTCTCTCATCTGCCGCGCGGCGGCTTGGGCGCAGAAGAAGGCGCCTTTGAGATTCGTATCGACAATCCGGTCCCACAAGGCCTCGTCGACATCGAGTGAAGGCCGGACCTCTTCCACCCCCGCATTGTTGACGAGAATATCGAGACCTCCGAGCAGGCTGCCGGCCTCGGCTGTCGCCGCCCGGCAGCGGTCGACATCGGTGACATCCAGGGCGACGGCGTGCGCGACCCCGCCGGCGGTGCGGATGGCGGCCATCGTCTTCTCGAGCGAGGCCACGCTGCGCGCCGCGACCGCGACGTCGGCGCCGGCCGCGCTGAGCGCCTCGGCGATGCTGCGCCCGATGCCACGGCTTGCGCCGGTTACAAGCGCCTTCCTGCCTGACAGATCGAAGAGAGATGCGTTGCGCATGTCATCCTCCTTGGTAATGTCGCGCTTGGACCGATCGCGTCGAGACTATCCGAATGCAGCTTATCTATACAAGCATGTACATCATGGCTGTAGTGCGCCATGCGGAACTTTGCTTGTCAGAGCGGCAGCGCATTGACCGACATCGGACCGGTCTACGCGGTTCGCCCCAGCCCATCTGGAGTTCATCGGGAGGGGATAGATGAAGCGCGCAGTAGACCACGACGCGATGAGCGTGGTCGGCTATACCACCCCCTGGAGTGCCAAAGCAGGCCAGCGGATCAACCTCAGCCTGTCATGCGATCGGCCGATCAAGGCCACACGAATTTGCCGGCTCGACAAGCCGGTTCCGGAATTTCTCGCCTGGCCCATCGAAACGGTAGGTGAAGCACGGCGTCGGCATTTCGACCAAGGGTCGTTCCTGTTCGTGCGAGCCGGCGAACTGGCCAAAGTACAAGCCGTCCACGACATACGTTTCGAGCTGTTCCTCACGCGCAACGAAGGTGCGCGCACGATCCTGGAAGCAGGCGCCCTCGGGCTGCGCCTCCGCGACGGCGCATTTGTCGTGGAAATCGGCGGCGAAACCCTTGTCGAGAAGAAGGCGCCAACTGGTGTGTGGCTCACTGTCGAGTTGGACCTGCGGCAGGAGCAGTTGCGCCTGCGCATCAAATCCCATGACCGTCTCGCGCCTTACGAACTCCATGAAGGTTTTGCCGGCCCTGAGCGGACCCTCCAGGCGCACGACATCCATTTCGGCGCAAGCGCCACCAACCACGAACCTACCCTCAACGCGAAATTTGCTGCGATCCGGCTCGACACCCCACAGGGGACTGTTGCCTGGGATTTCCCGACGCTGTTACCAACGCAGGCGATCCTGACGTCGGGCGGAGCAGATCCGTTGCTCCTCGACGTGATCAATCAGCCAGCCTTCTGCGTGACTTCGGCACGCTGGGACGGATCGAGCTTCGAGCCTCGCTTGGTGCCGTCGCACTACGACGCTATCCATTGCCACGACGACGACATCGGCCCACTTGAGTGGCCGGTCTCGCACCGCGTGACGATCCCCGAAAACGCACACCCAGGCGTCTACGCGTTCCAGGCCGAATGGGAGGGTGGCTACGAACGCGTGGTGTTCTTCGTCACCTCTTCACAGGTTTCGTCGCCGCTGTTGTATCTCGTGCCGACGGCCACCTATCTCGCTTATGCGGACGAATATCTCCCGGATCATCTTTATGAATGGAAAGGCGACGACCGGGGACATCGCTTCGCGATCGCCAACAATCTGAAATCCCTTTACGACTACCATTCCGACCTTAGCGGTGTTTCCATCTGCTCCTACAAAAAGCCGAAAGTGACGCTCAGGGACGATTACGATTATCCGCTCTGCGGCTGCCCACACAATTTGCCGGTCGATCTGCATTTCCTCCGATTCTGCCACGACAATGGAATCGTGTTTGACGTCATGACCGATCACGAGTTGCACGAATGCGGCATAGACGGTTTGCGTCGACATCAAGCCGTCGTCACCGGCAGTCATCCCGAATATGTGTCGATCGAGATGGAGCAGGCGCTGCGGCAGTTTGTAGCCGAAGGCGGCAGCATCGCCTATCTCGGCGGAAACGGCTTTGCTGCCACTGTGGCTTTCAAGGACGACCTGATGGAGTTGCGGCGCTCGCCGCTGGAGGCCGGCCGCACCTGGGACGGCCCGGTCGCCGAACAGGCGCTGTCGATCACCAACGAACCAGGCGGCTATCTCCGCTGCCGCGGCCGAGGCGAATTCTCGCTGATCGGCGGTGCAATCTCATTGATGGGTTTCGATGGCGCACGCCCCTTCACGCGCACTGAGGAAAGCCATGAAGCAGGATGCGCATGGCTGTTCGAAGGCGTTGAAAATGCGACCTTCGGCACCGACGGCATGGTGCTGGGCGGTGCCGCGGGCTACGAAGTGGATGCGACGGATCCAGCCCTCGGCACTTCCGCTGACACCGTCGTGATCGCGCGGGCGACGGGATTTCCCGACAGCTTCTTCCAGGATCCGACGCGCTGGTATGAGGGCGGGGATAAGCAACGCATCGCCCGCCGCTGCGCCGAAATGACCCTGCGAAAGCTCGCAGCAGGCGGCTTGATCTTTTCGGCAAGCTCGGTTGCCTGGTGCGGCGCGCTGCCAGCCGCAGGCGCCATGAACGATGTCGGCAGGATCACGCTCAATCTGCTTACCCGCCTGGGCGCGACGAAAGGAGAACCCGGCCGAGAAAAATCGACCAGCTGATTGGCGCCGTTACGGAAAGACCCGTATCCGGTTTTGGGAATCAAATCAGTCGGCGTGCAGCGGCTTCGTCTCACATGCCTCTCGCCACCTGGCGGGCGGCAGTTGCCTCAGCCGCAACCAGCCGGCGAAATTGCAGCCCGGTGGTGAAAGTTGGGCGGAGGCCTATGTGGCGAGCGGTGACTTGGCGGAGGAAGTCGCGAAGTTGAAAGCCCAAGAGGGCAAGCCGATCATCGCCCACGGCGGAGTGAGCTTCGCCCGCAGTCTCGTCGCCCAAGGACTGGTCGACCAGCTCGCCCTGATGGTGGCCCCGTGGCGCTGGGCAAAGGCCTGCCGCTGTTCTCCGAACTCGCCGCGCCGATGTCTCTCAAGCTGGTGAGCTCGAAAGCCTTTCCGGGGGCCGCGGTGGCGCAGATTTACCGGCCAACGTGAACAGGTCAGAGAATGTGTGCAGCCAACGAACCGACGAAGTAAGGGCGAGGTATAAATGAATGCGATCCCTTCGGATCGTCGTCGATCGATAGGAGCCTGTGCATGGCGAAGCTTGTGTTCGGAATGATGCAGTCGCTCGACGACTATGTCGCTGGCGCCGAGGGCCGGCCCGGGCTGCCGATGCCGGGCGAGGCGCTCCATCGCCACTTCAACGCTGCGTCTCGTGGCCAGCGACCGGGTTGGCGAGGACGCGATCAGAGTGACGTACGTTCCCCGCCTGATCACAACCCACCCGACACCCTAACGTCCGTCGGACCGAATTTGAGCTCATTCCCACTCGATTGTTCTAAATCTAGTTAGGCCATTGATATAGCTAGGTTTTTTATTCGTTGCCGCGCAAGAAGCCGACCCATGGGCCGTCAAAACGTTACAGTCTTGATTTCAAATGGAAAAATAGCACGAAAATTTTTTGTGCGGTTTTGGCATCTATCGAAGTCGATCGCCTTTCCCGACCCACTTTGGGCAACTCAGGTGGGTTTCACAGCGAACCAAGAAAGTACCGTCACTAACTTTCATAGCACAGCGCGCCACAACGCGACCCGCCGCGGCAGCGTCATCCAAGCGCCATCCCTCTCCGTTTGTAGGTGAACTGGATACCGCTGGCAGTGCAAACTGGACACTCCCGGCAGCATAAACTGGACACCTCAAGACCCACCCGCTCCGAGAGTTGTGTGCGTCAAGTTCTGCAAAATGGCGTGGCATTGCGTTGACGTTGGCGTGTCCGCCGCGCAGCCCCCGTGTTTAGCGGAGCGGCGGACACATGACGGTGCTCAGGCGGCCAAGGCCCTCAGGGGAGAGGGGCCCCGCGTTCCGTGGCACCGGCCCGCAACCTTCAGAATATGATAGCCCGCGGCAACCGGAGAAGGGAATCTGTGCTCTCAAACCAGCATCGACTGCTGGGCGGAGATACCCGCCGTCGCGCCATGCGATGTTGCCAGGGTGACCGAGGCCATGAGGGGGTTGGCGAGGTCGCCGGCGGCGTAGATGCCGGGAATGCTAGTTTCGCGGCGCTCGTCGACCTTGAGTGCGATGCCGAGGGGCGTATCGACCGTGGCGAGGCCCAGTGATTCATGCAGGCTTGCGGACGGCTTGTTGCGCGGATGGGCGAACAGGATGTCGACCGCGACATTGCGGCCGGTATCGAGATTGACGGTGGCGATATGGCCCCCGTGATGGGCGATCTCGGTGATCCGGCCATCGACGACAGGTATGTTGCGGCGCGCCAGATCGGCCCGGATATCGGGTGGAATGTCGTGACCATCGGCGAAGAGCGTCAACGTGTCGGTCCAATCGTGGTACAGCCTGACATAATTGTGCGACTGCGGGCCGGACCAGACGAGGCCCCAATGCTGGCCGGCGGCCTCAAAGCCGTCGCAATAGGGGCAGGGTACGATGGACGTGCCCCAGCTTTCGGCAAAGCCCGGAACATCAGGCATCTGGTCGGCGACGCCATAGCTCAGGATCAGGCGCCGCGCCCCAAGGCTTTCGCCATCGCCAGTGAGGACGGAGAAATCGTCGATGGCGCCGGAGACGCTGTCGGCCCGGGCACTGACCAGCCTGATCGTGGGATAACGCGCCAGCTGCTGCCGCACCTCGGCCAGGATGTCCAGCGGTGGCTTGTGATCGTGACCGAGCAGGCCATGCGAGTGGCCGGCGAAGCGATTGCGCGGCAGGCCGGTATCGAGAACTGTGACCTTGCGGCGGGCACGGCCGAGCTGCAGGGCGCCGGCGAGACCGGCAAAGCTGCCGCCGATGATGATGACGTCATCCATGGTGATGCGCTCCGTGTTGTTGATGGAGGGGAGTGGGCTGGGCCTGGCGCGAAATATCGTCCAGCGATACGCGCTCGAGACGGGCAGCGAGCAGGGCTTCGGCATCGGCGAGAAAGTCGCCCATCACTGTGTTGGCCGGCCGGACAATGCCGCATTCGATATCGCCGGGCGGCCCGGGGAAACTTGATTTGGAGGACAGGTTGAAATCCACCCGCTAGCTTGCACATTTCGGAAACTACATGGTATCGTAATTCAAGAATTAGGATACTGTCAAGGACTGGAATTGTCGTGACCGAAAACAGCCAGGGCCGGCGCGGCCGGCCCGCCAACGACGCGCTTGGCCAAACGATACTCGACGCCGCTTGCGAACTCTTTGTGGAATTGGGTTTTCAAGCGACGACATTGGACAAGGTCGCCCAGCGGGCGAAGATATCCAAGCTCAGCATCTATCGGCACTTCGAGAACAAGGAGGCGCTGTACAGCGCGGCCATCGCGGCCGGCTGCCATCAGTTGTTTGCACCACAGGCCCTTCTTGAAGGCGTCGACGGTTCGGTCGACGATCAGCTCATGGCGGTGGGATCATCACTGCTTCGCACGCTGTTGAGATCAGACGTCCGCAGTGTCGAAGCCATGGTCATGGCCGACAAGACGAATCAAAAGTCGTTAAGCAAGCTCCATTACGAAGCCGGCCCCGCCCATGTCATCGCCCAAATCGAGGCCCTGTTGCGCCAGCTGCACGCGAAGGCGGTTCTGAACGTGCCCGATCCTCTCCGGTCCGCCCGCTTGTTTGCCGCGCTTTTCAAAGGATCCGATCTCCTGATTATCGCACGCTTCGATCAGGCGAGAGCAGAAGACGACAACGAAATCGAATCCTATTGCCGGTCGGCCATCGCCATGTTCATCGCCGCGCACGGTGGCAACGACCACGCGGGCGGATAAGCATTTGATTGCTCCGGGCAGCTTGGCCGGGACCGTATCCAGGCGCTTCGTCATATTGGGCCGGCGCGCGGCCGAGCTTGCACAGATCGCGGCACCTCATCTTTCTCCCAACGACAAAAAGACGCTCGCATCTACCGCGGTCCAAGCTCCCGCCTGGATGCGGTCGACGCTTCTCTCCATCGCAGATCCGGCAGCAGTCGGGACAACATTTGATAGGTGATGCGACGGTGCCATCCGACGATATGCTATCGGGTCCGGAACATCGATCGGTACCGCAGCCAAAGCTGAAACTATGTATGTCGATAACTAAAGTTCCGTCAGCGCAGAAATGTCATGGTACGGGCAATTTTCGTTATATTTCAAAGCGTTGACGCACAGAAAAGTACCGTCAAATCCCAAAAACGAATGACGGTACTTTTTAGAATGCTCTGTCGGATACGAAAAGTACCGTCAAAAGTACCGTCAGAGTGATCTGCTACAAGCTGCGAGCCGCGCCAGGCGCTCCGATAAACTTAACTATTTCAATGATTTGATAGGTTTGTCAATTGCATTGATAAGGTGCCCTGGCTAGCAGTCTGCCCTGCCCGCAAATCATTGTATTTTCTGCGAAATTCTACGCTAGAGCCGCCTATCATCGCCGTTTCCCTCACTCCCACTCGATTGTGCCTGGCGGTTTGCTCGTCACGTCATAGACGACGCGGTTGATGCCGCGCACCTCGTTGATGATGCCGGTGGCGGCTGCGCCCAGGAATGCCATGTCGTGACGGTAGATATCCGCGGTGCTGCCATCTACCGATGGTGATGCGCGTACATACCGATAAGGGCAGCGGTCACGAGCCGCGCTGTCCCCACGGGCATTGCTCTACGTGCGCCCTTCAAGGAAAAGGAGCATTGTGACGGGGCTTAGCTATAGACGCTGTAGCGTTGATCTAATGCGATTTATCGCAGCATCGACGCCTTGCCTAGGCAGACTTTCAACCTTGTAAAATGAAAGGAACGTAAGCGAGGCTTGAGGAGCACAGGTATTCAGAATAGCTGTCTTGAGAACACGCCGCACTGGCCGCCTGAGGATCAGCCAATCGACCCACCAAGGTGAGCCCAAAGTTGTTATTGCAACCACCTTCCTTAACTGGCGAAGTCGCGGTTGCATGGCACCAAGATCGGCTGCGTGATCGTATGCAATACCAGGCACCCATACCCTGTCGAACCAGCCCTTCAATATAGCTGGAGGTCCGAACCACCACGTGGGAAAAATCAAGACGATAGTCTCGGCCCAGAGAAGATCCTCAATCTCTTTAGCTACCTCTGTGGTCTCGAATCCGGAATAGTAGCTCGCACGCTCCGCCGGTGTAAGAGCCGGGAAGAAGCCAGATCGATACAGATCAACATGTCGGCACTGGTGCTTCGCATCCACCAGGGTGTCGATAGCTGCGTTCGAAAGCGTTTGGCAAAGGCTTGGATTGAGTGGATGAGCCGTGACAATCAAACATCGCATACTAATATTTTGAATCCTCCCCAATTTGGTTGCGCTGCGCGTCATCATTCGTGCGGCGCGGTGCTCGGGCAAAGCTTCTCATAGCAATCATGGGATTTCGAAATAGCTGTACGCGCCACAGTCTTCAAAGAGCAATTGTTTTTCAACGCCGAGAATGGCCCTTCTCGTCGCCTTGAGGGACTAGAGGCCACCATGCAAGGACAATCGCCTACATCTGCCGGGGTATTATCGCTTCCGCCACTCTGCTCTCGGCAGCTCGCTAAGACTCCCCCTCATTCCCACTCGATGGTTCATAGCTATGGTAACTCGCTGATTTGGCTATCGCAAATCCTTTGCGCATGACGAAGAACCCTCTTGCGATCCGTCAGAAATTTGCGCTCTTGATTTCAAACACCAATTTCGACGGTCCACGATTTGCTCGTTTTGGCGACTATCGGTATCAATCGGTCGATTTCTTTCTGACGGCCGCCGACCGCTCGAGACAGCGCCATCGGCGACCTGCCAGGCGTCAGTCGCGCGATATGGACAGCCCCGCGAGAAGCGGCGCGTACGCGGCGAGCCTGCGGGATACGAACTCCGTGAAGAGCCGTACGCGCTTCGTCTTGCGTGTCTCCCCCTGCGTGAGAAGCCAGAGCGTTCCGTACATGTGCAGGTCGGTGCCCGGCACCCTCGCCAGCAGGGGGTCGGCATCGCCGACGAAGCAGGGCAGTGTCGTGATCCCGAGCCCTTGCCGTACAGCAACGATCTGCGCCTCGGCGTCCGTGGTCCTGAAGGGAACCGCCGTGGTGCGAACCTCACCCTCGCTGGCCCATTCCGGAATTCCATGAATGCTTATGACGATCCACCGGATGGGATCAGGTGCGCCCGCACGCCACGCGGCTAGTCGATCGCAGGACATATAGACGCCGCCGAACAGCTCCGGTCCCTTCAGGCCGTGAAGATTGAGCGGCAGGGTTTTGCGGTCGTAGACGACGCGGATCGCGACGTCGGCCTCTCGGTTGGTCAGATTTGCCAGCTCGCCGGACGACAAGATTTCCATCTCGATGTCCGGATGCAGACGCGCGAAGTCGGCGAAGTCCGGCATGAGCAGGTGTGTCGCGAGGGGCGGTGCCAGCGTCACCCGCAGAAGCCCGCGCACGCTCTGGTCGCGCCCGAAGACCCGCGTCTCCAGCAGGTGCGACGACACTTCCATCTGGTCCGCGAACTCGAGGACCTCCTCGCCCGCAGTCGTCAGGCGGTAGCCCGAAGGCAGCTTTTCGAACATGTGCACCCCGAGGCGTTCCTCGAGCTGGGCGACACGTCGCAGCACGGTCGAGTGGTTCACACCGAGGCGCTCGGCGGCGGCCCGCACCGAGCCTCCGCGCGCGACGGCAAGAAAGTAGCGAACGTCATCCCAGTCGATCATGGTGCAATCCGGCACCGCGCGGTGCGCCTTCCAAAGCCCGTATCTAACACATCGAACAGCAGTACGGGCGGTCATCATAGCCTATGTCGACGCGCGCAGCTCAATTCCGAACGGCGGACGCCGATCGTCGCGGCTGGCGTCAGTCGTCCAGCCGGATCGATTTCGCACCACCGATGTGCGCGCTTCCGCACTCAACAACTGACGCCGGCGGACCCATTTCGAGGTTCTCGGGGGTGTCCCCGCACAACCAAAGGCGAAGGCCTGGAAGGATAAGTCATGGGAAAGCTTGAAGGGAAGGTTGCAGTCATCACCGGCGGCGCTACCGGCATCGGCCGCGCCGCAGCAAAGCGCTTCATCGAGGAGGGCGCCTTCGTTTTCATCTTCGGCCGTCGGCAGGAAGCGCTCGACGCCGCTGTGGCCGACCTCGGGCCCAATGCCCGCGCGGTGAAGGGCTCGGTCTCCGATCTGACCGACCTCGACCGACTTTACGCTGCGGTGAAGGCCGAGCGTGGAACCCTCGACATCGTCTTTGCCAATGCCGGGGCGGGAAGCCAGCTTCGGCTCGGCGAGATCACCGCCGAGCACATTGACGAAACCTTCGACACCAATGTGAAGGGTACGATCTTCACGATCCAGAAGGCGCTGCCGCTGATGAGCGAGGGCGGTTCGATAATCCTGACCGGATCGAGCGCTGGCACCACGGGCGCCCCGGGGATGAGCGCCTACAGCGCGAGCAAGGCGGCAGTGCGCAACCTCGCGCGGACCTGGGCGGAGGACCTAAAGGGCACCGGCATCCGGGTAAACGTGCTGTCGCCCGGGGCCACTGCGACCGAGCTAGCGAAGGAAGCGCTAGGCGAGGAGGGCCAGAAGGTCTTCGCCTCGATGACTCCGCTCCAGCGCATGGCCGATCCGGCGGAGATCGGGGCGGCGGCGGCCTTTCTCGCGTCGTCGGACAGCAGCTTCATGACTGCCAGCGAGGTCGCCGTTGACGGCGGTCTTGCGCAACTCTGACGCGCTAACCCAGCGCCGTTGAAGGCCGGGGAAATCAATACCAACACGGATCGGAGAAGATCATGAGCTACGCAATTGTAGGATTCGGTAAGATAGGCCAGGCCCTCGCCCACGCCTTCGCCCGTAAAAACATCGACGTGGCCGTCGCGAGCCGCCGACCGCCCGAGGCGTTGGCGCCGCAGGCTCGGGCGATTGGACCCACGGTAGTCGCCAAGTCGCTGCGGGATGCACTCGAGGCCGACACAATCATCTTGGCAGTCCCGTTCGGGGAGCATCGCGAGGTTGCGAAGGCTCTGCCGAGCTGGGAAGGAAAGACAGTCATCGACGCGATGAACGCGTTTCCAGTGCCTGAAGAGCTGGACGGTCTCCCGTCCTCCGCCTTCGTCGCGAAGGCGTTCACCGGCGCCAAGCTCGTCAAAGGGTTCAATCATCTGGGTGCGGCCTCTCTGGCTGCCGATCCGATCGTCCAGGGCGGGCACCGTGTCGTCTTTCTGTCGAGCGACGACGAGGACGCGACCGCTCCCGTGGCGGCCTTGGCCAAACAACTCGGGTTCGCACCCGTCAAGCTGGGAAAGCTCAACGAGGGTGGCGCGCTGGTGCACGCGCGCGGCCGCACTTGGGGCCAGCTCATCTTCCAGGATTTGTTCAAGAAGGAGCAGTAATCGATGTACGACCATGTGACTTGGCCCGAGCGATATGATCCGAAAACGTCGGCCATCTACGCACTCAACGACATTGACGTGAAGGCGCCGCCTGAAGCGGTCTGGAAGCTGCTCGTCGAAGCCGAGAATTGGTCGAGCTACTTTCCCGCCGAGGATCAGGTCAAGATTCTGACGGGGGAGCCGGAACTGGCGCTCGGAACGCGATACAGCCGTGTGACGGTTGGATTTCCGATGAGTCTGGTCGTGACGGAATGCGAGCCCCTTCGCAGGCTCGCATGGGCGACGACAGTTGATGGCGACGAGACCGGCTCAAGCGCATACCATGGCTGGGTCATCACGCCTACGGACCATGGCTGCCATGTGCTGACCGAGGAAACGCAGCAGGGCCCCTTCTTCCTCGATGAACTCGGGCGCAAACATCCCGGCGCACTCTATCGGTATCACCAAGACTGGGTCGAAAGCCTCGCCCACGCAGCGGAGGCGGAAACAGCGAAGACGACAGTGGATTGATTGCGCTTCCTGTTTAATTTTGGAGATGAATGAGATGAATATCGAACTCAAAGGCCGCAAGGCCATTGTTACCGGATCCACCGCCGGTATCGGCCGCGCGACGGCGGAGGGGTTGGCACGTGCCGGTGCATCGGTCGTCGTCAACGGCCGTGGAAACGCTCGGGTCGATGAGGCGGTGCGGCAGATGCGGCAGGCCTTCCCCGGCAGCGACATCTCGGGTATCGCCGCTGATCTTGCGACAGCGGAGGGGGCAAAGGCCTTGATCGCGCATGCGCCTGACGCCGATATCCTTGTGAACAACGTCGGTACAGCACACATCCGGAGCTACAACGGCGTCGAGGATATCGCAAATATCCCCGATGAGGACTGGCTTGACCTCTTCCAGTTGAACGTAATGAGTGGCGTGCGCGCGAGCCGTCATTACCTGCCGCGGATGGTGGCGAAAGGCTGGGGCCGCATCGTGTTCATAAGTAGCGAATCCGCAGTCAACATCCCTAAGGAAATGCTCGACTATGGCATGACCAAGACCGCTCAACTCGCGGTCTCACGCGGGCTTGCCGAGGCGGTCGCGGGCACGGGCGTCACCGTCAACGCCGTCCTGCCGGGACCTACCCGCTCTGAGATCCTGGGCAACTTCATGGCGAAACAGGCTGACGCAAATGGAATCACGCAGCACGAAGCCGAGCAGGGCTTCCTGCAGGCGATGCGTCCGACGAGCCTCATCCACCGCTTCGCGACCACCGATGAGGTGGCCAACATGATCATCTACACATGCTCGGAGCAGGCTTCGGCGACCACCGGCGCGGCTTTGCGGGTGGATGGTGGCGTGGTCCGCTTCGTCGCGTAGCAGGACGACCAAATTGTGCCGTTCGCCAACTCGGGTCCGCTGTCGGCCAAGCTGCTGAAGCATGGCACGCTTAAGTCTACAGGGATCTGGCGCACGGCATGCGCACGATCCACGCTTGCGGGAGCACTCTGAAACTATGCGAGGCACGAGAACGTATTCAGCTACGGCGCCGTCCCCGCTGTGCTCGGCGGCTGTGTGCTCGTCTCGTTGGTCCCGCCCCGGGGCTTAGACCATGATACAAATCCACGGAACATGATGTCTATTGTCCGAGGAATTGGATCGGCGCTCCGATCCCAATCCAAAGCATGTGCTGTGAACGGCGCGGTGGATCGATCCCTTTGAGCATCTCTACACATAATCGAAGGTCTATCGCCGACCTGCAAAACGGCTGCTTGTTCTTGCAGAATCGCCCGCGAACTATCGCCTCCTATCGTTGACCAACAATTTCCGAATATATCCCACAGTACTCCAACCTACTCTACCGCACGCCCCCTCACTCCCACTCGATTGTTCGGACGGACCATAAGCATCTGATTTCCCTCGAAATTTCTCAGTTTAGATGACAATAAGCCGACATGGGGGCTGTCAAAAATCTACGCTGTTGATTTTAAACAGATTTTTCACTGAATATTTTTCGCATGATTTCGGCATCTATCGAGGTCGATTGCCTCTGAGAACCGATTTTTAGCGGCTGGGAGCCGCTCCGCTAACAGCGGAAAAGTACCGTCATGTCTCTTATAGCAAGGTTTCGTCGCCCGGGCGAGGCTCGTCCAATCCGCGCCCCAGAGCAAGCCTACACGAGGGCCTGACGCACCGTGTCGCCGTGAAGTCAGGTGGCCGGCAAGCCTGGATCGATGCCGGTCATGGCGATGGAGACGTCCCAGAGCCGCTTCGCAAGCGCGGGATCTTCGGCATGCGGCGCGCGCTTTGCTTCGCCGGCTACACCGCGGATTCCGCCAAGGCCGGTGGGACCGTAATAGCCTCCGGGCTTCACCTTGCCGGTCGCAGCCAAAAGTGCCGGCCACGCGCCCTTGTCGGAGCTATTGAGCAACAGGCCGACGATTGGGCCTGCGATCTGGACAATCCCCATGTGGCGGCCAAGACTTGTATTGGCGACGCCAGGGTGAACGCCGATGGCTGTGACGGGCGACTTCGGCGCGCGCAGGCGACGATCCAGTTCGAAGAAGAACAGCGCGTTCGCCAATTTGCTGCCGCCGTAGCGATCGGTCTTGATGTAGCTCTTGTCGGCGTTGAGGTCGTCCCAGTCGATCTTGGCCTTCAGATGCGCGATGCTCGAGGTCACGACCACCCGCGATCCCGGCGTCTCCGTCAGTTTGGGCAGGAGCAGCGAGGTGAGCGCGAACACGCCGAGATGATTGACGCCGAACTGCGATTCGAACCCCTGCTTCGTGCGCGTCAGCGGCGGATTCATGATCGCGGCATTGTTGATGAGTGCATCGATCCGTGGCTCCTTCGCCGCGATCTCGGCTGCGGTGAGAACGCTGTCCAGGTCACCGAGGTCGAGCGGCAACCAGACGAGATCGGCATTCGGCGTGATCCGCTTGATCCGCGCGATGGCGTCCTGCGCCCTGGTCTGCTCGCGGCAGCCAAGCAGGACGCGCGCGCCCCTGGCGGCAAGCACCCGCGCGATTTCGAACCCGACGCCGGCGTTGGCGCCTGTGACGATGAAGCTTTTTCCCGTCTGCTTGGGAACGTTAGCTTCGGTGCAACCCTTGCAATTCGACATTTTCGATCCTTATCTATGAGTGACTACATACTCATTTATGGGCTAAAACTCAGGCGGCAGACCCCTTCCAGAACAGGTCGAACCCGGCCTGCCGGATGGCGTCACTTTCCTGAGGTTTGGCTGTGACCGCGTTGATGCTGATGTCGGCCAAGTCGAAGAGAATGGTATCGATGTAGAAGGCGATCCTGTCAGGCGCGGCATGGCCGGCGAGACACTCCTCCACCATCGTCCGCGCATCCCGCTGGATGGCGTGACACCGGTTCCGGCTTTCCGCTGTCACGCGATCCGACACCTTCAACTGACGAAGGGCCTTGCGCGCCGTGGCGTGAGCCAGTCCCCAGTCAATCAGACGGTTCCAGACCGCGAATAGTCGGTCTTTGGCGGAGGCGTCCGCCGGATATGGCGCCAGCATCATCTCTACCAAGTCGGCCTCGATCTCGAGAAAGAGCTGGTTGAGCAGATCGTCCTTGGTTGGAAAGTAGGTGAACAGCGTCCCCTCGGAAACGCCAGCAGCCTTTGCGATCTTGGCCGTGGACGCGCCTGTGCCCAGGCTGGCGACGAACTTGGCCGCTGCATCGAGCAGTGCCTGTCGCTTTTCTTCACTGAGGGGACGCGCCATATTTCCGTCTAACGATATTGAGTGAGTGGATACTCAATAATAGGGGATGGCATGAGATTGGTCAAGGGATGCAGCCCCGCATCTTTCGCGGTCCATACCGACCAAGCTCGAATGAAGATTGTGTGGGCACACACCATGAGGCTGCGGCTGCCTTTTCAATAAGGGACGCAGTGGGGATCGAGATGTCTGTCGAAAGGGAAATGCATTGGATTCAGGGCCTTGATTGCAGTCCCCGGGGCATCATCATGCCTACTTCGATGAGAGCAGGTGATGGCACGCCCAGCCCTGACCAATCCAAAAGCGTGAACGGCACCACAAGCGGACATTATTCGGTATCTATCGAGATGTGTGAGCCGCCTACACTACGACACAGTTTCCCGAAGTATCCGAAACTACGCTCCCCTCACTCCCACTCGATCGTTTTGAGCCATCGTAACGCGTTGACGCGGCAGCACAAACTTTTCTGCACGCCCTAAAGAACCGACTCTGCGATCCGTCAGAAATCTGCGCTCTTGATTTCAAAAGGGAATTTCGGCGATTCGGGATCGGCTCGGTTTCGGCGACTATCGACAACAATCGGTCTATTTTCGGCAGCCGCGCCGCAACAAGCCGCGACCCACTGGGGACCAAAAAAGGACCGTCAAACACGGCCGAGCGGTCCGCACGGTTGCGCCCGGCATTCGCTCGTCGCCGTGGCGTGCCTCACTTGCCGTATGACGCAAGGAACACCCGTACGCCGGCCGCGGCGTGCCGTCGAAGCTTCGCCGGTTTCGGAATCGACTCGTCACCCAACAGCATGGCCCTGTTCAATGGCTCGCCCATAATCAACCAATTGAACTGGGAAGCGGCGACGGCCGGATCATCGATCGCAAGCAGGCCGTGATCAGCCAAACGCTCGAACAACACTGCCATCGCCGCAATTGCGCGCCCGGGTCCGCCATCGAAGAGTGCCTTTGCCAGTTCCGGGAAGCGGCCGACCTCGCCGATCACCAGACGGCGCAGCTGCATGACGCGCGGCGTGAGCACGGTGGCAAGCTGTCGGTACGCATAGCGCTGAAGATAATCGGCAATATCTTCGCCCTCGGCGAGTTCGGGCATTTTACTGTGGACCCTATCGCTGGCTCGATTGGTCACGCTGCTCACGATCTCTACGAACAGCGTCTCCTTGCTCGGAAAATTCTTGTAGACGGTCTGTTTCGACACCGCCGCAAGCGCCGCGATCTCGTCCATGTTGGTGGCCAGATAGCCCTTTTGCAGAAACACCTCTGTAGCCGCATCGAGGATGGCCCGGCGCTTTTTCGCCGACCGTCCGTGCGGTTCGAGTTCTTCTGTAGCACCTGCTGAACGCGTCGTGGTCATGCTCCTGGCGTGTCCGCTGCCGATTGACTCATGGGTACTGGACCGTCTAGTTTGATTTGGACCGAGATGCAATGGGGAGAGATCGACAATGCACATCCAGTTCGCGGAGCTTCCAGTGTTCGACCAGGAACGCGCCAAGGCGTTCTACATCGATCACCTGAATTGCCGCATCGTCGCCGATCAGCCCATGAGCAATGATGGCTGGCGATGGATCGAACTCGGATTTCCAGGGGCCGAAACCACCCTCCACTTCCTAAGGCGCAAGGACGAAACACCATCTGAGGGGCCCGTCCTCGTGCTGGTTGACAACGAAATCGAAGTCACCGTTCAGAGACTCAAATCGCGAGGCGCCGAGATCATAGCAGAACCGCGCCCCGCGCCATGGCAACCGGGGCGCACGATCGCGGAATTTCGGGACAGCGAGGGCAATCGCATGATGATCACCAGCAGATGACGCACTCACCTATCATGACCGCAACTTGCTCTTGCGGTGGCGTCGAACTCAAAGCCTTTGGCAGGCCGATCGTGAGCAGTGCCTGCTACTGCGACGACTGCCGGAAGGGAGCTGATCAGATCGAAGCTTTGCCAGGTGCTGGCGCCATACGCGATCCCGATGGCGGCACCGCATACATCCTCTATCGAAAGGACCGCATCGAGTGCTCCAAGGGGGCCGAATTGCTGAGGGGTTACAAGCTTAAGGAAACTTCAGCCACGAATAGGGTCATCGCCATGTGCTGCAATTCAGCGATGTTAATGAACTTCGATAGAGGTCCGCATTGGGTCTCGGTATACAGAGCGCGGTTTCACGGAGAACTCCCGCCACTGCAGCTGCGGATTTGCACGAAGTTCAAGTCGGACAGCGATGTCATTCCTGACGACGTGCCGAGCCACCGGGGTTATCCTCTAGGGTTCGTCGTTAAACTTTTGGCATCGCGCGTGGCGATGTTGCTAGGTCGATAAACCGGCCGCCAGCCTGCGCGATAAGACATTCAGATAGGTGCGCAAATCGGATACAGCCTTGCCGCTCAGGGTTCAGGCCTGAACGAATTTCTGTAGGCGATCCGCCACGATCAGCCCTGCCCGGCTGTTCAAGTGCACGCCGTCTGTGTGAAATAGCCAGCCATTTACGCGGGCGACATCATCCGGACGCTGCCGCAGCACCAGTACGCGAAAAGCATCGCGATAGAATGGAAGAAAGATGAACGCCGTGTAGGCCGGCCAGGCGAGGCGCGAGCCGCCTCGGTGAGCGCCTCATGGAGCGGGACATAGCCGCAGCGTTCCTCGTGCGCGATGGCCGCCACGATCGCAGAATATTCCTTGATCCGCCGGTTGAGCTCGCTCTGGAACGGGTCGTCCGAATCCGGCGCTTCTTCTATCGGAGGGAGCGAGCAAAGGCCGATCTCCGCCGCCGTCTCGCGCCTCAGCCTGCGTGCTATCTCGGCCAGATTCTCGTGGAACCAATCGGGCGAAGGCGTGCGGGGCAGACGCTTCCAAAACGTAAAGAACCGCCGCACTTTGCGTGACACGAGCGTGAGAACATCATTCCCGCCGACCCAGACGATGACCTTGTCGGGACGACAGGCGAGCACATCCGGCAAGCGCTGCAGCGCGTTGTAGGCCAAGTCGCCGCCGACACCAAAATTCCGGAACTCAAATTGCCCGTTGCCCGGCCGCCGGCGGAGCTCCGCCATCCAATCGAATGCCTGGCCCTTGCCCGCCGTGCTGCTCGACCCGAGGCACGCCACGATTTTTCGTTGAGAATTCACCATCGTGACTCGGCCAAGCCAGAGTGAGAAATCGTCGCCTTATGCTCTTCCCAAAGCGGCCCAGTCATGAGTTTCAGGTCGGATTCCGCGGCGTTTTCCAACATCCATGGACAGGCATAATAATCTTCGATGCGATCGATGACGCGACCGGCGACATGGACACGAACCGGCCACGCGACCTGCCACCGGTCGCCTCGCTGGAAGAGCACGATCAGGACAGGCTCTCCGTCGATCGCCCCCAACTCCATGGTCCACGTCTCCGGGTTTCGCTCGTATTCGACGAAATAGGGAGAACTTCTGACCAGGCCGTCGAAGCAGTCGGCGACCCGCAACCGAGCATCGGCGCTGGTCAGGCTCCGCACGCCATCCCAGTCATGGCGGTTGAAGAGGTCAACATAGCGCTGCAAGAGCCGCGCGGTGTCGGGATCAAGCGGACGGTTCGGTTCACCGGCAGGTTCAGCGGGCAAGTCGGCGAGCTTCGCCCGTCCGCGGGAGAGCGCGGCTTTGACGCCCCCAACCGTCGAGCCCACGAGTTCTGCGGTCTCTTCCAGCGAATAGTCGAACACGTCCTTCAAGAGGATGCAGGCGCGCTCCTTGGGCGGCAAGCGGCCAACCAGCCGTTCGATGGCGCGGCGTGCATCGGTCGCTGCCGGCTCTGCAGAGACAACGCCGATGTCGTCCGAATAGCCGTGCTCCGCGCGCTCGCGCACATCGCGTCGCCTCAGAAAGTCGATGCAGCGATTGTGAGCGATGCGAAACAACCAGGGTTTTAGCCTGCGGGGATCATCGAGGGTCTTAATCTTCGTGTAGGCCTCGAACAGCGTCTCCTGCACGAGATCCTCACCGTCGAGGCGTGAGCCCGTCATGCGGGCGCAGTAGCGATGCAGTTGGGCGCGGACGCCTGACACCGTCTCGAGGAAGGCGCGATATCGCGCATCGAACAGGCCGGTCGGTCGCTTGGGCATGTCCTTCAGCTGCCACATCTTGCTTTCAATTTGCCAGTCATGCGACCTCCTGACCTTCAGCGCGTGTTGCTGCGGTTGCGGCCAGACCAAGCTTGGGGCGAACCCATTGTGCCAACCGCGCGATCGCGTCGTCGGCTTCGGGAGCGCGGCCGGCCATCATCTGGAACGAGTGCAGCATCCCCGGAAATACGTCTAAGCGCATCTCGACGCCGGCGGCTTTCGCGCGGTCGGCGAGCGCTCGGCTGTCGTCGAGCAGGGTTTCGTCTCCACCCACTTGCAGATAGATCGGCGGCAGGCCCTTCAGATCGGCAAAGATCGGGCTGGCGAGTGGATGCCGGGGATCGGTCCCCGCAAGGACTTGCGATACCAGCATATCCACGACCGCCTTCTGGAAGAAGGCGTCCTTCTCGCGGTTGCTTTCGTAGGAGTGCCCGCTCGCCGACAGATCATACCAGCCAGAGATGCTGAGGATCGCGGCCGGCAGCGGCCGTCCCGCATCGCGGAGTTTCATCGCCGCCGCAACGATCAGGCCAGCACCAGCGGAATCGCCTGCAGCTATGGTGTGCTTCGGCGCGACACCCTGCTCGGCGAGCCATTCGAACGCGGTCACGGCCTGCTCGATTTGGCGCGGAAACTTGCTCTGGAAAACGTAGTCGTACGTAGCGAGCAGAGCGTAACAGCCGATCGCCTTAGCAAGGTGTCCGACCATCTTGCGATGGGTCCAGATCGATCCGCCGACATAGCCACCGCCGTGCAGGTAAAGCATGACCCGGTCTTTGGCCGCCGTTTTTGGCTGAACCCACAGCGCGGTCTTGTCGCCGACGTTCGTCTCGACGTAATCGACGCCGCCCGGTTCTGCCGTCAAAACGGACCACTCGGATGCTTCCTGTGGCGATTCTCGACCGCTGCGAAAAGCCTCCGCGAGCGTTTCGTAGTGTATCTTGTTCGCTAGGCTCTGCTTGCTGTTCATTTGTCACGCTCCAATTCGTCCAGGAGGGCGATGTTAAGGATGACCGTGCCCATGAACAGCTAAGACGGATGAACCCAGCGAAAGGATACGTGGCCGGCAGATGCAACGCCTCGCCGGTGGCAGTTGCCGCGGACCCCGGGTGTCAAACCCAGCAAGGCTAGGCTGCTCCACCCTTCTCTGTGGGACGTTCGTTCCAGACATTCGCCGATCGGCCAGATGCTTCGTCTATGCCGTCGCCGGGTGGCCGGGGGCTGGGACTATTGACTATTATCGCCGAGCCAACATCGCCTTAAACGTGCTGCTCTATCCTCTTCTACTCCGCACTACTCCTCGTCACTCCCACTCGATGGTGCCTGGCGGTTTGCTCGTCACGTCGTAGACGACGCGGTTGATGCCGCGTACCTCGTTGATGATGCGGGTGGCGGCTGCTCCCAGGAATGCCATGTCGTAATGGTAGAAGTCTGCCGTCATGCCGTCGACCGAGGTGACGGCGCGCAGCGCGCAGACGAACTCGTAGGTGCGGCCGTCGCCCATCACGCCGACGGTCTGCACCGGCAGCAGCACGGCGAAGGCCTGCCAGATGGCGTCGTAGAGTCCGGCCTTGCGGATCTCGTCGAGATAGATGGCGTCGGCCTCGCGCAGGATCTCCAGCTTTTCGCGGGTGATGCCGCCCGGACAGCGGATGGCGAGACCGGGACCGGGGAACGGATGCCGGCCAATGAAGCTGTCGGGCAGGCCGAGCTCCTTGCCGAGCGCCCTCACCTCGTCCTTGAACAATTCGCGCAGCGGCTCGACCAGCTGCATGTTCATGCGTTCGGGCAAGCCGCCGACATTGTGATGCGACTTGATCGTCACCGACGGGCCGCCGCTGAAAGAGACGCTTTCGATGACGTCGGGATAGAGGGTGCCTTGTGCCAGGAAATCGGCGCCGCCGAGCTTCTCGGCCTCCTCCTCGAACACTTCGATGAACAGCCGCCCGATGGTCTTGCGCTTCTTCTCGGGGTCCGACTCGCCCTCGAGCGCGCCGATGAAACGGTCCGAAGCGTCGACCAGGATCAGCGGCAGATTGTAATGCTGGCGAAACATCTCCACCACGCCTGATGCCTCGTCCTTGCGCATCAGCCCGTGGTCGACAAGGATGCAGGTAAGCTGGTCGCCGACCGCCTCGTGGATCAGCAAGGCCGCGACCGAGGAATCGACGCCGCCCGACAGCGCGCAGATCACCTTGCCCTTGCCGACCTGCTTGCGGATCGTCTCGACCGCGTGCTCGCGGTAGGCGCGCATCGTCCAGTCGCCTTCGATGCCGGCGATGTTGTGGACGAAGTTGCGGAGCAACCTGGCGCCGTCCGGCGTATGCACCACTTCGGGGTGGAACATGAGGCCGTACATTTTGCGCTCGACATTGCCGAAGATGGCGAAGGGCGAGCCCTCCGATTTTCCGAGCACCTCGAACCCCTTGGGCAGGGAGATGACGCGATCGCCATGGCTCATCCACACCTGGTGGCGCTGGCCGGGCGCCCACAGGCCCTCGAACAACGGGCTGTCCTTGGCGATCTCGACGAAGGCGCGGCCGAATTCGCGATGATCGGAGCTTTCGGCGACGCCGCCCATCTGCACGCACATCGCCATCTGGCCGTAGCAGATGCCGAGCACCGGCACGCCGGCATCGAAGACGATCTGCGGCGCGCGCGGGCTGCCGATGTCGCCGGTCGAGGCCGGGCCGCCGGACAGGATCACCGCCTTCGGATCGATGCGCTTGAACGCCGCCTCGGCCGACTGGAAGGGTACGATCTCGGAAAACACGCCGGCCTCGCGGATGCGGCGGGCGATCAGCTGGGTGAACTGGCTGCCGAAATCGACAATCAGGACGGTGTCGGGATGATTGGCTGTTTTCATGGCGAGCGTTTAGAGAAAGAAACGAGTCGGCGCAATGGGTTGCTGGGCGTCTGCCTCAATCCGATTCCGCTGTACCGTCTTAAATGCGAGCGGCTCTATCGATGCCTCGGTCCGCTCCGCGCCGAGCGACCGCAAGGCGCCCATCAGCGCCGCGAACCCTTCTGGCCGAGGCAGGCAACGTAGCTCCTCTCGATCTGGAGCGGGCAGGGTGAACTAGCGCTTTACTTCGATCGGCTTGCCGGCCAGATGCGATTCCAGTTGCGCGACCAGCGCGGCAAAGCGGGCATGCATGGCATCGAGTGCCGCCCAACGTTCGGTGAGCTTGTTGAGTCGATAACCGGGTTCGGCGCCGTTGCCCCTGATATAGGCTAGCAAATCGGTTTCACTGACATTAGCCGGCGCACCGCTGGCACACTTACGGAGCCAAGCCACGAAATCCTCGCCGCGTGCTTGCGCCGCCTCCTGTTCGCGCTGTGAGGCAGTTTTGGTAAGAACGTGACCGTATTTGGTGGCGAATTCGAGCGGTGTGCCCTCGAAATCCGGATCAACTTCTTCCGGTGTCAGAAAGTTGGTTTTCGGAATGTTGCGGCGGAATTCCAGCCCGCGTTGATAGATTTCCTCGGCGGCGGATTCCTTGGCTGCGGATCGCTTAGCAGCGGTCCGCTTGACGTGCGTGGCATTTGGCGGGCGCGCTTTTTCGGACGCAGTTTGAAGTCCGATTCTCTTATCCACGACGGCCTTTTCCAGTTCCGGCGCGTACTGCACAACGGTGCGGGCGCGGGCAAGCGAACCCGTAGAAACATCCATGATCAAGGCCGCTTGTTTAACGAAACGATTGTGACCGGGAAGGCTAGGATCACGCGTTGCGCTGGCAGGCATTTCTATCGTTTCTTGAAATTGAATTTGTTGCTTTAAATGCGCCAGCCTTGCCGCCGCGAAAGCCCGCCGCTCAAAGGTTGAATGTTGCCGCCGATAGTCGTTGAGCGAAACGGCCAGATCAAGCGCGCCAACATCGTTTAGCGTGCCGGTATTTTCAAAGCGCGGCTCAATGCCCGCCTCAATGCAGGCGCGGTAACGGGCGCGCCCGTCTAGAATCCTTCCCTGATAAAGCACGATCGGCATATGCATACCGTTGGCCCGGATATCGGCCACGAATTCCGCAAAATCCTCGCCGCCCAACAGAGGCCAGATTCCAGCGAAAGGATGGTCTAGATAATGAACAGCCATTTTGGTTCTGTCCTTGCGCGAAAAATGGAGGCGCATTCGCGCGCCTCCCCGTTGAACGTTTTTATGCGGCCTCGGCTTGTTTCGGCATGAAACGCGGGAATGTTTCATCAACCCTCAGACTGATTTTCTTGACCTGCTCGCCAGCCATCCAAGCATTGAATGCCTTGATGACATGCGCCAAGACCTGATGTTTCTGCATCGGCTCCTTGGCAACGCTGTTGAGTTTCAGGACATGCTGCAAAGCCGCAATCGGGCTTCCCGCGCCGAATTCTTCACCCTCGGAACCCACGTCGTTCATGAACTCGTCGAGCGTGAATTCATCATGGAGGTCGAGAATCTTGACCGCCGCAAAGGCCGCGACATCGTTATGGCCTATCATCGCGGATGCGGAGGCATGCTCACCCGCCATCAACTGGGCGCCCCGGCGAATGTTCGGATTCGCCTCGACGTAGTCGATGAATTGTTTGGGCGACATGCGCGGAAGACGGTGCTTCTTCGTCGCAGTATAGGCTTTGTTTTCGTAAAGCTGGGCAATCATCACCGTTTGCGCCGTCAGAGCCGAAAGGCCATTCAGGCCCGCCGTGGCTAGCGCATCCTTGGCCGTGCGCGCCTTGACGTTATCGATGTAGGCGAAGGCCGATTTGATAGGCTTGCGCTGATTGACAACGTAAGTTGCGAACGGCACCCCGGAAAGGTAGCAAGCCCAGAGGCGATGCTGACCGTCTAGCAGCTTGCCATCGACATCGAAGATCAACGGCTGCCCGGTTTCGGGCCAATCCTCCGCGGCCATCTGTTCCGCGTAGTAGACAATGTTAGCTAATACGGCCTTGCGATTGGACCCGGCTGGATTCTTGAGCAACAGCCCTTCGGCCATTTCCGAAGTTATGATATGCCATCCATTGGCAAGCTTGTCCTCGTTTTCAGCTCGGGTTTTCCTCCATTCCTCAAACTGATCAACCAGGGCATAGAATGTGCCCGAATTGGCGGTTTTGAGGTCGAGATGGAATTTTGGCTCCCATGGTGTGGGCGCCGTAATGTTTTCGACGTCACTCATAAGTTTTACTCCCGTTGCCGCGCCTATCGGGAACGACGGCTGCCCGGCAGCCAGAGAATATAGGTTGATAGTGCCTATGCTACAAGGCTGAAAAAGCCTAGCCGTTAAGTTGGGTCATGGCCGCGTGCTGCAACTGTTTCACCGTAATTCGCTTCGTCGCCAGCAGGCGGGCGATCATGGCGGCATGCGGCGGTATCTGCCGCTCCGCCAGCGCCCAAGAGCGTACCGTGCGCGGGGCAACACTTAGCAATCGAGAGAAAGCCAGTTGCGAAAGTGGGATGGCGGCTAGGCAAGCGCGGAATTCGGTCGCCGTCATCGGGACGTAAAGCATCATGCGAATCGATATGTCATGGTTGTCACGATATGTAGGCGATACCGGCCTAACAAAAAAGTCTGGCGACATATCCGGGCTGGTTTCCGACTATCTATTTTGGGCGGCACAGGTGGGAACAAATCTGCATAATAGTTTTTGCTAAACCAATGAAAGCCGACATGTTGCCATGGCGAGCGTTTGGAGAAAGAACGAGTCGGCGCAATAGGTTATGAGGTCGCGGCCTTACTTCAATCCCGCGCCTTAGGCGATGATTCAAAACCGGATTGCGCCTGAGGCGATCGCCTGTTCCAGCAGTTGCACCGCCGCGGCCAGCTTCTCGTCGATGACGTGCAGATATTCGGTCCAGTCGCCAACGTGTCTCAGATCGGCCGCGCCGTCGGAAATGCCGCGCAGGCCGATAAGCGGAACGTCGAACAGCTGGCAGGCGCGCAGGCAGGCGAAGGTCTCCATATCGACCATGTCGGCGGCGATCGCGTCGTAGGCGGCGCCGGAGACGATTGCCGCCCCGGTCGACAGCGTCGCCTGTCTGACGCCTGGTATCCTGAACGGCAGCGGCACGCTTACAGGCAGGTCGAGGAACGGGGTGGCGCCCTTCTCGAACCCCAGGGGCGAGGCGTCCATGTCGCGGTAGCCAACCGAAACGGCCTGGTAGATTTCCGTCTGCTCCAGCGTCCGGCTGCCCGCCGACCCGAGCGACACGACGAGATCGGGCAGCCCCATCCCGGCATGCAGCCGGGATAGTTCGGCGCCGAGCCCGATACCGGCCTCGACCGGTCCGACGCCGGTCATCAGCGGCGTGAACAGCCGCTGCAGGTGTGGACCGTATTCGGCCTCCGCCGCCATGACGAAGAGAACGGACTTGCCGGAGATCGGGGTGAGCTCACCAGGTGTCTTGCCGGCCATGATCGTCCATCCTCCCTACCCGCTCCTCAGCCTTCGATGCCGTCGCGGCCGAGTACTGTCATCATCGTTCCGGTCATTGTGGCGATCAGCTTGGCCTCGCCGTCGACGGCGAACGCATAGGCTTGTCCGTCGGCGACGATGATGGTGCGGCCGGGCTTGGTCACCGAGCCGCGGAACAGGAAGCGCTCGCCCCTGCCGGGCGCCAGCAGATTGACCTTGAACTCGATGGTCAGCACGCCGGAATTTTCCGGCATCAGCGAGAATGCCGCATAGCCGCAGGCCGAGTCGAGAGCCGTCGAAATGACGCCGGCATGGAGAAAGCCGTGCTGCTGCGTCAGCGCCGCAGAATAGGGCATTTCGATCTCGATGATGCCGGGCGTCACCAGCGTCAGCTCGGCGCCAATCGTCATCATCGCGTTCTGGCGCGCGAAGGACGTCCTGACGCGGTCCTCATAATCGGGAGCAGGAACGATCTTTGCTGCCATGGCCGTCGCCCTTTGTTTCTCGGCAAATCTTATTGCAAAGGCATTTATCGCAGAGGGGTGGGCGGCAGGCAATCGCAAATGCTGCACTGCAGCATTCGGCTTAGCCCTGTATCGATGGCAACGATTCAGCCGGCCCGCCGCAGCGCGCAGAAGTAAAAGCCGTCGGTGCCGCTCAGCAATGGCGACAGCGAAATGCCGCCCGCGGCGCCAATGCGCATTGCCGCTTCGTGGCCCGCAAAACGGCTGTCCCAAAGCTGGCGGTGATCGACCGGGACAAAATCGGGATGGCGGTCCCGGAACGCCGAAACCTGGTCGCCATTCTCCTCGTCGAACACCGAACAGGTGATGTAGACCAGCAGGCCGCCGGGTTTGACGAAGTCCCTGGCGGCATCGAGGATCGTCTCCTGCTCGCCCTTGCGGGCGTCGAGCTGTCTTTGCGTCAACCGCCATTTGGCATCCGGCCGGCGCCGCCAGGTGCCGCTGCCGGTGCAGGGCGCATCGATCAGGGCGATATCCATGTGCTTGCCGAGCGGCGCCAGTTCGGCCGGCCTGGTGACGATCTGCACATTGCGGTTTTCCGAGCGGCGGATGCGGTCGAAGATCGGCGCCAGCCTTGCCTTCTCCGCATCGTGGGCGAAGATCTGGCCGCGATTGTCCATCGCCGCGGACAGCGCCAGCGTCTTGCCGCCGGCGCCGGCGCAGAAGTCGAGCACCTGCATTCCAGGCTCGGCGCCGGCCAGTTCGGCCGCAATCTGCGAGCCTTCGTCCTGAACCTCGAACCAGCCTTTCTGGAAGGCCGGTTCGGCCTGCACGTTCGGGTGCCTGCCGTCGCCTTCGATCGGCGGGATGCGGATGCCGTGCGGCGCGATCCGCGCAGGCTTGGCGCCGGTCTCCGCCAACTCGGCCAGCACCTTGCCGCGATCGGCCTTCAGCGTGTTGACCCTGAGGTCGAGCGGCGGGCGCGTCGCCAGCGCGGCACCCTCTTCCACCCAGGCCGTGCCGAACGCCCGTTCGAACAGCGGCATGCACCAGTCGGGGATGTCTGCCCTGACCGCCGGCGGCGCATCGGCAAGCCGGCGACCGCCGAGCGTTTTCAATTCGTCGGCGGTAAGCAGCGGCGGCGCGAACTTGTCGCCCTCGAGCGCCTCGTTCAGCGACTGCGCCGTCTGGCCCCATTCGAGCAGCAGCGCGCCGAAGCCGATGGCGCGCGGTGTGTCTTCGCCCAACAGCCAGCCGGCCGAGCGCTTGCGGCGCAGCGCGTCGTAGACGATGTTGCCGATCGCGGCGCGGTCGCCGCCGCCGGCGAAGCGGTGCGACAGGCCCCAGTCCTTCAGCGCATCGGCCACCGGCCGGTGGCGACGGCCAATTTCGTCAAGCACTTCAATGGCTGCCGCCAGCCGCCCGCCCAGTCTCATTGTCGTCTTCCATTATTCAGTAAATTAATTCTGGCCCTGCTCTTAGAGCTTTTCGTGCCCTGATTGAAACAGTTCTGTTTCGCCGACGGCGAGACGATCCATGCCGAGGGGTGACGAATGTGGATTGATGCATCGCGAGCCGCGGCCACCAGGCGGGCGCCGGCATGCGGAACGAACAATTCGATAAATATATTATACGTCTCTAATGTTCGTGTCCGGCGCTCACAAGCATAGCGGCTTGCGAAACTGCTCTGCTTTGCAAGTTTTCCGGTTGCGAATACTCTTTGCGCGGTGATTCGCGTCGCAGAAAAAGCGGAGCCGCGGGTCGATACGAGGAGAGGGCAATGAAAACTTATCTGGCGGAAGTTCTAGGCACGTTTCTATTGGTGTTCATCGGCACGGCTTCGGTGGTGACGGGCGGCTTCGGCGGCGCGCTGCCGCTCGGCCAGGAAGGTATCGGTCTGGCGTTCGGCATCGGCCTGATAGCGGCCGCTTACGCGATCGGCCCGATTTCGGGCGCGCACCTCAATCCGGCAGTGACGCTCGGTGTGTTCCTCGCCGGGCGGATGCCGGCCAGGGACGTCATTCCCTATTGGATCGCGCAGGTCATCGGCGCCATCATCGCGTCGCTGGCGCTGTGGATCATCGTCTCCGGACAGGTCGGCGGCCACACCGGCGGCTTCGGCGCCAATGGCTGGGACGTGACGAAATGGGGCGTCAGCTCGGCCTTCCTGTGGGAGCTGATCGGCACCTTCACCTTCGTCACGGTGATCCTGGGCGTCACCAACGCCAAGCACACGACGGCCTTCGCCGGCCTGGTCATCGGCCTGACGCTGGCCGGACTGCACTTCGCCATCATTCCGGTGACCGGCACATCGCTCAACCCGGCCCGTTCGATCGGACCGGCGCTGTTTTCGGGAACTGCGGCGATCGGCCAGCTCTGGCTGTTCATCGTCGCGCCGCTGATCGGCGGCGCCATCGCCGGCGTGGTCGCCAAGGCCGGTATCTTCGAGAAAGACTGACTTTTCGAAGGCTTCATGAAAAAGGCGCGGGTCGAGGCCCGCGCCTTTTTCGTTGCGTCGAGAAATATGCCCGGATCAGGCCGCGAGGTCGAAACGGTCGGCGTTCATCACCTTGGTCCAGGCGGCGACGAAGTCCCTGACGAACTTCCGCCCGGCGTCCGCCGAGCCGTAGACCTCGGCCAGCGCCCGCAATTGCGCGTGCGAGCCGAAGATCAGGTCGGCGCGGGTGCCGGTCCACTTGACTGCCCTGGTCTTGCGGTCGCGCGCTTCGTAGACCTCATCTGAGCCGGCGGCCGGATCCCAGATCGTGTTCATGGAGAGCAGGTTGACGAAGAAATCGTTGGTCAACGTGCCCGGCCTGTCGGTGAACACCCCGTGCTTCGACTGACCGGTGTTGGCGCCGAGCACCCGCAACCCGCCGACGAGCACCGTCATCTCCGGCGCCGTCAAGATCAGCAGCTGCGCCCGGTCGACCAGCATCGCTTCGACCGACATCGGCGGCTTGCCCCTGACATAATTGCGGAAGCCATCGACTTTCGGCTCGAGCGCGGCGAAGGACTGGACATCGGTCTGTTCCTGCGAGGCGTCCATGCGGCCTGGCGTGAACGGCACCCCCACGTCATGGCCGCCGTCTTTCGCCGCCTTCTCGATCGCGGCGACGCCGCCAAGAACGATCAGGTCGGCAAGCGAGACCTTCTTGCCGCCGGACTGCGAGTTATTGAAACCCTTCTGGATGCTTTCGAGTGTCTCGAGCACCTTGGCCAGCTGCGCCGGCTGGTTGACCTCCCAATCCTTCTGCGGCGCCAGGCGGATGCGGGCGCCGTTGGCGCCGCCGCGCTTGTCGGAGCCGCGGAAAGTCGAGGCCGAGGCCCAGGCGGTCGAGACCAGTTCTGAGACGGACAGGCCGGAGGCCAGGATCTTCGCCTTCAGCGAGACGATGTCCTGCTCGCTGACCAGCTCGTGGTCGATTGCCGGTATCGGGTCCTGCCAGATCAGCTCTTCCTTCGGCACGAGCGGGCCGAGATAGCGGACGGCCGGACCCATGTCGCGATGCGTCAGCTTGAACCAGGCGCGGGCGAAGGCATCGGCGAACTGATCAGGATTCTGATGGAAGCGCCGCGAGATCTTCTCGTAGGCCGGGTCGACGCGTAGCGCGAGGTCGGTGGTCAGCATCGCCGGCGCGCGGCGCTTGGAGGGATCGTGCGCGTCCGGCACGGTGCCTGCACCGGCGCCGCCCTTCGGCGTCCACTGATGGGCGCCGGCCGGGCTCTTGGTCAGCTCCCATTCGTAGTTGAACAGATTGTCGAAGAAGTTGTTGCTCCATTTGGTCGGCGTCGTGGTCCAGGTCACCTCGAGGCCCGAGGTGATGGCGTCGCCGGCAATGCCGGTGGCATGCTTGCTCGACCAGCCGAGGCCCTGCGCCTCGATGTCGGCGCCTTCCGGCTCCGGGCCGACCAGCGATGCATCGCCGGCGCCATGGGTCTTGCCGAAGGTATGGCCGCCGGCGATGAGCGCCACGGTTTCCTCATCGTTCATGGCCATGCGGGCGAAGGTTTCGCGGATATCGCGCGCCGCGGCCAATGGATCGGGCGTGCCGTTCGGGCCTTCCGGGTTGACGTAGATCAGCCCCATCTGCACGGCGCCGAGATGGCCCTGAAGTTCGCGGTCGCCGGAATAGCGCTCGTCGGCGAGCCACTTGGTTTCCGATCCCCAGTCGACGTCCTGCTCCGGCTCCCAGACATCGGCGCGGCCGCCGGCGAAGCCGAAGGTCTTGAAGCCCATCGATTCCAGCGCGACGTTGCCGGTGAGGATCAACAGGTCGGCCCAGGAGATTTTCCTGCCGTATTTCTGCTTGACCGGCCACAGCAGCCGGCGCGCCTTGTCGAGATTGGCGTTGTCCGGCCAGCTGTTGAGCGGCGCGAAACGCTGCTGGCCGGCGCCGGCGCCGCCACGGCCGTCGCCGATGCGATAGGTACCGGCGCTGTGCCAGGCCATGCGGATGAAGAGCGGGCCGTAATGGCCGAAATCGGCCGGCCACCAATCCTGCGAATCGGTCATCACCTGGTGCAGATCCGTGATCACCGCATCGAGATCGAGACTCTTGAATTCCTTGGCGTAGTCGAAGTCCTCGTCCATCGGGTCCGACAGGCTGGACTGCTGATGGAGGACGCCAAGGTCAAGCTGGTTCGGCCACCAGTCACGGTTGCTTCTCCTGGCCGATCCATGTGGGACCGGGCATTTGCCGGCGCTGTTGTCGTCGGTTTTCGCGTCCATCTTTGCCTCCGATTTGTTGATTTTTCGGGATTTTGTTGATTTTCCGGGCAGGGCCGGCGGCCGCGCCATCCTGGAATGGTTCCAGACTAGCCCGCCCAGCCGATAAAGACAAATTGCCTTTGCTGTTTATTCTGATAGGTTTTCCTTATGATCGGTTTAACCGTCCGGCAGATGCATTATTTCGAGGCGCTGGCGCAGACGCTGCATTTCGGCCGTGCCGCAAAACTCGCCGGCGTCAGCCAGCCGGCGCTGTCTTCGCAGATCGCCGAGATGGAGCTGCGGCTGAATTGCCGTCTGTTCGAGCGCGGCGGAAAGGTGGTGCGGATGACCGACGAGGCCGTGGCCCTGCTGCCGCGCATCGAGCGCATTCTTGCCGACGTCCGCGACGTCGAGGCGACGGCCCGGCGCGGCCGCCCGGCGCTGGAAGGCCGCTTCCGGCTCGGCATCATCCCGACGGTGGCGCCCTATCTCTTGCCGCATGTGCTGCCGGAGCTGAAACGGCATTTCCCGGCCTTGCAGCTGGAACTGCGCGAAGCGGTGACCGCCTCGCTGGTCGAGGACACCAGTTCGGGTAAGCTCGACGCCTTCGTCGCGGCGCTGCCTCTCGACTACCCAGGCCTGATTACCGAGGAACTTTTCTCCGACCGGTTCTTCCTGGCCGTGCCGGCCGGCGATCCCGCCTTCGCCTCGCCGCCGGTGCCACCGGAGAGCCCGGCACTGGAGCGGCTGATGCTGCTGGAGGAAGGCCATTGCCTGCGCGAACAGGCGCTCGCCGTGTGCGGCAACGTGCGGCCGGTGGCGATGGCAAGCTATGGCGCGACCAGCCTGACGACGCTCTTACAGATGGTGGCGCACGGGCTCGGCGTCACGCTCATCCCGGAAATGGCGGCAGGGCCGGCCAGCACTATCCCCGATTTGAAGATCGTGCCGTTCCAGGAACCGATGCCGCAACGCACGATCTGCCTCGCCTGGCGGCGCAACAAGGTCCGGCACGACGAGTGCGTCGAACTGGCGAAGATCATTCGCGGGCTGGATGCGGCGGTGCTGGCGGCTTGAGCGGCGGGTCAAGGATCCGGTTTTAGCCCCGAAGCCAACCTGCAAGAAAACGGCTTCAATCCTTTTCCCAGGCTGCGAGCAACGGGCCGTTGCTTCCATAGACAGGGTCCTTGCGCGGACGGCCGACCCTGGGGATCGTGACGACCGCTTTGGCATGGTCGGCGGCGGTCGTACACAGGTCATAGGTGCCGGATGGAGGATAGGCGCCGACAACCAGAAAATCGTCGGATGCGGAAAGACGCTGGTGCCCGGTGCCGGCCGGAAGCACCGCGACGTCGCCGGCCTTCAGCGACAGCGTCCGCCCCTTGCTGCCGCCAAAGCGGACCTTGGCCGTGCCGCGCGCAACGCCCAGCACCTCGTGTATCCGCGAATGGTAGTGGACGTAACCGTAGATGCCGTTGCGCCAGCTATCGCCCCAGCCATTTGCCTCGAAAAGCGCCTCGATGACAGCCGCCGGATCGAAGTCTTCGGGCAGCGTCACGGCACCGCGATAGACGACCAGCGGCCAGAACGGATGGTTGGGCACCAGGCCATCATCGCTGAACCGAAACTCGTTCGGTTTGCGCGGCCTCAGGAGGTCGGCGACCTCTCGCCGGCCCGGCCTGGCGACGCCGGTGACCTGCCCGACGGCTTTCTTCGTGGTTTGCAAAATGCTCATGACGTGGCCTTGCGCTGGTCGGAAGTTTCATGCGGGTTAACTGGCTGCATGGCGGGTCGGTTCCGCTGAGGGCAGAGTTCCGCGATCTGTACGGTCGGCATTTGACGTCCGGGCACATCGAAGCCGCCCAAGTTTCAAGACTTGAACACCGCGAGCATGTGAAGATCCAATCGGTCCCGCCGCTGTGTCGTCCCATGGCACGGATGAGACGATTACATTGTTTTACCACAGCGCTCGCGACAGCTCGCGAAACGGGCGACCCGCAGAGGCTTTTTTCGTGTTATGATGCACTTGCAACGCGCGTAATCTCGACCTCGGCAATATGGCAAAGGTCGAACGCATTTTTGCCCTGGCGTTGCCCAGCATGGACTCAACTCCGGATGGCTGGGTGTGCTTATCCGGGGCGAGGAGGTTGTCCATGTCCACGAGTAATGTCGAACGCCCGCTCCAGCCGGGCGACCGGGCGCCGAATATTATTCTCGATGCGATCTCCCGCGAAGGCAAGATCGCGCTCGACGATTTTCGAGGCCGTAGCCCGTTGTTGATCGGTTTGTTCCGAGGCCTGCACTGTCCGTTCTGCCGGCGCCATGTCGCGGCGATGGCGCAACTTAAGCCGGCCCTGCGTGAGAAAGGCGTCGAATGCCTGGCGGTGGTCAATACGCCAGTCGAGCGGGCGCGGCTCTATTTCCGTTACCACCCGGCACCCGATCTTCTCGCCGCATCCGACCCGGAGCGGGCCTCGCACCGTGCTTTCGGCTTGCGCGAGGTCGGGATGGACACGGTCATGGCGATCCGTATCGATCTGCCGGGCGAGTTGCCCGAGCCTATGGACGTCATGGCAATGTACGAGTTTCTTAACAAGAAGGAAGGATATGAGATTGCGGGAGCCGACCAGCAGGCGATGGCTTCCGGCCAGGGGCAGCTTGTCGGTCAGTTCCTAATCGACCGGGCGGGCATCGTACGCTGGAACTTCACTGAAGTTCTGGAGGATGGCCTCAATACCTTCAAGGCGCCGAATCCGGAGGAATTGATGTCAGCGGCTTCCCAAGTTGCACATTGATGGGCTGCGGAAATAGGCGGCTGACAACTCGCTCGACGACCGCGCCCTTCCCGCTCACTACCGGGGAACGGCCGTCCTGGGTCAGAACCTGAGGATCGTGGATGACCGCTTCGCGCCCAATGTCGGTCATTCAGCCGGCCCCTGCCTTCCTTCAGAAGCGGACTTCCCTGGTGTCAACACGACGGGCGAGGTTGCGCCAGCTTCGGACCCTCTGGATTCGTTTCATCTCGCTGCTGACACGACTGCTGCAACGCCAGCTTAGCTAGGGCAGTCCTCGGCATCATCTGCCACGGGCAGGAAGAAGCGCCTACGCTCGCAAGAAGTGAGTTTTCGGTGCACGACGTCTTGAGCATAGGCGATGAGGTCCTCTGGCGACGTGAAGACGCGGATCAACTGCACGCTATCTCCGCCTGAGACAGCTGCGACCTGTGTGCCATCCGAATTGAATGCGGCCCGCGTGACCGCCGGGACGATCGTGCTGGTGTCATGCTGGCCAACAAGGAGCGCGAGTTGCTGACCCGTGTCGGCAGACCACAGCCTGACAGACCGCTCACGGTAGGACGACGTCACCGCATATTGTCCGTTGGGACTCAATGCGACGTTGTCGATGCTGGCACTGCCCCCCGTGAGGACAGACCTTTCCTTCCCGTCCTTGACGCTCCAGATGCGAACGGTTCCATCTCGTGAGGCAGTTGCCAGCGACCTGCCATCGTTGCTGAAGGCAACATTTGTCACCGGCCCGCCGTGTCCCTCCAACGTGGCGGCAGCTTCCCCTTCCGCGACTGACCAGATTTGCGTCGTTCCGTCAGAAGAACCAATGGCGACCAATCGGCTGTCGGGACTGAAAGCCGCTGCGCTGATGCGGTTCTCGTGTCCTGGAACACCTGTGATCTCAGTGCCGTCCATCTTCCAAAGCCGCGCTGTATTGTCGTTCAACGTCGCAAGGACCAGCTTGCCATCCGGGCTGAACAAGGCATCCTGCAAATCCGCTGTGGTTTGAAATACTGTCTTGGCAGCGCCGGTCGAGGCGTCCCAGAGCCGCACAGTTCCATCGACCGAAGCGGATGCCAGGAACGAGCCATCGGAACTGAATTGGACCTGGACGACCTTGGGATCATGACCTTCCAGCGCTGCCGCTTCGCGACCGCCTTTGGCCTCCCACAGCCGAACCACGCCGTCGTTGGACGTCGTGGCAAGACAATGCCCATCAGGGCTGAATACCGCAAGCTTAAGCAAGCCTTCCGTGCCGGGCGCGAGCGTCGCAACCAAATTGCCACTTGCAACATCCCAGACATGCCCCACGACACCGCTTCCCGTCACGACGCGCGCCCCGTCAGCACTGAATACTGCGAACCTGCGCGCGGTTTCGTGACGCAACGTGGTCGTTAGCACACCGTCGACGTCCCAGATGCGCGCGGTTCCGTCGTGCGACACCGTGAGAAGGCGACGGCCATCGGGGCTGAAGGCGACCTCCTCGATCAGCGCACTATGCCCGTGGAGGATCGAGACCTGCGAGCCGCTCTTGACGTCCCAGATACGGGAAACGCCGTTCACCGACGCGGTGGCGAAAAGTTCGCCGTCAGGGCTGAACGCGCCGTTGACGTCGAGATATTGATAGGAGATTCCGGCATTGAGCGCGCTTGCCCTGGTTTCTTGGCCGAATATGCGGATCAACTCACCTGTCCTTGTATTCCAAAGACGGGCGGATCCGTCGATGGCAACGACTGCCACAAGGCGGCCATCGTGACTGAAGGTCCCTTGATGGCCAGCACTCGGTGATCCGGGGAGAGCGGCAAGTCCCGACAGATCCGCCAGACTCCAAAGACGAGACGTGCCAGTCCAGGCGACGGTCAGGAGTTGGGTCCCGTTCGGACTAAACTCGATGCCAGTAACATTGTCTCCGCGAACCGGAATCGTGCCGATCGGAGTGCCGTCGTTCGCATTCCAAATTTGAACGTCTCCGTGGAACTGGACGGAAGCAAGCATTTGACCGTCGGGACTCACCGCAAGAACGGTAGATTGCCAACTGGCTCCCGGCAATCTGGCAATCTCGGTGCCGTCCCGAGCGTTCCAGATCGTCGGCGCGGCAAACTCCGAAGCAGTAAAGATCCGCGTTCCGTCGCGGCTGAAAATCGCGGCGTGGACGTCACCGGTCTGATTGAGGACGTAGAGCTGCTTGCCGGTCGCCGCATCCCAGACCCTTGCAGTGCCGTCGACCGAGCCAGTGAGGACTTGTCTTCCGGCCGGGCTGAACACTGCCAACTTTAGCACGCCTTTATGGCCCTTGAGGATGGCAAGCGCCTTTCCGTCGGCGGTGTTCCAAACTCGCGCGGTCTGATCGAAGGAAGATGTAACGACGCGGTCTCCTTCCGGACTGAAAGCGCCGTGGGTGACGGCATCTTCATGGCGAAGGACGGCGAGTTCCTGATACCCGGACAGAGCTCTGAACAGGGCGGCTTCGGCCTCGGTCACATAGGGCCGTTCGGTCGTTTCTCCCTTCTTGGGAAGGGCCTCCAGCGCCAGAAGGATGGCAAGCTCGCTGTCCCCGGCGGACGACAGTTGCAGCGAGATCGACGAGAGCGACCGTGACTGGTTGCGCAGCGCGAGGTCTCTCGCCGCTATTGCCTCCTGGGCATTCTCGTCGGCGCGCTCTGCCTGAAGGCTGGCCTCGTGTTGTCCCCAGAATCCGGCGATCGCGCCGGCGCCTGCCACGACCGCCAATGCAAAGGCGACAATAGCGGCGTAACGCGTGCGGCGCGCAAGCCGTGTCGCCGCTTCCGCCACCAGGCTGCGGCGTTCCGCTTCGCGCTCAAGGCGCTCCCGTTTGGTCGCCTCTTCGGCCTCTATGCGCGCACGATCGGCCTGTCGCTCCCTTTCCGCGACCGCCATCTGAGCGAACAATGATGCTTCTACATACTGAGCTACTTGATCGTCGACGTCCTCTCGCCGCGACACTAGCAATTCCTCGCCCTCGGCAAGTCGTATGCCGGCGGGCAGAAGCAGGTCGGGATTCCTGTTGTCGGCATGCCAGCGGCCGGCATCGGTTCGCAGCCGGGCACGCGTCTCCAGAAAACTTCGATCAGCGTTGACGATGTCGCGCGCGCGGGGCCAACGGCTCAAAAGCGCCTCGTGGGCGACGCGGACGACTGCCTGCCCTTCAAGGTTCTCGTCGGAAACGAGAAGCCGAGCCGCGATCAACGCGTCGAGAAGTGCAGCTTGTGCGGGCGTTCGCGCCATGTTGTCGCGGACCGCCGGGGCCGCGGCGACTGAATTGTCGCCGAGACGAACCGTCGTCAGCGCGCGAAGGACGGTTGGCAGCGCATCCTGAACCGTGGGCGACAACGCCTCGACCACTTCGTCGGCCCGGCGCGCGATCGCGCCCTCGAGGCCTCCAAGCGCACGATAGGCTGCGAAGGTAAGCAGGCGTTCTGCTCGGCCGGCTTGGTAAAGTGCTTCGAGCACGAACTCGAGCAGTGGTAGGGAACCGGGGTCGGCCGCTGTCGCCTCCTGAAGCACGTCCTCCAGTCGGCCGCGGTCTTTCGTTTCCTCAAAGCGCAGGCCCGCCGCGCTTGCGGGTTCACGGATGATCTTCGAAATCTCGGCCCCGGTCGGAGGCAAGAGTTCGTAGCTGCTCAGGCCATCCTTCAATGCCGAGAAACCCGGGACCTCGCCGCACCGATGGAAGAAGTCGCCGCGAATCGTCGCGATCACCCATACAAGTCCGCTAGTGGCGAACGCTGAAAGCAATCGCACGAACAAAGCGCGCGAGGCTGGTTCCGTTTCGGTTGTGAAGAGTTCCTCCATCTGATCGACGGCTAGGACCAGACGCGCCTTACCCGGGCCGCCACTGGAGGGGGTCGAGGCGAGCGCCGAGCGGACAAAAGCCAGCGCCCGATCGGGATTGTTCCGAAACGTCGCCGCCAACTCGGTCGCCGTCCCGTTTTCGGCAAGTTCGGGCAAGGCTTCGGCGCGGAGCAACGCCGCTGACAGAGACGTGATCGCGTCAGGTCCCTCGGACGGACGCATGACGCAACGCCGCCAGAGCAAGATGCCCGGCACCGCGCCACGTTGCGTGACGGCCGGAATCAGCCCGGCGCGCACGAGCGAGGACTTGCCGGAGCCGCTCATCCCGTAGATGAGCAGGAAGCACTTGCCCGCGACCGCGAGCTGCTCCAGTCGCTCAGTGCAGATAGCGATCGCACGGCTCCGCCCGAAGAAGAGATCGGCGTGCTCGAAATCGAAACTGTCGAGGCCGCGAAACGGCGAGCTAGTTGGTTCCTCAGACGTGACGGGCACGCGAAAAGCCCGAACCGGCCGCGCAATGTTCTTTAGGCGCTGCTCACCCAGGTCAACGAAATCTGCTGCAAGACGGTCGCGAACTTGCATCTGGATAGCGTCAGAGACGCAGATGCCGCCCGGAAGCGCCAGCCCCTCAAGGCGGGCGGCGACATTCACACCGTCACCCATGAGATTGTCGCCATCAACCACCACGTCGCCGAGGTTGACTCCAATCCGGAATCGCATGCGCCCTGGCCCAGGCAAGTCGGCGTTGAGCCGATCGATCGCCAACTGGATGTCGATAGCGCACCGAACCGCACCTATCGCGCTGGCGAATTCTGCGATGACGCTGTCGCCTGCGCTTCCGAAGATGCGTCCATCGTAGCCGGCAATTAGCTTGTCGATCGCTTGTCGATGGACCTTCAGGGTAGCAAGGGTCGTCTCTTCATCTTTGCCGACAAGTCGGCTGAACCCCACCACGTCGGCAGCGAGGATGGCAGCTACTTTCCGCTGAACGCGATCGACGGGCATCCCCGCTCCTGCGGCACATCGTTTATCATCCTACCCTAACAGCTTTCGAACCCGAAAGGGCGCTTGATCGGCCGCATCGCCCCGCTTCGGTGGAAACGGACAGTCTGAGGAATGTCGCCTTGGGTCAGTTCACGACCTCCATCCAGCGGGTTGAATGTCTGCAATCTTCGTTGCGAAGCCAGAAGCTGCCAATCCGCTCGCGGCCCCTATCGAGACGTTCAAGGCCTTGGTGCTAAGCGTCCGCCCATGGCGCAAAGGAGAAAAATTGGCGCCCACCCCTCACGCCGTCTTTGCCGAACTTGTGCGGCTTGCCTACTTCGGAACTCGGTGCGGAAAACGTGTGGCTGCTCGGCCGAGAAACAGTCGTCAGAATCTGCCTGCCCCCTTGCTCGCCCCCCAACCCTCACGGCACAAATATCAAAAACACCCAGGTAAAAAATACCACGAGGTGCACCAAGCCGGTCAGGAACGTCGTCCTCTCCGTGCCGAAGCTCACATTGCAGATGAAAAGCGCCAGGACCAAAAGCACCGTGTCGGTCGCCGGCAGGCCCAGGGTCAGGCCTCTTCCGGTCAGCAGGCTGGCGGCGGCTATGCCGGGTATTGTCAAACCGATCGTCGCGCAGGCCGAGCCCATGGCGACGTTCAGGCCGCGCTGCAGCTCGTTGCTGAGCGCGGCACGAACCGCCGAAATGGCCTCCGGCATCAAGACCAGCGCGGCGATCATTGCGCCGACAATGGCATCGGCCTGCGGCACCTGGTAGGCGACGAGCGCGTCCTCGACGCTGGCGGCGACCTGTTCGGCGAGCATGACGATGCCGATCAGCCCGATCAGCAGGAGAACGGCGCCGGCGGCGACGCTTTCGTGAGCGTCGGCTCGCACCGCGGCGCCATGTGCTTGCCCGTCGATGAAATCGTCGCGGTGGCGGACAGTCTGCGCGAACAGAAAACCGGCATAAAGCAGCACCGAAAGCACGCTGACGAAGCCGAGTTGCGCCGCCGAGAACGTGCCGGGATCGGTGGTTCGCGTGTAGGTCGGCAGAATGAGCGTCATGACGCTCAGCGCGACCAGTACCGCCAGATAGGCGCTGGTTCCTTGGCGGACGATTGCCTGCTTGCGATGGCGCCAGCCGCCAAACGTCAGGCACATGCCGACGACGCCGGTGGACGTGATCATCACCGTCGAGAACACGGATTCGCGTGCAAGCGTCGGGTTGTTGGCGCCGTGCAGCATGATGGAAACGATGATCGACACTTCGATTGCCGTCACGGCGATGGTCAGCACCAACGTGCCGTACGGCTCGCCCACCCGCCGGGCCACCGCCTCGGCGTGGTCGAGCACCACGAAAATGGTGGTGAACATGATCGCGCTCGACAGCGCGCCGATAAATATCCTGGTGCCCAGCGACCCTTCGTCGACCGACACCCCGCTGGCCCTGACCGCGACAGCCATCGCCAGCGCGGCCAACGGCATGCCGTAGGAAACCGCCGATCTTGCGAAACCACTCATTCCAAGCCCCTTCCGCAAGCCCCTTTTGCAAGCCTCTTCTGGGCAAGCCTCGTCTGCGAACCCTGCGAAAGCCCGAAGCGCGCCCTCAAGCCGTCTTCTGCGTCACCAGTCCCAGTTCGTCGACCATCGCCTGGCGCATCAGGAATTTCTGCGGCTTGCCGGTCACCGTCATCGGCAATTCGGTGCGGAAGCGGATGTAGCGCGGTATCTTGAAATGGGCGATCTGGCCGGCGCAGAAGGCCTTGATCTCCTGCTCGGTGGTGATCTGGCCGGGCTTCAGCACGATCCAGGCGCACAGCTCCTCGCCGTATTTCGGGTCGGGAATGCCGAACACCTGCACCTCCTTGACCTTCGGGTGGCGATAGAGAAACTCCTCGACCTCGCGTGGATAGACGTTCTCGCCGCCGCGGATGACCATGTCCTTGACCCGGCCGACGATGTTGCAATAGCCCTCGGCATCGATGGTGGCGAGGTCGCCGGTGTGCATCCAGCCGTCGGCGTCGATGGCCTCGCGGGTCTTCTGCTCGTCGTCCCAATAGCCCTTCATCACGGAATAGCCGCGCGTGCACAGCTCGCCCGGCGCGCCGACCGCGACGGTGGCGCCTTCGGCGTCGATGGCCTTGACCTCGACATGCGGATGGACGCGGCCGACGGTCGAGACGCGCTTTTCCAGGGGATCGTCGACGCTGCTCTGGAACGACACCGGGCTGGTCTCGGTCATGCCGTAGGCGATGGTCACCTCAGCCATATGCATCAGCGACACCACCTTCTTCATCACCTCGATCGGGCATGGCGAGCCGGCCATGATGCCGGTGCGCAGGCTGGTGAGATCGAAGGAGGCGAACTCCGGATGGTCGAGCAGGCCGACGAACATGGTCGGCACGCCGTAGAGCGCGGTGCAGCGTTCCGTTGCCACCGCCCTCAGCGTGGCGCCGGCATCGAACCCCTCGCTGGGGAAAACCATGGTCGCGCCCTTGGTGACGCAGCCCATCGTGCCCATCGACATGCCGAAGCAATGATAGAGCGGCACCGGGATGCACAGCAGGTCGTCGACGGTGAGCCGGATTGCCGCGGTGACGAAATTGCCGTTGTTGACGATGTTGTTGTGGGTCAGCGTCGCGCCCTTGGGCGCGCCGGTCGTGCCGCTGGTGAACTGGATATTGATGGCGTCGTCCGGTTTCAGCCCCGCTGAAATCCGGTCGAGCCGGTCATGCTCGTCGCGGCCGGCCATCGCCAGCACGTCGGCGAAATTGAACATGCCCGGCGAATTGTCCTCGTCCATGCGGATGACGGTCTTCAGCGCCGGCAGTCTGTTGGCGTCGAGCTTGCCGGGGGTGGCCTTGGCGATCTCCGGCGCCAGCGTTTCGATCATGCCGAGATAGTCGGAACTCTTGAATGTGGCGGCGGTGACGAGCGCTCGGCAAGCGACCTTGTTCAAGGCATATTCCAGCTCGACCAGCCGGTAGGCCGGGTTGATGTTGACCAGGACCAGGCCGATGCGGGCGGTGGCGAATTGCGTCACCAGCCATTCCCAGCGGTTCGGCGACCAGATGCCGACGCGGTCGCCTTTCTCGAGGCCGAGCGCCAGGAAGCCGGCGGCGAGCGCATCGACCGTGTCGGACAGTTCGTCCCAGGTAAAGCGCTTATGCTGCTCGACGAAGACGGCGGCATCGAGCGTGCCATATTTGCCGACCGTATCGGCAAACAGCGCCGGGATGGTCAGGTTGAGCAGCGGCACGCTGCGCTCGCCCGAGACATGCGCCGTGCCGTCGACCGGCGCAATGAACGAACCGCCATCGCGCTTGGAGCGCAGGTTGGTTGCATTCTTCAACTCGTCGAGATTGATCGGCATCGCCGTGTCCTCCGCAGACAGGCCGAGCCTATCAGCCCGGCAGGGTGGTGGAAATCCCGTCCATGGTGGGGCTGGGTGGGAACTCGCCTGTAAGGGCCGAAAATAAAAAACCCGCCTCGGCGGGCGGGTCTTCGGGGCCAATTGACACCATAGCGAGATTAGTAGCATAGCTGCCGGCACAAAGCAAGAACAAAATTGCTGTACGTCAAGAAAATCGCGTCAGGTTGGCACTGCGGCCAAGCTGCCAATCTCCCTCCTTGAGGGGGAGATGGCCGGCAGGCCAGAGGGGGTCGCCGCGCGCGGAGCTCCAGCCTGTTCTGTCGGTTAGGAGAGTCGCGTCAAGACGTACCGACCCCCTCTGTCGCCTTCGGCGACATCTCCCCCTCAAGGGGGGAGATCGGCTGGTCGTCAGCCTGCGTTCACCGATGCCATCCTGCCCGCAATATCGCGCAACACGGCCTCGTCCGTCGCCGAACGCATCTTCCTCGACGCCACGAGGCAGGCCTGCGAGCGCAGGATGACGCCGTCGGCCAGCACCTTGAGATGGTTGGCGCGCAGCGTCGCGCCTGACGTGGTGATGTCGACGACGATATCGGCCAATCCGGCCGCCGGCGCGCCTTCGGTGGCGCCAAGGCTTTCGACAATGCGGTAGACCTGGATGCCGTGCTTTTGCGAAAAGAACTGCTGGGTCAGGCGCCAGTATTTGGTGGCGATCCTGAGCCGGCGGCCGTGGCGCTGGCGGAAATCGGCGGCGACGTCGTCGAGGTCGGCCATGGTGTCGACATCGAGCCAGATGTCGGGCACGGCGACGACGACATCGGCATTGCCGAAACCGAGGCGGGCGATGATTTCGGCGCGCGTCTCGCAATCGGCGAGGTTTTCGCGCAAAAGGTCCTCGCCGGTGATGCCGAGATCGACCGACCCCTGGCCGATTTCGCCTGATATCTCCGAGGCAGACAGGAATGCTATCTCGACGCCGTCAAGGCCGTCGATGCGGGCGCGATATTTGCGCTCGTCGCCGGGCAGGCTGACGGCAAGCCCGGCCTTGGCCAGCACCTCCAGCGCCTGCTCCTTGAGCCGGCCTTTCGACGGGATCGCCAGCGTGATCATGGCGCCGTCTCCCGCAGCGCCTCGATGCGGTCGAGCCAGACGGAAAAACCGACGCCGGGGATCGGCGTTTTGGCGCCGAGCAGCGTCAGCAGCCGGTCGTAGCGGCCGCCACCGGCGAGCGGCCGGTCGCCATCCTGCGCCGCGATCTCGAAGACCAGGCCGGTGTAGTAATCGAGCGGCCGGCCGAAGGCGGCGTCGTAGCTGATTTCAGACATCGGCAGGCCGAGGCTTTCGATGGCCGCGGCGCGGGCTGCGAAATTCTCCAGCGCAGCCCCCAGTGAAAGCCCGGCATCGGCTGCAAAACGTTGGAGCGCTCCGGCGGCGCTGTCGAGCGGCACGTCGATTGCCAGGAAACTCTCTAGCGCCGCGAATGCCTCGTTCGACAGCCGCACGCTGCGCAGTTCGGCCTTCTCGATCAGGCGCCGCGCAATCTCGGACGGCGAACGCCCGGCCGTTGCCGACAGGCCAGCCTCTTCCATGCCGCCGGCGACATGCGCCGAAAGACCGTCGAGATCGCCATCAAGGACAAGCGCGGCGACCGCGCCGGCAAGCTGGCTGTTGCGCGGTGG
This sequence comes from Mesorhizobium sp. M1365, assembly GCF_040317865.1. Lineage (NCBI taxonomy): Bacteria > Pseudomonadati > Pseudomonadota > Alphaproteobacteria > Hyphomicrobiales > Phyllobacteriaceae > Mesorhizobium > Mesorhizobium sp. M1365. The sequence continues at coordinate 261,447 of NZ_JAMYLG010000005.1, forward strand.
ATTGGCCAGATCGGCAAGGGCGGCCTCAAGCATCGGCGCCGAGCCGAAGGCGCGGGCCAGCCGCATGCGCCAGCCGCGCGGCAGGCCAAGTGCTGCCAGCACCGCCTCGAAGATGGTCTGGTCGCCGAGCGTCACCGCCAGTTCCCGGCCGGGCAGGACCAGCGACAGCAGCGCATGCGCATCGGCCAGCGAACGGGCGTCGGCGGCCGCCGTGTCGCGGTCGCCGAGATCCTCGATGCCGGCCTGGAAGAACTCGTTGCCGCCCTCGCGGCGCTGGCGAAACACCTCGCCGAGATAGGAATAGCGGCGCGGCGTGCCGGCCTGGCTGGCGATGTGGTCGAGGCAGACCGGAATGGTGAATTCCGGCCGCAGGCAAAGCGTCTGTCCGGTCTCGCTCTCGGTGAGAAAGATGCGGCGCCGCAAATCCTCGCCGGCCATGTCGAGGAACGGGTCGGCCGGCTGCAGCACCGCGACTTCGACCGCATGCGTATTTCGCGCGGCGAAGAGGCTGGTGATGTCGGATGCGATGGCGGGGCGCGAGGTCACGGCAGGCGCCCTTCCCTTCTCCCCCTGTGGGAGAAGGTGGATTGGCGCGAAGCGCCAAGACGGATGAGGGGTGCCGGAAGAAATGAGGCGTCGGCGTTCCCTGGAACACCCCTCATCCGACCGAGCTTCGCTCGGCCACCTTCTCCCACAAGGGGAGAAGGAAGCGGCGCCCTACTTGCCACGCGCCCGCTCCTCGGCCTGCGCCGCCAGTATCTTCTTCACCTCGGCGACCAGATCGCCTTCCGCCACGGTCACCTGCGCCGGTCGCGCGGCGCGCCATTCGGCGTTGTCGGCGATCTCGGCCGACATCTTCGCGCCTTCGATCAGGTCCTTGATCTGCACCTCGCCCTTGGCGCGCTCGTCGCCGCCCTGGATGACGGCGACCGGGCTACCGCGGCGGTCGGCATATTTCAGCTGCGCCTTCATGCCGGCGCCGCCGAGATACATTTCCGAGCGGATGCCGGCGGCGCGCAGCTCGGCCACCATCTTCTGGTAGCGGCCGAGGCTTTCCGTATCCTTGTCCATGGTCAGCACGACGACCGGCGCGATGACATCGGAAGTGTCGAGCTTGCCGAGGTTCTTCAGCGCCGTCATAAGGCGCGAGACGCCGATGGAAAAACCGGTCGCCGGCACCGGCTCGCTACGGAAGCGCGAGACGAGGCCGTCATAACGTCCGCCGCCGCCAACCGAGCCGAAGCGCACGATCTGGCCGTCCTCGTTGGGGATCTCGGCCAGCAGCTCGGCCTCGTAGACCGGGCCGGTGTAATATTCGAGGCCACGGACGACGGATGGGTCGATGCGAATGCGATCCTCACCGTAGCCGCTTTGTGCGACCATGGTTCTTATCTGCTCCAGCTCTGCAAGACCCTCGACAAACGAGGCATTCGTTATGCCGAGATGTTCGAGTTTCCTTTCCTCGACAAGATTGCTGAGCCCCGGGGTGATAGATCCCAGTGTCTGGACAATTTGTTCGGGATCATGCTGCGCCATGACCGTGAAATAGCTGATCACAACATCGATTTGCGCGTTACCCAGCCCGGCGCCCTTGGTAAAATCACCGCTCTCGTCCTTGCGCCCGGCGCCCAAAAGCAGGCGCACGCCCTCGACGCCCAGCTTGTCCAGCTTGTCGATCGCCCGCAGCACCTGCAGCCGGCGGCCAGCGTTCTCGTCGCCGCCGAGGCCGATCGCCTCGAGCACGCCGTCGAGCACCTTGCGATTGTTGACGCGGACGACGTAGTCGCCGCGCTTGATGCCGAGCGCCTCCATCACGTCGGCCATCATCATCGCCATCTCGGCATCGGCCGCGACACCCGGCGTGCCTACCGTGTCGGCGTCGAACTGCATGAACTGGCGGAAGCGGCCGGGACCGGGCTTCTCGTTGCGGAACACCCAGCCGGAGCGATAGCTGCGATAGGGTTTCGGCAGGCGCTCGAAATTCTCGGCGACAAAGCGCGCCATCGGCGCGGTCAGGTCGTAGCGCAGCGACAGCCATTGATCGTCGTCGTCCTGGAACGAGAACACGCCCTCGTTCGGCCGGTCCTGGTCGGGCAGGAACTTGCCGAGCGCATCGGTGTATTCGATCAGCGGCTGGTCGACCGGCTCGAAACCGTAGAGCTCAAAGACCGAGCGGATCGTCGCCATCATCTTCTCGACGGTGCGCAGATCGTCGGCGCCGCGGTCGACAAAGCCGCGCGGCAGCCGCGCTTTCATCTTTTCGGATTTGTCGGCCATGGGATGGGTACTTTGCTATGTAAACGGTGACTTATTTCGGGTCGGCGTGTCCTACCGATGCAGCCCGGAGAAGGCAAGGGTTTGCGGCTTTTCCGCGATGTCGCGGGACCAGTTGGTTCGCAAATGTCGCGCCGCCCCTCATCCGCCTGCCGGCACCTTCTCCCCGTATAGTGACGGGGAGAAGGGGAGTTGTCGCAGCCTCGGCGCTACTTGTGCAACGCTGTGATTGGCGAAACCACCGGCGGAGGCGTCCTTTCTCCCCGTCACTATACGGGGAGAAATGCCCGGCAGGGCAATGAGGGGCAGCGCAAAGCCATCAGGCAGGGCGATCGAAACAAACCGCGTCACAAATGAAACAATTGTGCCATGCGCGCGGCATCGTGCCGACACAATCCGGGCCGATAAGCGCGCCGAAACAAGGGGTTCGGGGCCATGGCCACGCTACAGAAGTTCGACATCATCGATAGCCGGGCACGCGACGCCTCGGTCCGGCTGCGGCCGGCCGATGGTTATGCCCCGAATACGAAGCAAATCGCCGGACCGTTCGAGGTCGCGGCGCAACAGCGCAGTGGACCGACCATGCGCGACGTGCTGATGACCGGACTGCTGGTGATCTATCCGGTGTTCGCCGCGCTGGCGGCCATCCTTGCCGGGTTTTTCCTGGCCGGCGCCGGCGGCGCCTGAGCCGCTATTTCGGCCGCTTGAACGCTTTCCGTTCCGCCTCGACCGGCTCGCGGCAGACGCAGCCCTCGAGATGGTCGTTGACCAGCCCCATCGCCTGCATGAAGGCGTAGACGGTGGTCGGGCCGACAAAGCTCCAGCCGCGCTTCTTCAGCTCTTTCGAAATGCGGACCGAGACGGCCGTCGTCGGATTGGCGCGCAAATGCGCGAGGTCGACGATCTCGGGCCGCTCGTGCGGGCCGGGCTCGAACTTCCAGAACCAGGCGGCCAGCGAGCCGGCCTCGTCGATGAGTTCGCGGGCGCGCTTGGCGTTGTTGATGGTCGAGACGATCTTGCCGCGATGGCGGATGATGCCGGCATTGCCGAGCAGGCGATCGACATCGGCGTCGGTGAAGGCGGCGATCTTGTCGACATCGAAGCCGGCAAACGCCTCGCGGAAATTGTCGCGCTTGCGCAATATGGTCAGCCAGGACAGGCCCGACTGAAAACCTTCGAGGCAGATCTTCTCGAACAGGCGGCGGTCGTCGGCGACCGGCCGGCCCCATTCGTGGTCGTGGTAGTGCAGATAATCCGGCAGGTTGCCGTGCCAGAAGCAGCGGGCGATGCCGTCGGGACCGGCAAGCAGACCTGTCTTTTCATCCATGGCGGAATTCCGTTCGTGTCTTGGCGTTAACGCGTTTTGACGCGGCCTTTACCGCGGCTTTACCAGATTCCTGAACCGGGCGGTAACCACACCAAAAGCTTTACTGACAGATCGGCATTTTACACATTCCGATTCATGTTTCGGTTGCCGCTTCGCGCCCAATGTCGGCGAAATCGGGGAGGCTTTGCACCCCGGCATGTTCGACGATCAAGGTGCGTTGCGATGAAGACATTCTTGTTCCCACTGTTCGGCGCCGCGGCCGTACTTGCTGCCGGCGCCGCCAATGCCAACGACCGCTATGCGGAGAGGCCGCCGGTGGTGGTCAGCCCGGATCTTTCGGCACCCTGGGTGCTGCAGCTCGGCCATGCCCCGGGCATCGTGCGGCAGAGCCGGCAAGAGGCGCAGCCGCAACGGCGCTACCGGCGGCTGGCCGAACCCGATCAGCTGCGCACCGCAGCGGTGCAGGCGCCGGCCAAGCGCATGGTGATGCGGCCGCAGATCGACCCGATCTATCTGCCGCAGGAAGTCGCCTATGACGGCCCGCAGAAGCCGGGCACGATCGTCATCGATACGCGAGAGAATTTCCTCTATCTGGTCGGGAAGAACGGTAAGGCGCGGCGTTATGGCGTCGGCACCGGCAAGCCGGGCTTCGAATGGTCCGGCACCCACAAGATCACCAACAAGCGCGTCTGGCCGGATTGGCGGCCGCCGGCGGTGATGATCGCCCGCGAAGCCGCCAAGGGCCGTTATCTGCCGACCTATCTCGCCGGCGGCATGGAAAACCCGCTCGGCGCACGCGCGCTCTATCTCGGCTCGACTGAGTACCGTATCCACGGCACCAATCAGCCCTGGACGATCGGCGGCGCGGTGTCGTCGGGCTGCATCCGCATGCGCAACGAGGACGTGGTCGACCTTTACGAGCGGGTCAATGTTGGCACGACGGTTGTAGTCATGTAATCTGCGGTTGACCTCATCGATGATTCTGCTCAGAAGCCTCGGGAGCATTGAATAACGGGGGACGGGCCGTGTGGGGATGCGGCCAGTCACGAAAGGGCAGCGCGGCAAGCCGTGCTGCCCTTTTTGTTTCCGCCAGCAGGAATTGACGGGAAGATTTTGCCGGCACGTCGCGCGACCGGCATGGCGGTTCGCTTTTCGCGCTGCCTTTTCGCGGTTGCTTTGCTATGTGGCGGCTAAAATCCAGATAAAGGCCCCATCCCGATGTCCCTTTCCGACGACAGCCGCTATCTCAGAGGCGGCCCGGTTGCTCAACGCATCATCGCCGGCGTGCGCGAGGACGCGGCGATCGCCACCGCCGAAGGCTTTCCGCCCAAGCTGGTGTCGGTCACCGTCGGCGATACCGCCGCGGTCGATGTCTATGTCCGCAACCAGCGCGCCAAGGCCGGGTTGGCCGGCATCGGCTTCGAGGAAAGGCGCTTTCGCGCCGACATCACCGCCGGCGAGCTGGAAGCGGCAATCCACGGGCTTAACGCCGACCCGCGCGTCACCGGCATCATCATCCAGCGGCCGGTGCCGGTGCACATTCCGATCAAGACGCTGCAGGCGGCGGTGCATCCGCTCAAGGATGTCGAGGGCATGCATCCGGCCTCGATCGGCAACATCGTCTACAACCAGCTCGACCTGGCGCCCTGCACCGCCGCCGCTTCGGTCGAACTGCTCAGGGAAACCGGCCTCGACCTCAAGGGGCTCGAGGTGGTGGTCGTCGGCCATTCCGAGATCGTCGGCAAGCCGATCGCGTTCCTCTTGATGAGCGAAGGCGCGACGGTGACCGTCTGTCACCACATGACGCGTTCGGTGGCGGCACACGCACGCCGCGCCGACGCACTGTTCGTCGCGGTCGGCAAACCGCGGCTGATCAAGGCCGACATGGTCAAGCCGGGCGCCGCCGTCATCGATATCGGCATCAATTCGGAAATCGGGCCGGACGGCGAGAGCCGCATCGTCGGCGACGTCGATGCCGAGAGCGTCAGGCATGTCGCGTCGTGGATCACGCCGGTGCCGGGCGGCGTCGGCCCGATCACGGTGGCGATCCTGCTGCGCAACACGATGGTGGCCCTCAGCCGGCAGCGTGCCCGCTATCAGGCAACCTACGGCACGGCAGACCGGCTGGCGGCGGAGTAGGCGCCTTCGTCACGTGTATTGCGGCACATGGCAGGTGATCCGGGACTCGTCATCCCAGAAGACGTAGAGCACGCCGCCGCTGCCCCAGAAGAAACCGGCGAGTGAATCGAACTGAAGAAGAAATTTCATTTCCCGGTCCGTTCCGGGAACGACTGGAAACTGCGGTCCCTGAATCCATGACGGCAGCCCACCAAGCCGAAACAGGTTTTGCCTTGAATTGCTTATCCCGTACGACTGCCTGAGCCACCGTTCAGGGGTCGGTGCCAACCGAACAGTTCTTTTCTCGGCGGCCTTTGCAAGCCTCTCAATGTAGGGCGAATGCAGAGGCGCGATCGGCGTCGGCACACCGGCAGCGTCGTGGGAATAATAGGTCGGTTCGAGAGAATTCGCACAGGTCTCGATACGGAGTCTGGGAAGAGGCATCGTCAGCTCATTCCCAAGATCGTCCAGCGTAATCAGATGTATCAGTCGCTCTCGACAGGTCGGGCACACTGCCGATCCTTCGCCGCCGACCGTAAGTGGCCTGCCAGTCGCCGGCAGATGCCAGGTAGGATGATTGCGATGCGTCGGAAAAGACATGTCGCTCGGAGCGCCTTCCTCAAAGCTGAAATGATGACATGCCGGGGACGAACGAGGATCATCATGCGTCAGCCAGTCTGCGAAATCGGGAATGTCGCCCAAGGTACTGTCTGGAAACAATTCCGGCGCCTGCAAGGCGACGTGAGCCAGCAGATCCTCCACGTCTATTCCGCGTTTCACTTCCTCTTGCAGGAAAAATGCCAGACGAGCCAAATGCGCGTCGTCGAGAAACGAAACGGCGTCGATAATCAGATTGTCTTGCTGGACGTCGGCTTGTACCGCTGCCCTTATGAGCGCAAACAGGAATTCGGACCCATCCTTGAGATGACGAGCGATGATTGTCTGGCATTCGCCATAGCTGGCCTGGAACGTCGCCGGCGATCTGTCCGACAGCAGCCGAACGACGGTTCCAATCTCTTCTGACTTTGGGTTGGGCATCTCGGCAGTCTCATCGGCGGGTGCGCAGCAATCAAACCAATTTTGGCGGCTCGCCGCCATAGGCCCAGTCCAGCAGCTTTATCGTATGCACCACCGGCAGCTTGGCGGCGGAAGCGATCTGGGTGATGCAGCCGATATTGCCGGTGGCGACGATTTCAGCACCGGTCGCCTCGATATTCCTGAGCTTGCGGTCGCGCAACGTCGCCGAAATCTCGGGCTGCAGGATGTTGTAGGTGCCGGCCGAACCGCAGCAAAGATGCCCTTCGCGCGGCTCGCGCACGACGAAGCCGGCACGGACCAGAAGCTCCTTCGGCTGGCGGGTGATCTTCTGGCCGTGCTGCATCGAGCAGGCTGAGTGATAGGCGACGATGGTGCCCGGCTTGCGGACCGGCTCGGGCAGGTCGAGGCTTGCCAGATATTCGGTGATGTCCCTGGCCAGCGCCGAGACCCGCGCAGCCTTGTCGGCATAGGCCGGATCGAGGCGCAGCATGAAGCCGTAATCCTTGATGGTGGTGCCGCACCCGGATGCGGTGATGACGATGGCGTCGAGTCCGCCCTGCTCGATGGCGCGCGTCCAGGCGTCGACGTTCCGTCGGGCCGACGCCAAGGCAGCGTCCTCGCGCCCCATATGATGCACCAGCGCGCCGCAGCAGCCCTCGCCCGCGGCCACCACGACCTCAACGCCAAGCCGGGTCAGCAGCGAAATCGTCGTGTCGTTGATGCCGGGATCGAGCACGGATTGCGCGCAGCCGGTGAGGATGGCGACACGGCCATTTTTCTTCGCGCCCTGCCCGGCATGGACGCCCGGCGAGGCCATCGGCGAGACTGCCGGGACCGACGCCGGGGCCAGCTTCAACATCGCGCCCAAAGGCTTCAATGCCTGGATTTTCTCAAACAGGCCGGCGAATGGCTGGCCGAGCTTCGCCAGCTTGAGCGCCGCGCGGAAACGCGAGGGGTAGGGCAGCACGAAGGCCAGCATGGCGCGTGTCAGGCGATCGGCCAGCGGACGCTTGTAGGTTTGCTCGATATGGACGCGGGCGTGGTCGACCAGATGCATGTAGTTGACGCCCGACGGGCAGGTGGTCATGCAGGCGAGGCAGGACAGGCAGCGGTCGATATGGGTGACGATCTGCTTGTCGGCCGGCCGTCCGTTTTCCAGCATGTCCTTGATCAGATAAATCCGGCCGCGCGGCGAATCCAGTTCGTTGCCGAGCGTCACATAGGTCGGGCAGGTGGCGGTGCAGAAGCCGCAATGCACACATTTGCGCAGGATCTTCTCCGATTCCGCGACATGCGGATCGGCGAGCTGGGCAGCTGAGAAATTGGTCTGCACGTAAACGAATCCCTACCGTTTGAGCATGATCTTTTCCCAAAACCGGTACCCAGTTTTGGGGATCATGCTCATAATCCCAGAAACCAGCTTTCCGGGTTCTTGACCGCCTCGCCGCGCTGCAGCGCCTGCAGGCCGAGAATGCAGCGGGCGATGAACCAGACGGCAACGGCAACCATCAGCACGACACCGATGACCACGATCATCAGCAGCGCCGAGATCAGTGCATAGAGCAGGCCGATCCAGAAGGTGCGGATCAGGAATGTGTAGTGGCCTTCGACGAAGCCGCCGGCCTTGCCGCGATTGATATAGGCCAGGACGATGCCGACAATGCCGCTGACGCCGATGGCCAGGCCGGCGAGATAGAGGATGTAGATGACCAGCGCGTTGGTCGGGCCGGGCTCCAGCCAGCGGTCGGTCTGGCGTGACGTACCGTTTTGGCCTGGATCGCTCATTGTGCTCCTCCCTCGGTTGCCGGCGCGAGAGTAGCAGAGCTTGCGCCCGGCGCCATACGGCCGGGATTGAGGATATTCTTCGGGTCGAATTCGGCCTTCAGCCGCGCCGACAGTGCTGCCAGTTGCGGCGCTTGCGGTTCGAACACCGGTACGGCGGCGCGGTGCGAAGGGGTTGCGCGCACCAGCGTCGCATGGCCGCCGCCGTGTTTTCTGATCAGGCTGCGCAACAGGCCTGCCTCGGGATCGTCCTGCTGCATGCGCAGCCAGATCAGCCCGCCCTGCCAATCATAGAAGGCATCGACCGGGGCCTGCATGCGCAGCGCCAGCACCATCTGGTGGCCCCGCGACGGCGCCATCGAGACGCGCCACACCGGCCTTTCGCTGCCATCGGCGAACGGCGCGCAGTCGCGGACATTGCGCCAGACCGAGTACGAGACCGAACCGGAAATCTCCTGCAGCGGCCCAGCGTTTTTCAGCAGGTCTTTCAGCGCGGCAATGCGGTAAGCGACCGACGGGCCGAAGCCCTCGATGCGCAGCAGCGTCGCGGCATCGCTGCCGAGACTGCCGCCGGCGACCCTGGCTGCGACCCGTTCGGGAAGATGGGCAGCGCTCGACACTTCGGCGCTGGAACCCAGCGCCAGCGCCATGGCGGCGGCGGCGTGATCGTCGAGCAGGCCGCGGATGGCAAGCGTGACTTCGGTCTCGGCAGCAGGCAGCACCTTGAAGGTGACGTCGGTGAGCACCGCCAGCGTGCCCCAGCTGTTGGCCATCAGCTTGGACAGATCATAGCCGGTGACGTTCTTGACGACGCGGCCGCCGGACTTGAAGGCCTCGCCGCGCCCGGAAACGGCCGCTATGCCAAGGATATGGTCGCGCGCAGCACCCACCTTCAGCCGGCGCGGGCCGGAAAGGTTCGCGGCGAGTGCGCCGCCGATCGTGCCTCGCGCTGGCTCACCGCCGAGCAGCGGGCCGTAATCCATCGGTTCGAAGGCAAGTTGCTGGCCGTTTTCGGCAAGCAGGCTTTCGATTTCGGCCAGCGGCGTGCCGGCTTTTGCCGACAGCACCAGTTCGGCCGGCTCGTAAAGCATGACGCCGGAGAGTTTGGAAAGGTCGAGCGTATGCTCGCTCTGCTGCGGCCGGCCGATACCGCGCTTGGAGCCGTGGCCGAGGATTTCGAGCGGCGAGTCTTCGGCGGCTGCCCAAGCGACGGTGGATAGGGTTTCCGCGGCTGTTGACGGGGTGAAGGTGGTCATGGGACGGACGCGGCATTTGCAAATGCGGGAACGTCGTGTTCCTTCGCGCCCCCCTCTGTCTTGCCGGACATCTCCCCCTCAAGGGGGGAGATCGGATGCTGCGTCGGGCTTCGCCAATCTCCAGTGTTAACGGGAGGGCGAGGCGCCGAAGCTGCCAATCTCCCCCCTTGAGGGGGAGAAGTCCGGCAGGACAGAGGGGGGTGTTCAAGCGCTAACATACGCGCTCAAAACCTCGGAATGTCCGGAAACGCCACTTTCCCGCGATGCACGTGCATCCGCCCGAGCTCGGCGCATCGCCTCAATTGCGGGAAGACCTTGCCGGGATTCAAAAGATGGTTGGGGTCGAAGGCGCATTTGACGCGCATCTGCTGGTCGAGGTCGATCTGGTTGAACATTTCCGGCATCAGGTCGCGCTTCTCGATGCCGACCCCGTGCTCTCCGGTCAGCACGCCACCGACCTTGACGCAGAGCCGCAATATGTCAGCGCCGAAACTCTCCGCCTTGTCGAGTTCGCCCGGCACGTTGGCGTCATAGAGGATGAGCGGGTGCAGATTGCCGTCGCCGGCGTGGAAGACATTGGCGACGCCGAGCCCGTATTTCTGCGACAGTTCGCGCATGCCGGCGAGCACGCGCGGCAGTTCCTTGCGCGGGATGGTGCCGTCCATGCAGTAGTAGTCGGGCGAGATGCGGCCGACCGCCGGGAACGCCGCCTTGCGGCCGGCCCAGAAGCTCAGCCGCTCCTGTTCCGACTGCGACGTGCGGCATGTGGTCGAGCCGTTCCTAAAAGCAATGGCTTCGACCAGGCCGATCAGATGGTCGACCTCGACACCCGGCCCGTCCAGCTCGACGATCAGCAGCGCCTCGACATCGAGCGGATAGCCGGCCTGGACGAAATCCTCGGCGGCGTGGATGGCCGGACGGTCCATCATCTCCATGCCGCCCGGAATGATGCCGGCGCCGATGATGTCGGCAACGCATTGGCCGGCCTGCTCGCTGGTCGGGAAACCGATCAGCAGGGCACGCGCCGTCTCCGGCTTCTTCAGGATGCGTACGGTGACCTCGGTTACGACGCCGAGCAGTCCTTCGGAGCCGGTCATGACGCCGAGCAGGTCGTAGCCTTCCGCGTCGAGATGGCTGCCGCCGAGGCGCACCACCTCGCCATTCATTAGCACCATCTCGATGCCGAGCACATTGTTGGCGGTGAGACCGTATTTCAGGCAGTGCACGCCGCCGGAATTTTCCGCGACATTGCCGCCGATCGAGCAGGCGATCTGGGAGGATGGATCGGGGGCGTAATAGAAGCCCTCCTGCTCGACGGCGGTGGTGATGCCGAGATTGGTGACGCCGGGCTGGGCGACGACGACGCGGTTCTGAAAATCGATCTCGAGGATGCGGTTGAAGCGGCTCATCACCAGCAGCACCGCGTCTTCGAGCGGCAGCGCACCGCCGGAGAGCGAGGTGCCGGAGCCGCGCGGCACGACGCGGATGTTGCGGTCGCTGCAATATTTCAGCACCCGCGAGACCTGGGCCACGGTTTGCGGCAGTACAACGACGAGCGGCAATTGCCGGTATGCGGTGAGCCCGTCGCTCTCGAAGGCGCGCATGGCATTGGCGGCGTCGACGACGCCCTCGCCCGGCACCATGATGCGCATATCGGCGACGATCTCGTCGCGCCGGCGCATCGTGGCGTCGTCTGGTTTCGGCATGGCAAGGCCGGACATCGACAGCCTCCTTCGATCGACTGGTAAAAATCTTTTACCAGCGACGGTGGTCGCTTGCAAATGCCGCTTTGGCCGGGATGAGAGGCCTATGGCCGAGACAGCCTTCCGCAGCGGCAATCTGCCGCTGCGCCCCACACTACTCGCCCGGCTGCTTGCCTGGTTCGGAGTGCATGCGGCGGACGCGGCGCACGCCCCACCAGACGAGCACGACCGCGAGCGGCACCGAGGCGGCGGTGACCATTTCCGGCGCGAAGGCATGGCCGAAGATCGAGGCGCCCTTGGCGACGTAGCCGATGAGGCCGACGACATAGTAGGAAACCGCGGCGACCGAGAGCCCCTCCACCGTCTGCTGCAGCCGCAATTGCAGGCGGGCGCGATTGTTCATCGATGCCAAAAGATCGCGGTTCTGCTTCTCGACCTCGACGTCGACCCAGGTGCGCAGCAGTGTGGTGGCACGGGTGAGCTTCGTCGACAGGTTGGCCTGACGCTCCTCGACCGAACGGCAGGTACGCATCGCCGGCGCCACGCGGCGCTGCAGAAAACCGCCCCAGGTGTCGTAGCCGGGCACCGCTTCTTCGTCGAGCGCCTCCAGCCGTTCGCGCACGATGCCGTCATAGGCGCGGCTGGCGCCGAAGCGGTAGAGGCTGGAGGCGGCATCGGCCTCCAGCTCGGCGGCCAGTTCGGTCAAGTCGGCAAGCAGCGTCTGGCTGTCGCGGGTCTCGGCGACCTTCATTTCCAACGTGGTCTGGGCCAGCCTGTCTTCGATGCGGCGGGCGCGACCGGACAGCGTCAGGGCCAGCGGCAGCCCAAGCATGGCCAGCGTGCGGTAGGTCTCGATGTCGATCAGCCGCTGCGACAGTGCCCCGGTGCGCGCCGGGGTCAGGCCGCGGTCGAGCACCAGCATGCGGGTCAAGCCGTCGCCATCCTGACGGAAATCGGTGACGATGGCCGCGTTGCCGCGCTCGACCAGCGAATAGCACAGGCTGGTCGGGTCGAAGCCGGCGATCAGTTTTTCGTTCGCCGGCGTCCATTTGCGGATCTCCAGCCTGATGCCGGAAATCACCGTGCCCGGCGGCGAAAACCCGTTGCCGAAGGGTGTGTCTTCTTGCCCCCTGCCGTTTTCGGCGAGCGGGCCTTCCCAGAGATAGGTCGAGAATTCCGTGTGGCGTTCCCAGCGCAGCGAGCCCTTGCCCCATTTCATCGCGTGGTGGCGGGCGTGAGGGTCGGGCGCGGCGATGCCGAGGCGTCGCGACAATTCGGAAAGCACGGCCTGATCGATCCCGGATCCAGCTTCGGTCATGAAGGAAAGCTGCACCAGCACGCGCGGCTTTTCGACCAGCGGCTGCGGCCGGGCGTGGACCTCGCCGAGCGCGCCCGGCCGACCTTCATGCGCCGGAAAGCCCATGACGGTGCCGCCCACGGCTTTGGCGCGCAGCTGGAATTCGAGGTTGGAAGGGTCGGCGTCTGGCACGGCTGGTCCCCCGGGCTTCTGTGAGCCCTTTGGCAATGATGTCCCTCTAGAGGCAATCGTCAGGGGACGCAAACGCCCAATTTAGCTGAAGATGATATGGCGCCGCGGCTGTGAAACGGACCCGGCCCCCGGCGAATTGGATAAATAATTTGACCAGTTGGCGACGCCGGCTTTATCTTGCGCGACATCGGTTCAACCCCCAGGCATCCCGTTTGAGCGACATTTTCTCCCGGATCGAGCATTCGCGCACCGCCGACGAGGTGGTGCAGCAGATCGAGAGCCTGATCCTCGAAGGCGTCCTGCGCACCGGCGACCGGCTGCCGGGCGAGCGCGAACTGGCGCGCCAGTTCGAGGTGTCGCGGCCGATCCTGCGCGATGCCTTGAAAGCCTTGGAAGGGCGCGGGCTGTTGACGACACGGCCAGGCGGCGGCACCCATGTCGCCGATGTCATCGGCCAGCTGTTCACCAAGCCGGTGACCGACCTGATCTCGATGCATCGCAAGGCGGTGACCGACTATCTGGAGTACCGCCGGGAGATCGAGGCGGTGGCGGCCGAATATGCGGCGCGGCGTGCCACATCGGACGATCTGGCGCTGCTCGACCGCATCATGGCACGTATGGACGAGGCGCACCGGACCGGCAATTTCGACGACGAGGCGGAAATCGACGTCGAGTTCCATCACGCGATTTGCGAATGCGCGCACAACATCATCCTGCTGCACACGCTGCGCTCCTGTTATCGGCTGCTGTCGGAAGGCGTGTTCCAGAACCGGCGGCTGGTGTTCAACGTGCCGGGCGCGCGCGAGGCGCTGCTTTCGCAGCACCGGGCGATCTACACCGCGGTCAAGGGCGGCGATCCGGCTGCGGCGCGGCAGGCGGCGATGGACCACATCTCCTACGTCGAACGATCGATGGCCGAGGCCGAGCGCAGCGGCGACTGGCAGCGCGTGTCGCGGCTGAGGCTCAGGCAGCGCTCCGAGCCCGGTGGCGGCGAGCCGGCAAGAAAACAGCCGTAGGCACCGCCCAGAAAATTCAACGACGAACCAGCGAAGAACCAGCGGAAAAAAGATCCATGAGCAGCATTCTCACCATCGCCGACCTCAAGGACCTGGCGCGCCGCCGCGTGCCGAAGATGTTCTTCGACTATGCCGATTCCGGCGCCTGGACCGAAAGCACCTACCGCGCCAACGAAGAGGATTTCCAGAAGATCAAGTTCCGCCAGCGCGTGCTTGTCGACATGGACAACCGCTCGCTGGAATCGACCATGATCGGCGAGAAGGTGACGATGCCCGTGGCGCTGGCGCCGACCGGCATGACCGGCATGCAGCATCCGGACGGCGAGATGCTGGCGGCCCAGGCGGCGGAAGAATTCGGTGTGCCGTTCACGCTGTCGACAATGAGCATCTGCTCGATCGAGGATGTCGCGTCGGTGACCAGGAAGCCGTTCTGGTTCCAGCTCTATGTGCTACGCGACAAGGACTTCGTCTTCGATTTGATCGATCGCGCAAAAGCGGCGAAATGTTCGGCGCTGGTGCTGACGCTCGACCTGCAGATCCTCGGTCAGCGCCACAAGGATATCCGCAACGGGCTTTCGGCACCGCCGCGGATGACGCCGAAGCACATCTGGCAGATGGCGACCAGGCCACGCTGGTGCGTCGGCATGGCCGGGACCAAGCGCCGGAGCTTCCGCAACATCGTCGGCCATGCCAAGGGCGTCGGCGACCTCGCCTCGCTGTCGTCGTGGACGAAGGAGCAGTTCGATCCACATCTGTCGTGGAAGGACGTCGCCTGGATCAAGGAGCGCTGGGGCGGCAAGCTGATCCTGAAAGGCATACTCGACAGGGAAGATGCGCTGATGGCGGCCAGAACGGGCGCCGACGCGATCATCGTTTCCAACCATGGCGGCCGCCAGCTCGACGGCGCCTCGTCGTCGATCATGGCGCTGGAAGAGATCGCCGACGCCGTCGGCGACACGATCGAGGTGCATATGGACGGCGGCATCCGCTCCGGCCAAGACGTGCTCAAGGCACTGTGCCTCGGCGCCAAGGGCACCTATATCGGCCGGCCTTTCCTGTACGGCCTCGGCGCACTCGGCAAGGAAGGCGTTACCAAGGCGCTGGAAATCATCCGCAAGGAGATGGACATAACGCTGGCTCTGTGCGGAAAGCGTCTGGTCACCGACATGGGCAAGGATCAGCTTCGGCGCTAAAGTCCCGTGACGGCATGATGATGGAGGCGACGCAGGCATTGACGGAGCCCGGCATCAGTTTCTACGAGGCGCGCGGACCGCAAGGCATGCGCCTCTATGCGATCGGCGATGTGCACGGCCGGCTCGATTTGCTGACCGCCATGCACCGGCGGATCGAGGCGGAGCTCGGTCAAAGGCTGTCGGCCGATTGGCGCGTGATCCATCTCGGCGACTATGTCGATCGCGGCCCGGACTCCAGGGGCGTCATCGATTTCCTGATCGACGCGCAAAGACGCGATCCGCGTCACCTGATGCTCGCCGGAAATCATGATCTCGGCTTTCTCGATTTTCTCGATGTCCCCGATCCGGACGGGCTGTTCATGCGCTATGGCGGCATCCAGACTGCGCTATCGTATGGTGTCTCGCTCGGTGGGAGCAGCGCCTGGTTTGGCCGCGCCGATGCGGCAGTGCGGCAAGGGCACGCCGCACTGGTCGAGGCGGTGCCGCAGAACCATGTCGAGTTCCTGCGCTCGCTGCCCTTCTCAGTGACGTTCGGCGACTTCTTCTTCTGCCATGCCGGCATCCGGCCCGGCGTTGCGCTGGAAAGCCAGAGCCGGCAGGACCTGATCTGGATCCGCGAGGTCTTCCACGATCACACCGGCCTTCATCCGAAGATCGTGGTGCACGGTCATACGCCGGTGCCCAAGGCCGAAATCACCGGCAACCGCGTCAATGTCGACACCCTCGCCTGGCAGTCGGGACACCTCACCGCGCTCGTGGTGGACGGCGCGGACAAGCATGTCCTGACAGTGACGGGTGAGCGGGCGTAGGAAACGCGTCGGATTATGAGCAGAGAGGCTAGCGAAGCGCGGCGGTGACGCCGTAGCCGTCAACGGCATTGTGGTCGTTGGCCGCGTCGGCGGAATAAATGCCGAGGCCGCACAAGACGATAGCCGACAACATGACAAAGGACAAAAAGGCTGCTTTCACGGACGTCATCTCTTGTTGAGCTTCCTGCATCTATGCACGAGCGGGTTACCAATGCGTTGAAACGCAAAATACGTCGCAAATGTCGGACGGTTTCGCGCTTCTAGGCATGTTCTGTATCGGCGGTGTGTCGCGCGGGTCACAGGAAAGGTTCATCGCGGTTGCACGCAAGATGCAGAGCGCGCGCCTTTTAGGCTGGCGGACAGACACAGGCCAAGGATGAAACGCGTTATCCCCGGCGGATTTGCCGCCGCGTGCCAAATATGCAACGTCGCCAAATACGTTGACTATATGGGCCGTCAGATCGTCGCCACCCAGGCGCGGGCGATGGCCAGGCCGGCGGCATCGGCTTGCGGTCCGTTGCGGGCCATTTCGTCGTCGAGCCGGACGGCCCAATCCGGATGGCGTTCGGCGATCAGCGGTGCGAAGGACGTGCTCCAGTCGCGAACCATCGGCCGGTCGGCCTCGAAATGAAACTGGAAGCCGTAGACGGCGCGGCCGATGCGGAACGCCTGGTTCTCGGCGACGGCGTTGCCGGCCAGCCGCACGGCAGTCTCGGGCAAGACAAAGGTGTCGTCGTGCCATTCGAAGATCGGGAATTTTTCAGGCAAGGCAGCGAGCACCGGATCGGCCTGCGCCGCCGCGGTGAGCGCGACTTCGTGCCAGCCGAACTCCGATGCGCCGCCGATCTGGTTCTCGCCGCCAAAGGCGCGCGCGACCAACTGGCTGCCGAGGCAGATACCAAGCACCGCGCGATCCCTCTCGGCAAAGTCGCGCGTCAGGTCGAGCAGGCCCGGAAAATAAGGACAGAGCTCGTCGTCCAGCGCATTCTGCGCGCCGCCGAGCACCACCATGGCGTCATGCCCGCCGCTATCTTGCGGCAGCGCGTCGCCGCGGTAGGGACGGCGCAGGTCGATAGCGGCACCCGCCTCGACAAGCGCCGCGCCGATCTGGCCAAGGCCCTCATTGTCGAAGTTCTGGACAACCAAGACCCGCATCGAAACCTGCTGACATGAAATTGATGCAACGAGCGATATCATGGCGCCAGCATTGCAGCCAACAGGGAACGCCTATGCCACTGCAAAACCGGATCGACCCGTTCGGCACCATCCATGCCGTGCCGGAGCGCGGCCTGTTCATGGGCAATCGCGGCATCATTCACGACCCCGAGACGAGAACGCTGTTGAAGAAGCGCTGGGCGCTGCAAGCCTGGATCATCTGCGTCTGCGAATTCGGCAACGTGCGGCGCGAGCCGATGGGGCGCAACCGGGCTGGCGGCAAGGCCGGCTGGACCGAGCTGTTTTTCCTCGACGAGGTGACGGCGCTTGCCGCCGGCCACCGTCCCTGCTTCTTCTGCCGGCGCGAGCGGGCCAGGGATTTTGTCCGGCGTTTCGGCGACGCCTTCGGCATTGCCGAGCCACGTGCGCCGCAGCTCGACAAGCGCCTGCACAAGGAGCGGCTGGCATCGGGCGGGCGGGCGACGAGACTGGAACCGGAAGCGCTTGCGGACTTGCCGGACGGCACGATGATCTCGTCAGGAAACAGGGCGTACGTCCTGTTTGACGGCGCCGCGCTGCCCTGGAGTTTCGGCGGTTATGGCGAACCGGTGGGGTTCGGCGGTTTTACCGACAGTCCAATCCGCCTGGTCACGCCAGCGACAACTGTTTCGGTGCTGCAGGAAGGCTACGAGCCTGTCTGGCATCCTTCCGCCGAGGCTTGACGCCGAGGGTGACGTTGCCGCATTCCTCGGCGATGCGCGCCAATTACAAGATGCAGCGGCTGTTCGTGCCGGACGGGCTTGGACCGGACATCGAGTTCGACGTCGGCCCGCAGCAGAGCCATTATCTCTCGCACGTGCTGCGGCTCGGCGAAGGCGCCGAAATTCTGGTCTTCAACGGGCGCGACGGCGAATGGTCGGCGGCGATCGCGGCGAAGTCGAAGAAGGCGTTGCGCCTGAAGTTGCTGGCATTGCAGCGGCCGCAGCCGCCGTTGCCCGATCTCGTCTATTGCTTCGCGCCACTGAAGCAAGGGCGGCTCGACTACCTCGTGCAAAAGGCGGTGGAGATGGGCGCCGGCATCCTGCAGCCGGTCATCACCCAGCATACACAAGTGGCAAAACCCGGCATCGAGCGCCTGCGCGCCAATGTCGTCGAGGCGGCCGAGCAATGCGGCATATTGGCGGTGCCGGAGCTGCGCGAAGCGGAAAAATTCGAACGCCTGCTGGCAGGCTGGGACCGGGAGCGGCGGCTGATCTTCTGCGACGAGGATGCATCGACCAACAATCCCCTGCCGGCATTGCAGGTGGTGCGGGAGAGAAAGCTCGGTCTGCTGGTCGGACCGGAGGGCGGCTTTTCCGACGAGGAACGCAAGATGCTGAGAGCGCTGCCTTTCGTTACCGCGATTCCGCTCGGGCCGCGCATCCTGCGAGCGGATACGGCGGCGGTGGCGGCACTGGCGCTGATCCAGGCGACAATCGGCGATTGGTGATCAATTCCAATTACCCGCTGGCTCAGGATTTTTCGCTTGATCGGCTACTGACATTTCGTCCATCTAGCGCCGGCAGTGGCCGCGTGTCCTTTCGGGCGCGTAAAGGACGCTGTACCATTTGATTGGGCACCTGATCCCTTCCGAAAATCGAAGCCGATTTTCAGGGTCATGTGCGGAGGGCTCCTATGGCGCGCGATACAACCGACTTCCGGCCGATAGAAAGCGTCGACGAACTCGTCGAGCATCTGGCCGAAGGCAACAAGCCGCGCGACAAATGGCGCATCGGCACCGAGCACGAGAAATTCCCGTTCTATGTCGACGGCAATGCGCCGGTGCCCTATGGCGGCGAGCGCGGCATCCGCGCCATCCTCGAAGGCATGCAGGACAAACTCGGCTGGGACCCGATCATGGATGCCGGCCGCATCATCGGCCTGGTCGAGCCGACCGGCCAGGGCGCGATCTCGCTGGAGCCCGGCGGCCAGTTCGAGCTGTCCGGCGCGCCGCTGGAGACGATCCACCAGACCTGCCGCGAAGGCAATGCGCATCTGGCGCAGGTGCGCGAGATCGCCGAACCGATGGGCATTCGTTTTCTCGGCCTTGGCGGCAGCCCGAAATGGTCACTGGCCGAGACGCCGAAGATGCCGAAATCGCGCTACGAGATCATGACCCGCTACATGCCCAAGGTCGGCACCAAAGGTCTCGACATGATGTACCGGACCTGCACGATCCAGGTGAACCTCGACTTCGAAAGCGAAGCCGACATGCGCCGCAAGATGCAGGTGTCGCTGAAGCTGCAGCCGCTGTCGACGGCGCTGTTTGCCAACTCGCCCTTCACCGAAAGCCGGCCGAACGGCCTGCAGAGCTGGCGCGGCGAGATCTGGCGCGACACCGACAATCAGCGCTCCGGCCTGCTCGAATTCTGCTTCTCGCCCGATTTCGGCTTTGCCGATTATGTCGAATGGGCGCTCGACGTGCCGATGTATTTCGTCATCCGCGACGCCCAGTACCATGACATGACGCACATCACCTTCCGCCAGTTCATGGCGGGTGCTGCCCGCAACGACCTGCCGGACGGGCTGCCGACGATGGGCGACTGGGCGAACCATCTGTCAACGCTGTTTCCCGACGTGCGGCTGAAGCGCTTTCTCGAAATGCGCGGCGCCGATGGCGGGCCGTGGCGGCGCATCTGCGCGCTGCCGGCCTTCTGGGTCGGGCTGCTCTACGATGCGGCTGCGCTCGACGCGGCCGAGGCGCTGACCTCGAGCTGGAGCTACGACGAAGTGCTGGCAATGCGCAACGCGGTGCCGGAACAGGGCATCTCGGCGCCCTTCCGCAACACGACATTGCGCGAGATCGCCCGCGACGTGCTCGTCATCTCGCGCATGGGACTGAAGAACCGCGGCCGCAAGAACCGCGACGGCTATGACGAGACCTCGTTCCTCAACACGCTGGACGAGGTCGTCGCGCGCGGCACCACCAGCGCCGAAGAGATGCTCTCGGCCTACCACACACGCTGGGGCGGCTCGATCGAGCCGGTGTTCATGGAATACGCGTATTAACGCTTCGCTATCCGCTTGGCCGATGGTCCGGCAAATTCGCTTCAATCGGTGATGGAAACGAACTAGGCTTCTCCAACGAGGATTTTCCCGGAGGAGAAATCAATGCCTTCCTTGTTCGATATTCTGGCGCAGGCCCAGAACGGCAACGGCATGCAGGCGCTGGCCCAGCAGTTCGGGCTTTCGCAGCAACAGACGCAGGCGGCGGTCGCGGCGCTGCTGCCGGCCTTTTCGCAGGGGCTGAAGCGCAACACGGCGGACCCTTACGGGCTCGGCTCCTTCATGACGGCGATGGCCAGCGGCCAGCACGCCAAATATTTCGACGATGCAAGCCGGGCCTTCTCGCCGCAGGGCCTCAATGAAGGCAACGGCATTCTCGGCCATTTGTTCGGCTCGAAGGACCTGTCGCGGGCCGTCGCCAACCAGGCCGCGCAGGCGAGCGGCGTCAGCCAGCAGGTGTTGCAGCAGATGCTGCCGGCAATCGCCTCGATGATGATGGGCGGGCTGTTCAAGCAGACCACCAACCAGCTAGGCGGGCAGATGCATGCGGCAGGCGGTGGCGGTAATCCGCTTGGCGAGCTCATCGAGCAGATGATGCGGCAGGCGGGCGGCGGCGGCCAGGTGCCGGCCCCTCAGCCTGCAGGCCCCACGGATAACCCGCTCGGCAAGGTGTTGCAGGACATGTTCGGCGGCGCACAGCAGCCGCAACAGACGCAGAGCCCTTACGGCGACAACCCGCTGGGCAAAGTGCTGCAGGACATGTTCGGCGGCGGGCAGCAGCCGCAAAGCCGGCCGCAGCAGACGCAGAACCCTTATGGTGACAATCCGCTCGGCAAGGTGCTGCAGGATATGTTCGGCGGCGGTGCACCACAGCCACAGCAGCCGCAGAACCAACCCCAGCAAACACAGAACCCTTATGGTGACAATCCGCTCGGCAAGGTACTGCAGGACATGTTCGGCGGTGGCGCACCGCAGTCTCAGCCGCGTCAGGCGCCGCAGCAACCCCAGGCGCCGCAGCCGCAGGCCAATCCGAGCGGCAGGCCGAGAAATCCGTTTGACGACCTGTTCGGCAAGATGTTCGAGACAGGCGCCCAGCAGCGCGACGACTACCAGAAAGGCATGGAGTCGATCTTCGACCAGTTCAAGCAGGGCATGGGCCGGCGCTAGACCAGATACCGGCAACCAATCATCAGTGCCGCCCAAAAAAGAAAGCCCGGTCCTGGGAGGACCGGGCAGCGCGCAGGCTGGCCGGGGGGGATCCGGCAGGGAGTGGGGAGCCTGCGTAACTTGGTGGCGTCGTGCCTCAAAAAGGTTCAACGCGCCCGAACGGCGAAACCCACGCGATCACACGACCTTGCGGGCAATATCCTCGATCGTTTCGGCGCGCTCGACCGCGATGACGCGAAGCCTCTCTGTCGGATCGCGGCCAAAGGGTACACCGACAGCGACGTGCAGGTCGGCGCGGGTCAGGCCGATGTCGGCGAGCTCGGCATCCGACATCTCGCCGAGGCGATAAAAGGCGCGGCGGTTTTTCCAGGCGCGGTAAACATTGGCAGCGGCATTGGCCACGCGCGTCGCAACGGCCGGACGCGAGGTGATGCGCGAGGTCTCGGTAGCGAAATCAAACGTAGCCATGTCGGTCTCCTTCACATTCGAACGGGCGAAACCGGTCGATCGGGCGCTGGCGACAGCGGCCATTCCGGCTTCGATTCATCTAAGATGATGCATGTCGTCGCCCCAAAACCGGTGCCCACTTTTGGGCGACATGCATTCGCTTCATGTGGACAATCGGAATTTGCCATGGCGCGATTGATTAATCCAACGAATGTTTCTAATCTTTAGCATCAGCATCAATGATGGATTAGGCCAATGAAAGCGCCGCTCGATCTCGATCAGTTGCAGACCTTCATCTCGATTGTCGACACCGGCAGCTTTACCCGCGCGGCGGAAGCGGTGCATCGGACCCAGTCTGCGGTGTCGATGCAGATGCGGCGGCTGGAGGAACGGATCGGCAAGCCGCTGTTCGAAAAAGACGGCCGCACCAACAGGCTGACCGAGGAAGGCGACAGACTGCTCTCCTACGCAAGGCGGCTGCTCTATCTCAACAAGGAAACACTGGCCGCCTTCGACGACCGCCGGCTCGAAGGCACCATCCGCATCGGCACGCCGGACGATTATGCCGATCGCTTCTTGCCAGAGATCATGGCGCGGTTTGCCCGTTCCAACCCGCATGTCGAACTGACCGTTATCTGCGAACCGACGCCGGGACTGGTCGAACACATCAAGCGAGGCAATCTCGACCTGGCGCTGGTGACGCACAACGACGCGCGCGGCCAGTCGGAAGTGGTGCGGCGCGAACCGCTGCTGTGGGTTACCTCGGCCAACCATGCGACGCATGAGCAGCCGATCCTGCCGATGGCCTTCGGCCGGCCGAACTGCATCTGGCGGCGGGCCGCCGCCGACGTGCTCGATCAGCAGAGCCGCGACTATCGCATCCTGTTCACCAGCTTCTCTGCCACCGTCATCGCCGCCGCGGTGCTTTCCGGCCTGGCGATCTCGGTGCTGCCGGAATGCGCCCTGCGGCCCGGCATGCGGGTGCTGGGCGAGGCCGATGGTTTCGGCGCCCTGCCCGATTGCCGCATCGGCATCATGCGCGGTCAGACCTCGCGGCCGGAGATCGTCGACGCGCTTGCGCGCCACATTTCGGAGAGCCTCGACAATATTTCCGTGCCACTCGGCGAGGAGACCGGCACGTTCGACTTCGCCGCCCTCGCCTTCGCCAAGATGAAGCGGACCAAGCCGAACCAGATCCTGCCGGGCTGGTGATCGCGCGATTGGGGCGGACATCGAACACGGCCGCCTTGACGCCGGCCAGCAATCGTCCCCCAATCGGCCGATGAGCGACGCAGCATCCGAATCACGCACCAACGCTACCGAATATACGGTGAGCGAGATTTCCGGCGCGCTGAAGCGTACGGTCGAGGACCTCTTCGGCAATGTACGGGTGCGCGGCGAGATTTCCGGCTATCGCGGACCGCATTCCTCCGGCCATGCCTATTTCTGCCTGAAGGACGATCGCGCGCGGCTCGACGCCGTGGTGTGGAAGACCACAATGAGCCGGCTGAAATTCCGTCCGGAGGAAGGCATGGAGGTGATCGCCACCGGCCGGCTCACCACCTATCCCGGAAAGTCGAACTACCAGATCGTTATCGACAATCTCGAGCCGGCCGGTGCCGGTGCGCTGATGGCGCTGCTGGACGAGCGCAAGCGCCGGCTGCAGGCCGAAGGCCTGTTCGATGCGGCGCGCAAGCGCAGGCTGCCGTTCATGCCCTGCGTCATCGGCGTCGTCACCTCGCCGACAGGCGCCGTCATCCGCGACATCATCCACCGCATCAAGGATCGGTTTCCACTGCACGTGCTGGTCTGGCCGGTGCGGGTGCAGGGCGAGACGGCGGGTGCGGAAGTGACCGCTGCCGTCAACGGCTTCAACGCACTGCCATGGGACGGCGCCATCGCGCGGCCCGATCTGTTGATCGTGGCACGCGGCGGCGGCAGCCTGGAGGATCTGTGGGGCTTCAACGACGAAGCGCTCGCCCGGGCCGTCGCCGCTTCGGGTATTCCGGTGATTTCCGCGGTCGGCCACGAGACCGACTGGACATTGATCGATCTGGCTGCGGATGTGCGGGCGCCGACGCCGACAGGCGCCGCCGAGATCGCCGTGCCGGTCAAGGTCGACCTCGAAGCGACGCTTGCCGGCCTTGGCGCGCGGTTGAAGACCGCACTGTCGCGCAATTTCGAACGCAAGCGGCAGGCGGCACGCGCGGCCGCCCGGGCGCTGCCCTCGCCCGACCAGTTGCTGGCGCTGCCGCGGCGGCGCTTCGACGAGGCGACGAGCCGGCTCGGCCGGGCGCTGTCGGTCAGCGTCGAGCGCAAGCGAGCCAGGCTTCTGGGGCAGCGGCTGACGCCGGCGACCTTGTCGCGGCGCATGAACGAAGCCCGCACGCTGACCCGCCGCGACCTCGCCCGTGCGCAAGCGGCTTTCTTCGCCATCGTGCGCGAGCGTCGGGCGCGGCTTTCACGCACGGCGACCAGACTGTCACCGGCGCCCATCGCCAGACGGCAGAAACTGCAAGGCGATGCACTGCTGGCACTGACACGGCGGCAGGACCAGGCGATTTCAAGACGGCTGGACCGCCTGCGTGGAAAACTGACGCAGGCCGACCGGCTGCTGGCGACGCTCTCGCACAAGGCCGTGCTGGCGCGAGGCTTCGCGCTGGTCAAGGATGTGGACGGCGCCGTGGTCAAGCACGCGGCAGAAGTTGTGTCGGGGATGGCGCTTTCACTGGAGTTCGCCGACGGCACCGCCGATGCAGTCGCCATCAGTGGCACGATGCGGCCGAAGACGGTTGCGAAGCCCGCGGCCAAGCTCAAGGCGCCGGGCGGCCAAGGTTCGCTCTTCTGAGGGTGACCAAGACTTCTTTGAGGGTGAAATGACCGACCCGCACCTTGCAATGCCCTCGGGCAAACTGCGCGCCCGCGCCTTCGCGATCCCATTCGATGGAACGCCGGGCCGCTTCAACGCCATCACCGATGTGCCTGGCGTGACGGTGGGCTATACGACACTGATCTCAGGGGATGGGCCGCTCGTCGTCGGCAAGGGTCCGGTACGCACCGGCGTGACCGCGATCCTGCCACGGCCCAGAGGCGAGTTGGCCGTCCCGGCGTTCGCCGGGATGTTCAGCGCCAATGGCAATGGCGAACTGACCGGCTCGCATCTGATAGAGGAACTTGGAGCGTTCAATCTTCCCATCACCATCACCAACACGCATTCCTGCGGCGTCAGCCGCGACGCAACGTTGCGCTGGATGCAGGCGGTGCTGCCGCAATCGCTCGACAGCGCCTGGGCGCTGCCGGTGGCGGGCGAGACTTACGACGGCTTCCTGAACGATATCAACGGCCACCATGTGAGCTTCGAGCACGTGTTTTCCGCGCTCGAAACGGCTGAAAGCGGGCCGATCGAAGAGGGCAGCGTCGGCGGCGGCGCAGGCATGATCACCTTCGGCTTCAAGGCAGGGTCCGGCACATCCTCGCGCAGCGTCGACTGGAATGGAGAGCGTTTCACGATCGGCTGCTTCGTCCAGTCGAATTTCGGTGCACGGCGGAACCTCGTGATCCGTGGCATCAGAGCCGGAGCGGAACTCGCCGAACCGGCGACCCGGGACAACACGCCGCGAGCGGAAAAGAGCTCGATCATCGCGATCGTCGCCACCGACGCGCCATTCATGCCGCACCAGTTGAAACGGCTGGCGAAACGCCTGCCGCTCGGCGTCGCGCTGACCGGCGGCTATGGATACAATTCATCCGGCGATATTTTTCTGGCCTTCAGCACGGCCAATGCCGATGCGGCGCGGGGCGCGGCCGGCAAGCTGGTCAGCGCCGGCTATATACCGGATGCCGACATCAACCCGTTCTTCGACGCCGTCGTTCAGAGCGTGGAAGAGGCAATCCTCAATGCTCTGGTCGCCAATGAAGACATGACCGGGCGCGACGACAATTTCGTGCCAGCGTTGCCGGAAGCATGGCTCGAGGAGAGATTTGGCAAAGCTGCGCGGCGATAAGACCGCGCAACTGCATCAGACAGGCAATGTTCGCCCGGCAGGTTTTGCCGGGGGGCGGTCCGTCAGCCGGCAGGCTTGTTGGAATTCTGCTCGTCCTGGTCGGCCTCGGCCGCCTCTTCGAGCCTCGAAGCAATGAGCTCCTGAATGTCGCCGACCTCTTCCTGGATATCCTCCAGGGGTATGCCGGCTTCGGCGGCCTTGGCCGCACATTCCCTGGCGAGGGTCTCGGCCTGCTTCTCGATCCTGGCTGGCGAGGGCTGGCAGTGGACTTTTTCGCCAATCCACCCGCGCAAGAACTCGATTGCGTGTTCACTCATACTGCTGTTTCCCTAGCGGCTATGCCGGTTGGTAATCATAAACGTCGGCATCTTCGAAAAGATGCGTGCTGCCATTCGAGCCGAGTCGGCTTCGCCCGGCAAGCCGAACTTGTCCGAGGTCCACAGAGCCGAAGGGAATGGAGGGTTCAAGGAGCACGTTCTAGTTCTTGAGGACTGATTCTCTCGAGGAAACTCGTTCGACCCGCGCTATTGTTTCTATTTGCTTTTTGTCGGTTTTCAAGCCGTTTTAGATCACAATAGATGTCGCAATGACTAGCACATTTACCGCGCTCTCGCCGGCACCATGTAAGAGGCGAGCCGTCAAAGCCGCCGCTATATAGTGATAACCATTTGCAATGTCGACTCTGCTTGCGGTCCTGCTTCTTTCCGCCGCGCTTGCTGGGAGATATGTGGTGTGACGGGCCTTGCCGTGCAAGCTGCCGAGCGCCTCATGCAAGGCATGCAATAGCGTCTTGTGGAAACCCTGAAGTGCTTGTCTCAGGGTGGCTCTCTACCGCTGGCGGTAAAGGATCATGCCGGCATGATAGAGGACGCCTTCGACGAACTCACCATCCGCGGTGAAGCCCGTATCGTCCCAGTATTCTATGTGGTTGCCGTGCACTTCATAGCGTCCCCGGTAGGCGCTTTCGCGGTCACCGCGCGCTTCGTCATAACGGCCGTTCGCCAGGAGTTCGTGCCTGATATGGCGATCCTCGGTGACCCACATTCCGACATAGGGATGAGCTTGGTGCGTCATTGGTTCCTCCGCAAGGATTGGAGTTGCAGGAAGGGTCAGGCCGGTTGGAGCTACAGCAACGGCAATACCCGTAAGCACTGCGGCCAAAGTGGATCGCATCAATGCGCCGCCTTCGTCGGACGCACGACTATCTCGTTGACGTCGACATCGTCGGGCTGTTCGATTGCATAGCGCACTGCCCTGGCGACGGCATCGGGTTTCAGTGCAATAGCACGCCAGCTTTTCATGGCGGCGGCAGCGGCTTCGTCGGAGATCGTGTTCGCCAGCTCGCTTTCCACCACGCCAGGATGAATGCAGGTTACGCGGATATCGTCACTCTCCTGGCGGAGCCCATCGGAAATCGCGCGGACAGCGTATTTCGTTGCGCAATAGACGGCAGCCGTGGGCGAGACGGCCAGTGCGCCAATGGAACCGATATTGATGATGTGACCGGAGCCGCGTGCCGTCATCTCGGGCAGAACCGCCGCGACGCCGTACAGAACACCCTTGATGTTGACGTCCACCATCAGCTCCCACTCGTCGACCTTCATGGCTGCCATGGCCGACAGCGGCATGACGCCCGCATTGTTGACGATGACATCGACCTGGCCCCATTCGGCCCGGGCTGCGTCGGCGAATGCTGCGACATCCGCCCTCCTGGTGACGTCGAGCGCTCGCACGCGAACCGTTCCACCAGATGCCTCGATTTCGGCCGCAAGCGCTTCAAGGCGGTCGGTGCGGCGTGCGCCGAGCATCAGCTTCGCACCTGCCGCGCCAAGCTCGCGGGCAATGCCAGCGCCGATGCCGCTGGAGGCACCGGTGATCAGAACAACTCTGTTCATGGTCATCGAGATGATCCTTTTGGTCTGTGATTATTTTCACGATGTGAAGGGATTGGGTGCGGGTGAGCTCCCGCGGCGCGCCGGCCCTATTGGGGGGCTCACTGGGCGGTGTAGCCGCCATCGACCAGAAGCAAGGCCCCGGTGATGAAGCTGGACGCCGGCGAGGCAAGAAAGGCGATGGCCTCGGCAACTTCTTGCGGCTGGCCGATCCGGCCGATTGGATGCGCGCCGCCGAAGCTGCGCAGCATCTCCCGGCCATTCTCCACCACGCCTTCCATGATGTCGGTTTCGATCACGCCAGGGGCAACGGCGTTGCAGCGAATGCCCATGCGCCCGTATTCGATCGCGATCACCTTGGTCAGCTGTGCGACAGCCGCCTTGGACGAGGCATAGGCCGCCTGCGTCTCGAAGGCCGCAACCGCCGAGATCGACGAGACATTGACGATCGCGCCGCCACCGCCGGCGGCCATCAGTTCCACAGCGGCACGGGCAGTGACGAAGCTGCCGCGCGCGTTGATCTGCAGAATGCGGTCATAGTCGTCGACCGAGGTCTCAGTCAGTCGTTTGTTGAGCGTGCGACCGGCATTGTTCACGACGATATCCAGTCGTCCGAAGCGCTTCGCGGCGAGTTCGACCGAGCGTCTGGCCAGGTCCTCGTCGGCGACATCGCCGACCAGCGTTGCCACATCCTCGGCTTCCAATTCGCGTACGCTGTCGCTGAGATCGCTTGCCACGATCCGGGCCCCGCGCGCACGCAGCAGCTCCGCCGTGCAACGACCGATTCCGCGTGCCGCGCCGGTCACGAGAGCGACCTTTCCATCCAGGTTCCAGGAGGAAGGCAGTGATGTCATGGGGTATCTCCTTGGTCAGCCGGCATCGACCTGGATCGGGGGATCAAGCCTTTCTTGCCGTTGCGACAGAGATAGAGCCATGGCATTGTCGCGATAAGCCGCCCGCCGTTAATCTCTATGGTAAGTTTGGCTAACCAATGGACATCGATCTCAATGCAATTGCCGTCTTCGTCACCGTGGCCGAGGAACGCAATTTTCGCGCTGCGGCAGACCGGTTGGGCGTGACGCGCTCAGCGGTCAGCCAGAGCATCCTCAGGCTTGAACAGCGCCTTGGCATCGCATTGCTGCAGCGCACGACACGCAGCGTCAACCTGACCGAAGCGGGCGAGCGCCTGCTGGCGAGCGTCGCACCGGCGATCGCCGACGTGAACGCGGCAATCGAAGCCACCACGGAGTTGCTGGACCGCCCGCGCGGCCGCCTGCGGATCGCGGTTTCGTCTATCGCAGAGGCCTTTCTGTCAGGACCATTGCTGGCGTCCTTTGCAGAAAGATTTCCCGAGGTGCATCTGGATATTGTGGTCACCGACGAGGAATTCGACATCGTTGCCGAAGGCTATGATGCGGGAGTGAGGCTCGGCGAAGTGATCGAGCAGGACATGATTGCCGTGCCGGTATCGGGCGATCAGCGACAGATGGCCGTCTGCGCCCCGCGCTATCTCGAAAAGTTCGGAGCACCCGCCCATCCGCGCGAGCTTGTGGCACGTCGATGCATCGGCTGGCGGCCGGCGCCGGGAGTTTCGCCCTATCGCTGGGAGTTCGGCGAGGACGGGCGCGAGTTCGACGTGGCAGTCGCGCCCGAGATCACGACCAACGACATGTGGCTGATGATCCGGCTGGCCGTTGCGGGCGCCGGGATCACGTTCGGCATGGCCGATACATTCCGCCCCTGGCTCGACCGCGGCGAGCTCGTGCCAATCCTCGACGGCTATCTTCCGCCGTTTGCGGGTTTCTATCTCTATTTCCCAAGCCGACGAAATATCGCGCCGAAGCTGAGAGCCCTCGTGGATCACCTGCGCGGCGCGCGTCAGGCGCGGGACCGCGGGTGAGCGCTACGGGATCGTAGTGAACGCTCGGCGCTATTGGTCAGAAACCTGGCTGAAAGCTGAATGGTACCGTTGGCTGGGATCGAACCAGCGACCTCCGGATCCACAATCCGGCGCTCTAACCATCTGAGCTACAACGGCACGTTTGCCTGAGCGGGATCGAGATGAAACGTTCGGGACCCGCTCTGTCGTTCGGCGATGCGTCCATACGGGCTATCGGAGTTTAATTCAAGGCTTTTGGCAAGGCAAAAGCTCGCTCCGGCATCGAGTCATTTTCCGCCGGACAAAAGAAAAGGCCGGCGGGAGGAGGTGCCGGCCTTTTCCTGTTACGAGCCAGCGGGAGGAGGTGCTGGCTGGTCACCCCGGTGAGCAGAGGGAGGAGGTTCCACCCGCCGGGTATTCACTTGAACCACTATATCGCACATCTATTTGTCTGACGAAATGCGACCTTTTGATGCATCGTCAAACTGTGCGCAAATATTAGGCGATCTTGATTTCTTTCACGGCCTTCTCGAAGGCGGTCTTGATCGGCTTGGATACGTCCTCGGCCGCCTTGGCAGCAACCGCCTGGAAGTCCTTAGCCTGCTCGACGGTCATTTCGACGCGCTTGCGCAGGAAAGCGGTCTGCAACTCGACGACTTCCGACAGCGACTTGGCGCCGATCAGCGCTTCGAAATGCGAGAAGCCGGCTTCGGCATTGGCGCGCAGGGCGGCGATGGTCTTGAGCGACAGGTCGCTGGAAACGGACTTGGCGGTCTCATAGGTCGACTCCAGAGCCTTCTGGGTCTCCTCGGCGCCGGTCTTCAGCTTGGCGTAGGCCTCTTTCGACTGCTCAACGCCCTTTTCGGCGAAGGCACGGATCTGGTCGGTGGCCTTCGAAGCGTCGAAGCTCGGGAATTCAACGTTTTCGATCGTTTCAGCGGTCTTGGTCCTGGACATTTTCCATCCTTTTCAGCGGCAGCGGCTTTGACAAAATGCCGTCTCGTTCATCTATCATGGCAATATAAAGGCAAATTTTGTGCATTGCAACATATCTGTTGCATCGCACCATAAAATATTTGGTTCGCGGCGTTAACCACGCGCCTAGAGATTCCGCTGGTTGCACGCTATGACTTGTGGACCTTCGCGCCGTCGGCTTTTATTAACAAAGCGTTAACCGCAAATTGCCCGCTCTGTGAGGGTCGCCAAGCGCATGCCGGCTGAAAACTACTCCTTCCTTGACGTCGCCGTGCTCGACGCCGTCCGCCTGCGCTTCGCCGCAGGCGACGCGATCGCCATTCTGTCGGCAGATCTCGAGCAGGTGATCTGGGCCAACGGGCCCGGCGCGGCGGTATTCGGCTATCCGGACATCGGCGCTATCATCGGCGCCTCGGCAGGGTTGCCGCTGATCGCCCGGCGCCAGATCATGGCAACCAGCGGTTTTCCGCAGATCGGCCGCGACCGTGCCATCACGGTCCGGCTGGCGACCGGCCTGACCAGCCGCGCCGTCGGTTTCCTGGCCAGCGCGGTGACCATGCCCGATGGCGAGGAAGCAATCATGCTGGCGCTGCCGGCGGCGCAGACCGGCTCGCGCAGCGCGGCCGAGATCGCCGACCGCGCCATCGGTGGCTTTACGGAAGACGGCCACTACATCGCCTTTGTCGATGCCAAGGGCAATATCGACGCCGCATCGGACGGCTTTTCGGCGCTCGGCATCCGGCCTGAGACGCTGGCCGCGCTTGTCGCCGACGTGGCGAACGAGAGCGACCGCATCGTCAAGCGCCTGGTTCCGGGTGGGTCCAGCTCCTATCCCGCGGGCCTTGCCCGGCTGACGGAAGAGCGGCACCTGCTGGTGGTGATCGACGAGGACCGGCTTGACGGCGAGGCTCCCGATGGCGAACGCGCCGGCGGGGAAACCGAGGCGGCAGCGGCACCGAGCGGTGGCGATCTTCCCCAGCCAACGGACCAGGACAACGAGCAGCCGATCGCCAGCAGCGGCGCGGCGGAGATCGACCTTGCAGCGATGGAAGGCACCTCAGCATCGGCGGAGCACGAACCTGCCGACGCGGCCGACGATCACCGCACGGTTGGCGAAACGCCGACGCAGCATGACCATTGGTACTTCAATGCCGGCGACGACACGCAGGTCCCGCCCGGGGCAGCTGTGTCCGGCGAAGTCGAGACCCCAGCCAGCGCGGATACTTCGCCGGAAAGCGCCGCAAAAGCCACCAAAGCCGCCTCCCCGGCCGAACACCGCGCTTCGGCGATCGATCGCACCGCCGCGCCCATGCGTTTCGTCTGGCGTACCGACGCGGAGGGCCATTTCAGCGCCCTGTCGCCGGAATTTGCCGAGCTCGTCGGCAAGCCTGCCGCCGACGTGATCGGCCGCCGCTTCGAGGATGTTTCGGCCGCCTATGGCCTCGATGCTTCTGGCGAGATTGCCGGCCTGCTCGAACGGCGCGACACCTGGTCCGGCCGCTCCGTGCTGTGGCCGGTCGCCGGCACCGATCTGAAGATACCCGTCGATCTGGCGGCGCTCCCGGTTTACAGCCGCAGCCGCGTTTTCGAAGGTTTTCGCGGTTTCGGCGTGGCCAGGAGCGGCGATGCGGTGGTCGATCCGGATGCCGTCGGCATGGCCCTTGTCGCCGAGGAGAAACCTGCCGCGACCATCGGGCCGAAAGCCGTCGAACCTCTCCCCGAGACACCTAAACCCGCCGATCCGTTCAGGGGCGAAGTGCCGGCATTGACCATCGTGCCAAAACCCGAGCGGCGCTTTGCCGACAAGGTGATCCGGCTGGCCGAGCACCGGCAGCCGGCCAACGACAAGGGCCTGTCGACGCTGGAACGCAGCGCGTTTCGCGAGATTGGCGAGCGTCTCAAGAAGGACAGCACCCCGGCCGAAGAGCAGCCCAGCGCCGGAAAGCAGAAGCCGGTTGAGAAAGTCGAGGCAGCCGGCAAGGCCGACGAGCCAAAGCTGAAAGAAGCCGGGCTGGCGGACAAGGGTGAGATGCCGGCGCAAGGTCCGGAAAGCGAGGCGGCTGCCGCCGAACCGCCCGAGGCCGATGCCGAGGACCAGAAGGACCTCGCCCGACTTGACGGCGAGCAGCCGGATGAGGCGGAAGCAGAGGCGCAAGCCGGCGAACCCGTCACACGCCCTGTTTCCGGATCGCTGCTCGACTATGCCGACCGCGAACCCAGCGATGAGGCGCAGGAAGGCGTTGAGCCCAGCACGAACCGTCGAACGATCGTCGCCGAAGCGCCGCGGGATGGCGACGACGACAGCATGACGGCCGAAGACTTCCGTGACGCCGAGGACAGCGAGGATTGGTCCGAGGACAGCGCAGCCGCAGCCGATGCTGCCGGCCAGGTGCCGCCCGTCGAGCGGCCGCAGGCACCACCGCTCAAACTCGACGGCTTCGTGCCGTCGGCGTTTGCCGGAGAGGACAACACGGGGCCGGATACCTCGATCCTCGGCAAGCTGCCAGTGCCGGTGCTTATCCATTCCGGCGATCAGCTGCATTACGCGAACGACGAATTCCTCGGCTTGACCGGCTATGCGACGCTCAATTCCCTGGACGAGGCCGGCGGGCTCGGCGCGCTGTTTGCCGACCCTTATGCCGACGACGGCAGTTCGGACGGCGGCGACCGCGCTCTGCGGCTGAAAACGCGCGAAGGTCAGGAGTTTCCGATCGATGCGATTTTACGCTCCGTGCCCTGGGGAAACGGCAAGGCGCTGATGCTGGTCGTACGTCGTTCCGGCGACGACGAGGCAGCAGCCATTCCACATGGCGCCGCCGAAGACCAAACGCAGCCGGATGTTTCCGAGCTCAAGGCACGCATTGCCGAAATGCGCACTATCATCGACACCGCCACCGACGGCGTCGTGCTGATCGGCCGTAACGGAACGATCCGTTCAATTAGCCGTCCGGCGGAAGCGCTGTTCGGCTTCGACAGCGACGAGGTGACCGGCAAACCGTTCGTCTCGCTGTTTGCGATCGAAAGCCAGCGCGCGGCGCGTGACTATCTCGAGGGGTTGTCGGAGCCCGGCGTTGCAAGCGTGATGAACGATGGCCGCGAGGTGATCGGGCGCGAGGCGCAGGGGCGTTTCATTCCGCTGTTCATGACTATCGGCAGGCTGCCCAACGACAGCGGCTTCTGTGCGGTGGTGCGCGATATCACCCAGTGGAAGCGGGCCGAAGAGGACTTGACCCAGGCGCGCGCAGTCGCCGAACGCGCTTCGTCGCAGAAGACCGATTTTCTGGCCCGCATCAGCCACGAGATCCGCACGCCGCTCAACGCCATAATCGGCTTTTCCGAGCTGATGGTCGACGAGAAATTCGGGCCGGTGGCCAATGACCGTTATCGCGACTATCTGCGCGACATCAACCGTTCGGGCAACCACGTTCTCGACCTGGTCAACGACCTGCTCGACATTTCGAAAATCGAGGCCGGCCAGCAGGAGATGGCCTATGAGGCGGTGTCGCTTAACGACACACTGGCCGAAACCGTGGCGATGATGCAGCCGCAAGCCAACCGGGAACGCGTCATCATCCGCTCCAGCTTCGCCTCGCGGCTGCCGGAAGTGGTGGCCGATCTGCGCAGCGTGCGGCAGATCGCGCTCAACATCCTGTCGAACGCCGTCCGCTACACGCAGGCTGGCGGCCAGGTGATCGTGTCGACGGCTTACGAGATCTCCGGCGATGTCGTCATGCGCGTGCGCGATACCGGCATCGGCATGAGCCAGTCCGAGATCGAGCAGGCGCTGAAGCCGTTCAAGCAGATCAATGCGCTGAAGCGCGGCCGTGGCGACGGCACGGGTCTTGGGCTGCCGCTGACCAAGGCGATGGTCGAAGCGAACCGGGCCCGGTTCACCATCAACTCGACGCCCGGCGAGGGAACCCTGGTCGAAGTCGCCTTTCCCTCGACCCGCGTGCTCGCCGGTTAGCTATGGTTGCGCAAAGAAAAAAGGCGTCCAACAGGACGCCTTGAATGATAGGATTGCTGTCACAACGGGGCTTGAGCGAATCAGATCCTCTCGGGGCTAAGAGGAACGGGATTTCTCCCTCAAGTTACGCACGACTATTGATGCCGGGCCTTAACAAATCCTTACCGGCACGCCGGAAAATTTACCAATGTGTACCACTCATGAAATCTAGGTAAATTCCGAAGAGATAATTTGTTAACGATACCGGAGACCTCAAAACAGCTCCTACCTTGGATCCCGGGGTCAGTCGGCAAGCTGCGGCAGGTTGCGGAACAGCTCGAGCGCTTCGGGATTGGCGAGCGCTTCCTTGTTCTTGATGGCGCGGCCGTGCACCATGTCGCGTACCGCGAGCTCGGTGATCTTGCCCGATTTGGTTCGCGGAATATCGCTGACGGCGACGATCTTGGCCGGCACGTGGCGCGGGCTCGCCCCGGTGCGGATTTTCGCGCGGATGCGTTTTTCCAGCTCGGCATCGAGCTCAACGCCCGCCGCCAGCCGCACGAACAGCACGACACGCACGTCATTGTCGAAATCCTGGCCGATGCACAGCGCTTCGAGGATTTCCGGCATCTGCTCGACCTGATTGTAGATCTCCGCCGTGCCGATCCTGACACCGCCCGGATTGAGCGTGGCGTCGGAACGGCCATGGATGATCAGGCCGCCATGGACGGTCCATTCGGCGAAATCGCCGTGGCACCAGACATCGTCGAAACGTTCGAAATAGGCGGCTTTGTATTTCCTGCCGTCAGGGTCGTTCCAGAAGCCGATCGGCATTGCCGGAAACGCCTTGGTGCAGACGAGCTCGCCCTTCTCCTGGCGGAGCGGGCGGCCGTCATCGGCCCAGACATCGACGGCAAGGCCGAGCCCGGGCCCTTGGATCTCGCCGGTCCATACCGGTTCGATCGGCACGCCGAGCACGAAGCAGGAGACGATATCGGTGCCGCCGGAAATCGAAGCCAGATGCACGTCCTTCTTGATGCCTTCATAGACGAAGCGGAAATCTTCCGGCGATAGCGGCGAGCCGGTCGATGAGATGGTGCGCACGCTGGAAAGATCATGCGTGCGGATCGGCTTCAGGCCGGCCTTGCGCACGGAATCGATGAATTTGGCCGAGGTGCCGAAATAGGTCATCTTTTCGGCATCGGCGAAGTCGAACAGCGCATTGCCGTCCGGGTAGAACGGCGAGCCGTCGTAGAGCAGCAAGGTGGCGCCCGATGCCAGGCCCGACACCAGCCAGTTCCACATCATCCAGCCGCAGGTGGTGAAGTAGAAGAAGCGGTCGCCGTCGAGCAGGCCGGCATGCAGCCGTTCTTCCTTGACGTGCTGGATCAGCGTTCCGCCGGCCGAATGGACAATGCATTTGGGAATGCCGGTCGTGCCCGATGAAAACAGGATGTACAGCGGATGCGAAAACGGCAGCCTTTCGTAGGCGACAGGCCTTGCGGCAAAGGGTGACAGCGCCTCTTCCAGCGCAGCCGCCTTGCCGATGGTTGCGGCGACGTCGAGCGAGGTGCCGAGATAGTCGACAATGAGGACTTTACGGACGGTGGCGAGCTTGCCCGCCACGGCCGCGATCTTGTCGGCGACTTCGATCGCCTTGCCATTGTACCAGTAGCCGTCCGGCGCGATGAACACGACAGGCTCGATCTGGCCGAACCGGTCGAGAACTCCCTGCTCGCCGAAATCTGGGGAGCAGGACGACCAGACCGCGCCGATCGAGGCGGCCGCCAGCATCGCAGCAACGGTCTCCGGCATGTTGGGCATCATCGCGGCGATGCGGTCGCCCTTCTTCACCTTGAGCGACAGGAAAAGCTGCTGCAGTCGCGAGGTCAGCGCATGCAGCTCGTTCCAGGACAGCCGCCGCTCGACCTTGTCCTCGCCGCGAAAGACGATTGCGTCGCCAAGCCCGGTTTTCTTGAGGAGATTCTCGGCGAAGTTCAGCTTTGCCTCAGGAAAGAAGGTCGGGCCGGGCATCTTGTCGCCATCGACCAGCACGCGTTCGCCCTTGTCGCCGACGATGCCACAAAAGTCCCAGACCAGGCTCCAGAAGGTCTCGCGATCATCGATCGACCAGCGATGCAGGTCGGCATAGGAGGAGAAAACCTTGCCGGCCATGTTCGCCGCGGCATTCATGAAGGCGGTCATCGGCGCCGCGTCGATCTGCTCTTGCGTCGGGATCCAGAGCGGTGCGTCGTCAGCCATCATTGTTTCTCCGTAGGCTGCATCGCTTATGCATATCGCGATGCAGCAGAGCAAGATTTTGTTGGACCGCGCCGGTCAGCGTGTGCGCAAATGCCATCGCCGGGCCATAAAGACTTGAAATGCGTCAGCCGTCGGTTACACCCGTCGGGCGATTTTGTCGGAATGGAAGCATACGGGGCGATATGCCATCACCTTTGATCCGACGCGGAATATGGGCGATCGGCGCAGCCGTCATCGTCATCGCGCTGGTTGTCGCAGCCTTGCCGTTGATCGCCTCGACCCGCATCGTACGCGACCGTATCGCGTGGGAAATGAGCGCGTGGAGCGGTTTCCGGGTCACCATCGACGGCGCGCCGCGTATCGAGGTCTGGCCGAATTTCCGGGCGATCCTGAGCGACGTGACGCTGTCGCAATGGACAGAGACGGATGCGCCGCCCGTGGTCGAGGCCGAACGGGTCGAGGTCGACCTCTCAGCGATGGCGGCGCTGCGTGGCGATGTGGTGTTTTCGACGGCGCGGCTGGTACGACCGACGATCCGGGTTCAGCGTACCGCGAGCGGGTTTTTCCTGCCTGTGATTCCCAGCGGTGGGCGCATTGCGCGTTCGATCGATGCTGCCCGCGCGGTGATCAACACAAATCCAGCCAAGCCGGATCTCGGCAAGCTGCCGACAGATCCGTTCGGCACAGTCGAGTTCAGGGACGGCCGCGTAGTGGCTGCCATCGGCGGCAAGGACCAGGAGATATTGAGCAGCCTGAGCGGCCAGGCGAATTGGGCCGCGATGAATAGCAATGCGACGCTGTCGGCGACCGGGATATGGCGCGGCGAAAGTGTTGCCATCGACGCAGCATCGCCGAACCCGCTCGTGCTGTTTGGTGGCGGCACAGCACCGGCCACATTTTCCTTCAAGGCGGCACCGGCCAGTTTTTCGTTCGACGGCCGTGCCAGCATGTCGGAGAACGGCTATTTCGACGGCCAGGCGAAATTCGCCGCACCTTCGCTCCGACGCGTGCTCGAATGGTCGCAGGCCGGCATCGCGCCCGGTGCCGCAATCGGCTCGATCTCGGTTTCAAGCAAGATCACGGCGACGGCCGGGCGCGTCAAATTTGAAAACACGGCCCTGACCCTCGACAACAACCCGGGAATGGGTGCGCTGGACTTCACCTATGGTGAGGCACTGCCGGTGATCTCCGGCACACTTGCCTTCGATACGCTCGACCTCAGATCATTTCTCTCCGCCTTTACGCCGGTACCATCCGCCGGCGGCACCGGCCCGGGCGAAATCGACACAAGCTTCGCCGACCGGATCAATCTCGATCTCAGGCTGTCGGCGGCGCATGCCACCGCCGGCGCCATCCAGCTTGCCGACGTCGCCGCCACTGCCCAGGTCAAGAACGGCCTTGCCGTCTTCGACATCTCGGATGCATCCGCCTTTGGCGGCAACGTCCAGAGCAGCGTCCGTTTCGACCGCAAGCCCGCCGGCACGGAAGTCGAGATCCGGCTGCTTGCTTCCGATATCGACGGCGGCGCTTTCGGCACCGCGGCCGGGATGACGCGGCTGGTGCCGATCGGCACTGGAACCGTTTCGGTCATCCTCAAGGGGCCTGGCAGAACCTGGGACTCGATTTTCGAAAACGCCAATGGCTCGCTGTCGGCGACGTTCGGCGCGGGTGCGCTGAGCCGGCTTAACCTGCCGGCGTTCCTCAAGCACACCGAACAGGGCGGATTCTTCGCGCTGGACGACGTCTCGGACGGAACGCTGCCGATCGACGGGGCCGAGCTCAAGGCGAGCATTTCGAACGGCGTGGCGCGCATCGACAAGGCCGAGGTGAATTCCGCGCAATACAAGATCTGGCTTTCCGGCATCGCATCCTATGCCGGACGCGGGCTGGCGCTGTCCGGCGGCATCGTCCAGCCGAGCCAGGCTGCCACGCAGACGAACGGCCAGGGACCCAATCAGTCGTCGTTCTTCGTCGGCGGCACCTGGAGCACGCCGTTCATCTCGCCGATAAGCCGCGGCGTTTCGGGAGAGTAAGCAGCAGCAGCATCAACCGCGCTGCGCGGCCTGCTCGTCGCGTTGGCGCTGCACCTCGCGGCGTTTGTTTGCGAGCGAAGCGATGATCACGCCAACTGCGACGACCGCGATCAAGATGGTGCAGGCTGCGTTGATTTCCGGCGTCACGCCAAGGCGGACCTGGCTGTAGATCTTCATCGGCAGCGTCGTGGCGCCGGGTCCCGAGGTGAAGCTGGCAATAACCAAATCGTCGAGCGACAGCGTGAAGGCCAGCATCCAGCCGGAGACGATAGCCGGCATGATGACCGGCAGCGTGATCTGGAAGAAGGTCTTCACCGGTGGCGCGCCGAGGTCCATCGCGGCCTCTTCCAGCGAACGATCGAAAGTGATCAGGCGCGACTGAACCACCACCGCAACGAAGCACATGGTTAGCGTGGTGTGGGCAAGCGTCACCGTGAGAAAGCCGCGGTCGAGGCCGACGGCGACGAAGAGCAGCAGCAGCGACAGGCCGGTGATGACTTCCGGCATGACCAGCGGCGCAAACACCATGCCGGAAAACAGAAGCCGGCCGCGAAAGCGCGTGTAGCGTGTCAAGGTGAGCGCCGCCAGCGTGCCGAGCACGGTCGCCACGCTTGCCGAGATGACGCCGACGCGGGCCGTCACCCAGGTGGCGTCCATCAGACCCCGGTTGTGGAACAGCGACACGTACCATTTCGTCGAGAAGCCACCCCAGACGGTGACCAGCTTCGATTCGTTGAAAGAGAACACGACGAGCAGGACGATCGGCAGGTAAAGAAAGGCAAAGCCGAGCACGATCGACGTGATGTTGAAGCGGCTCCAGGTCGCGTTCATTGGTCCTGCTCCTGGGCGCGCGCCTGGGCTCGCTGGAAGAGCATGATCGGCACGATCAGCAGCAGCAGCAAGATGACGGCAACCGCGGACGACACCGGCCAGTCACGGTTGGCGAAGAACTCGTTCCACAGCGTCCTGCCGATCATCAGCGTCTGCGAGCCGCCGAGCAGGTCGGGAATGACGAACTCGCCGACGGCGGGAATGAACACCAGCAGGCAGCCAGCGATGACGCCGGGCAGCGACAGGGGGAAGGTGATCTTCCAAAAGGCGCTGGTCGGCGGACAGCCGAGATCCTTGGCGGCCTCGATCAGAGAATGGTCCATCTTCTCCAAGGACGAATAGAGCGGCAGCACCATGAACGGCAGATAGGAGTAGACGATGCCGATGAAGATCGCCGTATAGGTGTTGAGGATGATCAGCGGTTGGCT
This sequence comes from Mesorhizobium sp. M1365, assembly GCF_040317865.1. Classification (NCBI taxonomy): domain Bacteria; kingdom Pseudomonadati; phylum Pseudomonadota; class Alphaproteobacteria; order Hyphomicrobiales; family Phyllobacteriaceae; genus Mesorhizobium; species Mesorhizobium sp. M1365. The sequence continues at coordinate 301,516 of NZ_JAMYLG010000005.1, forward strand.
GATGATGCCGGTGGCGAGCAGCAGCTGGTTGAGCAGGCCCTCGGGCTTGAGGATGCCGATCCAGGCGTAGACACGGATCAGAAACGAGGTCCAGAACGGCAGGATCACCAGCATCAGCAAGGTCGGGCGAATCGTCGCTGGGGCGCGCGCCATGCCATAGGCTATGGGATAGCCGACCAGCAATGTCAGGACCGTCGAGATGGCGGCGACGATGACGCTCGTCACATAGGCATTGAAGTAAAGCGCATCCTGCGTCAGCCAGGTATAGTTGTCGAAATTCAGTGCGCCGAATCCTGAAATAAACCCGGAAATGCCGCTGCGGAAATCAAGCACCGGCGTGTAGGGCGGCATGGCGATCGCCGTCTGCGACAGCGAAATCTTGAAGACAATGATGAAAGGGACGAGAAAGAAGAACAGCAGCCAGAGGTAGGGGATGATGATGACGAGCCGGCTAACGAACGCCGCTCCCAGCCTGACCAAGGCGGATTTGCCGGCAGCGCTTGCCGGAGAGCTTGTTGCGGCAGTGACAGCGGACATGATCAGTCTCTACCGTGTCAGGACGACGCCGGCGTCGGGGCGGAAAGAAACCCAGGCGCGGTCGTTCCAGGTCAATGGGTCCTCGGTGAGACGTGCCGCGTTCATGGTGCTCGCCCGCACCACCTGACCGTCGTTCAGCCTGACGTGATAGACGGTCATGTCGCCGAGATAGGCTATGTCGTAGACCTCGCCCTCGATGGCGTTGACGGCACCGGCCGGTTTTATGGAGGACACCTTGATCTTCTCCGGCCTGATGGCGAAGGTGACGGATGTCCCGGCCGCGGCACTGCCGGCATTTTCGGTCCGGATGGTGATGCCGTTGCCGGCATCGATGCTCGCGCTGCCGGCCTCGCCAGCCGCGATCTTGCCGTCGAACATATTCACATTGCCGACGAAGCCGGCGACGAAGCGGGAACCCGGCGCCTCGTAGACCTCGGCCGGCGTCGCCACCTGCATCACCTCGCCCTTGTCGATGATGGCGATGCGGTCGGCCATCGTCATCGCCTCTTCCTGATCATGGGTGACAACGACGAAGGTGAGGCCGAGGTTCTGCTGCAGGTCCATCAGCTCGAACTGGGTCTCCTCGCGCAGCTTCTTGTCCAGCGCACCAAGCGGCTCGTCGAGCAGCAGGACTTTCGGCCGCTTGGCCACCGAGCGGGCGAGTGCAACGCGCTGGCGCTGGCCGCCCGACAATTGGTGCGGTTTGCGCTTGGCGAACTGCTCGAGCTTGACCAGCTTCAGCATCTCGGCGACGCGCTTGTCGATGTCGGCCTTGGCCATGCCTTCCTGCTTGAGGCCGAAGGCAATGTTGTTCTCGACCGTCATGTGCGGAAACAAGGCGTAGGACTGGAACATCATGTTGACCGGCCGTCGGTAGGGCGGAATGCCGCGCAGATCCTGGCCGTCGAGCAGGATGCGGCCGGCAGTCGGCTCCTCGAAGCCGGCGAGCATCCTGAGCAGCGTCGATTTCCCGCAGCCTGAGGCCCCCAGCAAGGCAAAGAATTCGCGTTCGAAAATGGTCAGCGACAGGTTGTTGACCGCTGTAAACTCACCGAATTTCTTGGTGACGTTGTCGAACTGGATGTATGGCTTGGCGTTCGGATCGTTCCATGGCGCAAAATCCCTGCGGATGCTGCCAAGCGATTTCATGTCCCACTCCGTCCTGCTGCTTGCCTCATGAGAAAGCGGCCCGGCAACGGCTGCCGGGCCCTGGTCAGGTTGCTATTGGCCGGTGACGATCTTGGTCCAGGTGCGGGTGATGATGCGCTGGGTCTTGGGATCGTAAGGCGAAACGGTGTAGAGCTTCTGCATAGTCGCGGCGTCGGGATAGATCGCAGGATCTTCCAGAATCGCCTTGTCGATGAACTGCTGCGAAGCCTTGTTGCCGTTGGCGTACAGAACGGCATTTGATGATTTGGCGATCACTTCCGGCCTCATCATGTAGTTGAGAAATTCGTGTGCCTCGGCGACGTGCGGTGCATCGGCCGGTATCGCCATCTGATCAAACCATATCTGCGCCCCTTCCTTCGGCACGGAGTAGCCGATTTCGACACCCTGCTTGGCTTCATCGGCGCGATCGCGCGCCTGGAAGATGTCGCCCGAGAAGCCGACCGCCAGGCAGATATCGCCGTTGGCCAGGGCGTTGATGTATTCGGAAGAGTGGAACTTGCGGATGTAGGGCCGGATCTTGAGCAGTGCCTCCTCGGCCTTGGCGATATCGTCGGCAGACGTGCTGTTCGGGTCAAGACCGAGATATTTCAATGCAGCCGGTATCATGTCCGCCGGCGAGTCCAGCACATGAACGCCGCAATCATTGAGCTTCTTCAGTGTGTCTGGATTGAAGAAAACATCCCAGCTGTCGATCTTGTCGGAGCCAAGTGCCGCCTGCACTTTCTTGATGTTGTAGCCAATTCCGACCGTTCCCCACATATAGTTGACGGAATATTCGTTGCCGGGGTCGTATTCATTGGTCCGCTCCGAAATAACATCCCACATGTTGGAAATATTCGGCAGTTTCGATTTGTCGAGCTTCTGGAACACACCCGCCTGGATCTGTCGTGCAAGGAAATTGCCGCTGGGCACGACGACATCGTAGCCGCTGCCGCCGGCGAGCAGTTTCGTTTCCAGGATCTCGTTGGAATCGAAAGTGTCGTAGACGACCTTGATGCCGGTTTCCTTGGTGAAGTCGTCGATGATCGAACTGTCGATATAGTCCGACCAGTTGAAGACGTTGACGACGCGATCCTCGGCATGCGCGCCCAAGGTAAAAACTGCCAGAAACGCCGAAGTCGCCGAAAGCCAGAGCGCTTTGCGGGTCATGCTATTCTCCTTTGATGAGTGTTCCGTCGCCAGCTCGTCGCGGCGTCCGCGCGGCTGGGCATTTGCTTCAAGGTATTGGGCTTGCAGGCAGGCGACAAGCGCGAATTGCCGGCGCCATTATCGTTCGGCGGCGAGCCGACAGCGAAGACCTGGCGTGGCGTTGGTGGTGTTCCGACGCCGTCGGAAGCTTTCGCTACGGCGCGGGCAGGGAGACGACGATATTGTCCGGCCTCGATGCGACCGGCATGGAGACTTGGCAAGATACGCCTGTCTTGTTGTTGCCGTGATCGCAGCCTGCCCGCGCGGCTGCGACGTTGTCAATGGTTCATCTCGCTTTGACGCGCGCACTGCATCAATTAGGTGACGGCACACCGGTGACGCCCGCTCGCGCGGGCCGCGTCTGGCGTTTGAACTCGAGCCCGATATGGACGAGCAGCGCGGTGACCACGACCGCACCGCCGACGATGGTGCGCGCCGACGGCACCTCGGAATGGATGAGCCAGACCCAGATCGGGCCAAGGATCGGTTCGAACGTGCCGAGCAGCGCCGCGACGGCGGCCGGAACAAGCCGGGCTCCGGTGGCGAAGAAGGCGAGACCGAGTCCCAGATTGATCACGCCAAAGGCAAAGAGGAAGCCCATATCGTGGCTGGAGACGCCCAGCGCCGACGCCTGCGATGCCGCAAAGGCGGCCGCCAGCATCGTGCCGAGGCAGGTCGCCGGCGTCATGCGCACATGGGCAAAGCGGCGCGTGATGACGGTGGCGATCGAGAACATGACAGCGATGAGCAGCGCCAGCCCGTCGCCGATTGGCGACACCGCGCCATCGAGCGATTCCGACACCATGATGGCGACGCCGACAATAACGGCGGCGATCGCCACCCAGGTCGCCACCGCCACCCGTTCGCGAAACAGCGCCCAGGCAAACAGCGCCGCCAGAAGCGGCACGCCGGCCTGCATCAACAGGATGTTGGCGACGGTGGTATAGGCAAGCGCCACGACGAAAGAGGTCGACGCCGTGGCGAAGCAGAACGCCACCGCAAGGCCGGCCAGGCCCATGCCGCGAAACAGCTTCAGCGTGCCACGCCAGCCATCGCGCCAGACCATGAAGCAGAGCAGGAAGGCGGCGGCCCAGACCGAGCGCCAGAACACCACCGTCCAGCTGTCGGCGTTGTCGATGAAGCGCGCAATGCTGCCGCCGAAGCTCCACATCAACGCCGACAGGAATACCAGCAGGAAGCCGACGCGTTCGCCTTGCGGCGACACGATCGGCGAAGCGGCAACCGGAGATGATGCGGTATCGGTCATGGGTATGACTGTCGGCGAATTCGGAGCAGCACGATGTGCAATGGACGACAGAGACGTGCCTCATTCGCGTAACGCAAAGCAGAAGGCCGGGCGTGATCCAGTTCGATGTTCCGTTTGGCGCACTGATGAGGGCGCATCGCCCTCGCCCGGCGATGATCCGAGGCGACCGGTCGACGATGGCTTTACGACGTGCCCCTATTGCCGCGGATAAAGCGCCAGAGACCGGCCAGCGGAACCAGCAGGAGCAGGCCAAACTTTTTCAGCGCGATCAGCGCCACGACCAGAAAACCTGCTTTCGCCGCCAGCTTGCCGGCAATCAGGCCACCGACGCCAATCGCCGCAACCGTATCGACGCCCGGCACGAAATCAGCGTATGTCTTGCCGGTATTGAAGTCCGCGAGGCCAAGCACTTCATCCAGGCTTTGCCTTATCTCCGGCAATTGTTCCACCGTCGCGATATAGCTCATCACGAAGACGCCCTCCCTGCCAAGGAAACGGACGTCGTAGTTGAGCGTATGGGCGGCATCGTTGCCAAATTGCAGCTCCTTGGCCCAGTGCAGGCGCTTGTGGGCCGCGTCATAAACCGGCGGCGACGCCCAGCCGATCAGCGTAATGGGCGCATAGCCATCCTTTACCCTCTGATCGTTGCCGGACAGAGTGTCTGACTGCATGTTGCGCAGCAGTTCATTGTAATCGATGGACGCGGCGTCGCTGTCGTCGACGTAACCGATCTTTTCCCAGCGCAGCTCTATCCCCCAATTGTTGTCGGCAATGGGATCATGGGAGACTGGAAAGATCATGCCGAGGGCATCGGAACCAGAGTCGGGCGGATTGCCCCAGGCTTCGGTGAGGACGGAGAGCGTGTCCTTCTTGTCCAGAAAATAGAACTTGTCCTTGAGGTCGAGATGGACGCCTTCGGCAAGATTTATCGCGCCGGTCTTCGGATCGATCTTGTCCAGGAACGCCTTGCCGGCATCATTATACTGTTGATAGGATTTGAAGAAATCCGAGGACTTTTCAGCCAATGCGGGATCGGCCGAAAACGCGAGCGCCAAGCCAAAAAACTGTCCTGCCCATCATTGATCCCCCGACCGTTGCGCAGTTCTTTTTTTGATACCGTACCGTCAATGCTGAATCAATATTCGGCTGAATCAATATTTTGGCCGAACCAATATTTTGGCCGGCAACCGCGAACCAGCTTACTGGTTGCCGCCGCAGGAACAGATGAGGTCCTTTGGTCGAAGATTCAGCCGCAATATTGCTGGAGCCGAATCACTGGAAATCGAACGCCGACAGTCCCGTGACCATCTCGTCGAGGCCGAGCGGACGTGTAACGGGTGGCTCGGCGCGGGCGAGGCAGCCGATGCGTTCGCACAGCCGGCAGGCAGGGCCGACCGGCGTAGCCAGCGCAGCGGCGCTCTGTCCGGTCTTGCCGATGGCGGCCGGCCCCGGCAATGCCGCTCCATAGACGACCTCGTCGCGAAAACCGATGTCGCAGCCGAGCAACAGCGCCGTGCGCCGCGGGCGCTCGGCAAACGAGCCCTGCGGCCCCTCGAGCGTGCGGGCAATGCAGAGAAACGCTGCGCCATCTGGCATTTCCACTGCCTCGACCAGGATCTGGCCGGGCTGAGCGAAGGCGGCATGGACCGGCAGCTTCGGACAGCCGCCGCCGAAGCGGCTTTGCGGAAAGCCGTGGCTGCCCGCCTTGCGGAAGCGATTGCCGGCATTGTCGACCTCGAGCATGAAGAACGGCACAGCCAGCGCACCCGGCCGCTGCAGGGTGGTCAGCCGGTTGGCCGCCTGCTCGAACGAAACGCCGAAGCGCGACCGCAACATGTCGATGTCATAGCGGGCGCGGACCGCCGCCGCGTGAAAAGGCTGATAGGGCATCATCAGCGCGTGCGCGGCATAGCGGCCGAGCTCGAAACGCGCCAGCCGGCGGGCTTCGTCGGTGGTCAGCTTCAGCACCTGGATCTCGGCGGCGACAGCGACGCTCATGCGGATCAGGCAGGCCTCCATCGCCACCTCGCGCAGTTGATCGAATGGCGACAGCCGCTCGGACAGGAACAGGCGCTGCGAGTGACGGTCATAGCGACGCCGCCAGTTGGGCATGGTGGCGACCGGCAATACCTTGACGACGATGCCGAATTCACGCCGCAGCCAGGCCTTCAACGCACTGAACAGACCGTCGCCGCGATCGAGCACCGACGTGAATGCCTCGGCTTCCTCTTCGAGCGCGGCAAAATGGTTCGGCCGGCGTTCGAAAATCTCATGCACCTCGTCGATCGGCAGCCTGGCACCGGAGAGGGCGGTGGCCTTGCCGTCACGCGCGAGCAGTTCGTTGAGATCGGATAGCCGCTCGGCCTGCTCGCGATAGGCGCGAAACAGCTTTATGACGGCAGCGGAGGCGTTTGGCGCCGCCTCGGCAAGCTCGATGAGTTCCTGGTCGCCCGGCAGTTCGCCGGCCAGCAGCGGATCTGAAAACACTTCCTTCAAGTCGGCAACCGACCCCCTCGCCTCGCCTTGCAATTCGTGCGGGTTGACCTTGTAGACAGTTGCCAGTCTCAGGATCAGTTGCACCGTCAGCGGCCGCTGGTTGCGCTCGATGAGATTGAGATAGGACGGCGAGATGCCGAGCCCTTCGGCCATCGCCGTCTGGGTCAGCCCCTTGGCGTTGCGGATGCGACGAATGCGCGGCCCGGCAAAGATTTTGTGGTCGGCCAATCGACTGCCCTTGACAGAAATTTACATCCGCTGATGGCATGGCGGCGTTTTACAATCATGACAAATTTACAGCTCTCATCCGTCAAACGCAACACAGGTTTTCTCTTATTTTCTGGCTAACCTGGAGGTTTACCTCGCTTGCGTCGTGCCGGCATGTAAATGATGTCACACATGGCGCACGCATCTTTCCTCTGCGACGCCTTCCGAAAACCGGCATCAAAACCGCCTGGAGTGACCAATGACCGACTTTTACAACCTTGTCCCGTCGGCGCCGCAAGGCCGCTTTGATGGCATCGAACGGCCCTATTCGCCGGAGGAGGTGAAGCGGCTGCGCGGCTCGGTGCAGATCCGGCAGAGCCTCGCCGAAATGGGGGCAAACCGGCTGTGGCAGCTCATCCATGAAGAAGATTTCGTCAACGCGCTGGGTGCCATGTCGGGCAACCAGGCGATGCAGCAGGTGCGGGCGGGGCTGAAAGCGATCTATCTGTCGGGATGGCAGGTCGCCGCCGATGCCAACACCGCTTCCGCCATGTACCCGGACCAGTCGCTCTATCCCGCCAATGCGGCGCCCGAGCTGGTCAAGCGCATCAACCGAACCTTACAGCGCGCCGACCAGATCGAGACTTCGGAAGGCAAGGGGCTGTCGGTCGACACCTGGTTCGCGCCGATCGTCGCCGATGCCGAAGCCGGCTTCGGCGGGCCGCTCAACGCCTTCGAGATCATGAAGGCATTCATCGAGGCGGGTGCGGCCGGTGTCCATTACGAGGACCAGCTGGCTTCGGAGAAGAAATGCGGCCATCTCGGCGGCAAGGTACTGATCCCGACCGCCGCACACATCCGCAACCTCAACGCCGCGCGGCTTGCCGCCGACGTCATGGGCACGCCGACGCTGGTCGTGGCGCGCACCGACGCTGAAGCGGCAAAGCTCTTGACCTCCGACATCGACGAACGCGACCGGCCCTTCGTCGATTATGGCGCCGGCCGCACGGCGGAGGGCTTCTACCATGTCAGCAACGGCATCGAGCCCTGCATCGCCCGCGCCATCGCCTATGCGCCCTATGCGGACCTGATCTGGTGCGAGACCTCCAAGCCCGATCTGGCGCAGGCCAGGACGTTTGCCGAGGGTGTGCGCAAGCATCATCCAGGCAAGCTGCTTGCCTATAATTGCTCGCCGTCTTTCAACTGGAAGAAGAATCTCGACGACGCGACGATTGCGAGGTTCCAGAAGGAACTCGGCGCCATGGGTTACAAGTTCCAGTTCATTACGCTGGCCGGTTTCCACCAGCTCAATTTCGGCATGTTCGAGCTCGCCCGCGGCTACAAGGAGCGGCAGATGGCCGCCTATTCGGAACTGCAGGAGGCGGAATTCGCCGCGGAAGCCAATGGCTACACCGCCACCAAGCACCAACGCGAGGTCGGCACCGGCTATTTCGACGCCGTCTCGATGGCGATCACCGGTGGCCAGTCTTCGACCACGGCCATGCATGGATCGACCGAGCACGCCCAATTCAGGCCGGCGGCGGAATAGCGGAATAGCAGACAGACCGAGGGAACGCTCAAACGGGCATGGCAATACAACAGACATGGCAACACAGGGAGAAGACCAATGGCATCGATAAGCCGCGTCAAGGAACGGGCCGAAGAGCAGGCCACCAGCATGAATGTCGACCAGCAGGCGACCATCCGAATGCTGGCGAACGATCTGCACAGGCTCAATCAGTCGGTGATGAAGGCGGTCGAGGCCGGCGTCTCGGTCGAACTGGTGCGCTCGGCACGGCACCATGGCGGCGACGGCAACTGGGGCGATCTGCTGATCCCGGTCATCGTCACGCAGCGGAGCCACGACTGATAAACTCTATCGCACCGCGCCTTTTTGAACGCATGCTATTGCACCTCGCACGCCGCGGCTCTGCCTAGTCCGGCAGAGCTGCTAGTGCAACGATTTCAATGACAAGATCAGGCTGCGCAAGCGCTGCAACGCCAATAACTTCCGACGGCGGCGGGTTGTTGTAGCTGCAGTGCTTCGGGCAGTGCACGGCAAAGAATTCGTCCAAGACGTCCAGGCGAAAATTGGGGGAGCTCAGCACGCCGCCATCGGGAAATGGCCCCTTAACAAAGAAGGTCAGCCGGATGAGATGCTCGAGCCCAGTGCCAAGCTCTTCCAGATCTAATTTGATGTTGGTGAGAATTGCGCGCCACTGCGCGGCCGCATCGCCGACGGCGCCGCCGCCGCTTTTGCCGATCGGATCGTAGTCCTCGGCGGTCGCGGTGTTTCCGGAAAGGTAGACAAATCCCTTTGCGCCGGTAACGACCGTACCCTTTCCCCATGGCATCAACCGGCCGTTTTTGAATTTCTTGTGAGTCACGAGTTCCATTGTCATCTCCCGCCGATCAAAGAGACGTGCCTAGCCAACGAGGAAGGGTAGTCCGGCGAGGCGATACGACAAGCTCGCGACAGACCTGCCTCGCCTTCATCCAACCTTTCGTCAACCCGGCTATGGCTGCGAGTTGGTGCGTACGCGCCGCAAAGCCAAACTTCGCTGAAGCCTGCCCGGTTGTGGTGGCAACTTCTCCTTCGGGCGGCGGCAAAGAAAAGCACTTAATTTTAATTTTAATGTTTCTTGCGATATTCTCCTGATATGCCATTTGAGCTTGACATGAGCAGTGATCTCACGCCAATTACCTCTCGAGTTTCAACCCTGCATTGAAACATTGAACAACGGCCTGCCCCGCCATGTGCCCAGCGAATCGCGATATCGAGACTGCAAAACAGCTGCCTTTCGTTAGCCGGAACATGGAGACGCGGATGCTCCCGGATTTTTCTCGGGTGCTGGTGGTCGGAAAATCACCGATCAACCGCGTCGTGGTTTCAAAGATCGTGGAGCGGTCCGGCCTCAAACCGATCTCGGAAACTCCCGAAACCGCGGCAAAGGCCTTGCACACGCTGATTCCCGGGACTGTCGTTCTCGACGGCGGTGCGGAGAACGGGGACTGCGACGCCTTGCTGTCGGGTATCGATGCACTGCGAAGGGCGTCAGGCAGATCGCTTCCGTCGGTGATCCTGCTTTCAGTCAAGACCGGCACTCCGGAGAGCCTGGGCTTGTCCAGCGTCGTCGATGCAGTGGTCGTCAAGCCGATCACCACCGAACGGCTGCAGCCGGTGATCGACCGGCTGATCGCAATTAGCCGCAATTGACGCCGACCGCTATGCCTCGACTGCAGACCTGATCAATCAATCTCGCCGATACGCTCGATCAAGCCCGGCAATTCACCGAGATTGGCTATCTGGCGAAAGCGTGGTGCCGAGACCGGCGGCTCGACATGTTCCAGCACCCAGGTCAGCTCATGCGGAACGTGGATGCCCCAACTGCCGGCTTCGATGGCCGGCACGACGTCCGATTTGAGCGAGTTGCCGACCATCATGCCCTTTTCCGGGCCGTCGCCGTGGCGGCTGAAGATGCGGCTATAGGTGGCCGCGCTCTTGTCGCTGACGATTTCGACCGCATGGAACAGCTCGCCCAGGCCGGATTGCGCCAGCTTGCGTTCCTGGTCGAACAGGTCGCCCTTGGTGATCAGCACCAGGCGGTAAGCGCCGCCCAGCTTTTCCACGGTCTCGCGCGCATGCGGAAGCGGCTCGATCGGATGGCTGAGCATCTCGCGGCCCGCGGCGAGAATTTCAGCAATGGTTGAGGCAGGCACCTGGCCTTCGGTGACCTCGATCGCCGTCTCGATCATCGACAGCGTAAATCCCTTGATGCCGAAGCCGTAGACCGCGAGGTTGCGCTTCTCGGCCTCCAGCAATCTTGCCGAAATCCGATCCTCCTCGGCGTGGTCGGCGAGCAGCGCGGAGAGGCGCTGCTCGGTCATGCGGAAGAACTGTTCGTTCTGCCACAGCGTGTCGTCGGCATCGAAGCCGATCGTTGTCAGTTTGCGGCTGTGTTGCATTCGACGTCTTCAATTGCGGCGTTGCGGGACGCCGACCCTAGACCAGGATGTTTTTATCCGGAAGTCGTTGTGTTTCCCCGGCTAGTCGAGGCGGACGCCAGCCGGCTCCCCTTCCCTTTCGTCGCCGGCAACGGCTATACTCCACAATCTGCAACAAATCTGGTGATTGATGCCGCCTGCAAAAAAGGAAGTCCGTCCGTCGAGCCGCGGAGGACGCGCCCGCACGCCTGCCTTCGTGAAAAACCAACGTGGCGTCAAGAACTGGAAGGAAGTCAGCGCCTGGCTGGAATGGCGCGGCATCGAAGATATCGAATGCATCACACCCGACCAGGCCGGGGTTGCGCGCGGCAAGATGATGCCATCGAAGAAGTTCACCTCCAACACCTCGCTGGCGCTGCCTTCGGCGGTGTTCATGACGACGATTTCCGGCGGCTATCCGGAGGACGGCAACGGCTTCCACTATCCGGAGGACGACGGCGACCTCAAGCTGATGCCTGACCTCTCGACGCTGACGGTGGTGCCGTGGGAGGAGGACCCTACCGCGGCGGTTATCTGCGACCTCGTCCACCAGGACGGCCGCTCGGTCGAGTTCACGCCGCGCAACGTGCTGAAGCGCGTGCTTGCCGCCTATGACAAGCGTGGACTGAGGCCGGTCGTGGCACCCGAGATCGAGTTCTACCTGGTGCGCAAGAACCCCGATCCGGACTATCCGCTGACCCCGCCGGTAGGTCGATCGGGGCGGCCGATCGGCGGCGGCGCCGGCTATTCGATCGCCGGGGTTAACGAATTCGACGAATTGATCGACGACATCTACCATTTCTCCGAAAGCCAGGGCCTGGAGATCGACACGCTGATCCACGAGGAGGGCGCCGGCCAGCTCGAAATCAATCTGCGTCACGGCGATCCGATCGAGCTCGCCGACCAGGTGTTCATGTTCAAGCGAACCATCCGCGAGGCGGCGCTCAAGCACGAGATCTACGCCACGTTTATGGCCAAGCCGATCCAAGGGCAGCCCGGTTCGGCCATGCATATCCATCAGTCGATCATCGACAAGAAGACCGGCAAGAACGTCTTTTCGGCGGAGGACGGCTCGGAGACCGAGGCCTTCTTCCATTTCATCGGCGGCATGCAGAAACATGTGCCGAACGCGCTGGTGATGTTTGCGCCCTACGTCAATTCCTACCGGCGGCTGACGCAGTCGGCCTCGGCGCCGGTCAACAACAAATGGGGCTACGACAACCGCACCACCGCCTTCCGCGTGCCCCGCTCCGACCCGGCTGCGCGGCGCGTCGAAAACCGCATCCCCTCCTCCGACGCCAACCCCTATCTGGCGCTGGCGGCATCGCTTGCCTGCGGACTGATCGGCATGACCAACAAGATCAAGGCCGAGCCGCCGGTTCTGACGACCGCCAACGAGGACCAGATCGACCTGCCGCGCAGCCTGCTCGAAGCCGTCGACCTGTTCGAGGCAGACGAAGAACTCGGCGCGCTGCTCGGCAAGTCATTTGCCGCCACCTATGCGGCGATCAAGCGAGCGGAATTCGAAACCTTCATGGAAGTGATCAGCCCGTGGGAGAGGGAGTATTTGCTGCTGAATGTGTAGTAGGGGAGTAGGGGAGTAGGGGAGTAGGGCAATATGGCAGTAGGGCAGTAGGGCAGTAGGGCAAGGATGACGGACAAGATCGCATCGTACAGGGATCTGATCGTTTGGCAGCAAGCCATGGACCTAACAGTTGCAATCTACCAGGTGACAAGGACTTGGCCGAAAGACGAGATCTACGGGCTGACGGGTCAGGTGCGTCGGGCAGCAACGTCGGTGCCCGCCAACATCGCCGAGGGTTACGGCCGAGAAAGCCGAGCTTCCTACCAGCAGTTTCTCAGGATCGCCCAGGGATCACTCAAGGAACTGGAGACACACCTTTTAATCGCGCAAAGGGTTGGAATTACCTCTCGCGAGGCGGTCGAGTTATTGATGCCCCACAGCGAGAGCGTAGGAAAGCTCTTGCGGCTTCTGATCCGCAAGCTGTCGGCTGAATAGACACCTACTGCCCTACTGCCCTACTGCCCTACTCCCCTAGACCACAATACGCACTATCGAAAAAAGAAACACAGACGAATAGACACATAACA